>CAZPJM010000311.1:0-6092 GCA_964586865.1 uncultured Enterobacteriaceae bacterium
TCGATGTGGGGGAGGCCCTGGCCACGGTGGTGCGGGCCGACCCATGGGGGGTGGGCGCGGCCATGCTCCTGGCCCTCAACGCGACCCTGCTGGTGGGGCTCAAGCTGTGGGCGGTGGTGCGGATCGTGGATCTGCCCCGGTCCTTCGGGCAGACCTGGTCGGCGGTGATGGCGGGCCTCACCCTCAACGCGGTGCTGCCCGGGCGTGGGGGTGATCTGGTGCGGGCCGTCTTCCTGGTGCGGGACGGCTCGGGCCTGACGGTGCTCCTCGGGGCCGTCCTGGTGGAGCGGCTCATCGACGTCTTCACCCTGGGCCTGCTGGTGCTCCTCACCGGGCTGGGGCTCGATGTGGTCACCGGGGCGGCGGCGCTGGCCTGCGCGGCGGCGGTGGGCGGAACGGCGCTCCTGGCGGTGCTCGGTCCCCGCGTGCCCCTTCGGCCCGACCTGGGGGAGCGGGTGGCCCGGACCGCCGGGCAGGTGGCGCGGCGGCCCGGCTGGGCGGCCCTCGCCACCCTCCTCTCGCTGCTCACCTGGGCCAACAACACGGCCATGCTGGTGGTGACGCTGTGGGCGGTGGGGGTGCAGGTCCCCTTCGTGCCGGCCTTCCGCGCCGGAGCCGTGAGCATCCTGGCCGGCATCGTGCCCATCACCCTCTCGGGGATCGGCACCCGCGACACGGCCCTGGTGCTGGCCCTCTCCCCCTTCGGTCAGGCCGAGGGGGTGGCGGCGGCCGGGCTGCTCTACACCGTCCTGATGTACTGGTTCCTGGCCGCCATCGGCGCGGGCGCCCTGGGCCTCGAGACCCTGCGCACGGTCCGCCGCGCGGTGGAGGCCCGCCGCGGATCCGACGACGAGGGATCTGAAACGGCCTGAGATCCGTGTGGGATCCCTTCCAGACCGCGCCGGGTCATGCTTGCCTGACCGCGTCGGCACGGCCCGGGCACATCCGGGCCCCGACAGGCACACCGCGCCCCTGGGCCCGGTATCCGCGTGGGGGGGCGGCTCGACCGCGCCAGGAAGGCGGGTTTCGGGATCGCTCCGCGGACGGGGCCCAGGGGCGGCGGTCTGGCCGCCCGGGCGCGCTACACTCGGGGCCCGCTCCGGAGCCCCCATGGACCTGAAGGACCGCCTCGCCGCCATCCGCGATCACCTCCTCGAGGGGCTGGTGGAGCGGGACGTGGCCGTCCGCCTGGGCCTCCTGGCGGCGGTGTCGGGCGAGCACCTGCTGCTGGTGGGGCCCCCCGGCACCGCCAAGTCCCTGCTGGCCCGGCGCCTCCGCGGCGCCTTCGCCGATGCCTCCTACTTCGAGCGCCTCCTCACCCGCTTCAGCGTCCCCGAGGAGCTGTTCGGGCCCCTCTCGGTCGCGGCCCTCGAGGACGACCGGTACCTCCGGCGCACCCAGGGCTACCTGCCCGAGGCCTCGGTGGCCTTCCTCGACGAGATCTTCAAGGCCAACAGCGCCATCCTCAACGCGCTGCTGACCCTGCTCAACGAGCGGGCCTTCGACAACGACGGGATCCGCCATCCGACCCCCCTCATCACCGTGGTGGGCGCCAGCAACGAGCTGCCCGAGGGCGAGGAGCTCGAGGCCCTGTACGACCGCTTCCTCCTGCGCCTCTACGTGGGGCCGGTGAGCGAGGGTGCCGTGGACGCCCTCCTCGACCTGACCGGCGACGAGACGGGCGAGGTGCCCGAGGATCTGCGGCTGACCCGCGCCGAGCTCGACGGGGTGCGGGTGGCGGCCCGGGGCGTGGGGCTGACGGGCGATCTGCGGGACCTGCTGAAGGATCTGCGCCGCTGGCTGGCCGAGCAGGGGATCGCCTTCTCGGATCGGCGGCTGCGCAAGGTGGTGGAGCTGCTGCGGGTGGTGGCCCACACCGATGGCCGTTCCACCGCCGATGTGTGGGATGCCTGGATGATCCAGCACTGCGCCTGGGAGGACCCGGCCCAGCGCGAGGCGGTGGCGGCGTGGTGGGGGGCCCGGGTGGGGACGCTGCGGGCCACCTCGCCGAGCCGGCTGCTCGAGATGGTGGCGGCGTGGGAGGCCCGGCTCGAGGAGGCCCGCACCGAGCAGGCCCAGCGCACCGACGCCCAGGGGCGCGCCCTCTACCTGGACGAGGACGGCGGCCTCACCCCGGAGCCCGTGGCCTCGGTGGCCCGGACCGACCCCTCCGGCCGGCCCCTGTACCTGGCGCCGCCCCTGGACTCCTACGAGGAGGTCCGCGTCCACCGGACCCGCCCCGACGGCTCGGGGTACACCGAGTCCGAGCTGGGGGATCTGGACCTCTTCGACCCGGAGCGGGGCGGCGGGCAGTTCTTCCGCGCCTGGCCCGGTCGCTTCGCCTACCTGGAGGACCCGGCCAACCGCCTCACCGAGACCCGCGCCCGCGAGGCCGCCATGGGCCCGCGGATCTTCCCCCACAGCCACGTGGACGGCTGGGTGGCCCAGCTCGACGGCCTGGCCGACACGGTGCGCACCTACCTGGACGACGTGGCGCGCCGCCAGGACGACCTGGCGGTCCTGCGCGCCCACCTGTGGGTCCCCGGCGCGGTGGCGCGCCAGGCCGAGGCCACCCTCGCCGAGAGCCGCGAGGTGGCCACCGGGCTCCTCGACCGGATCGCCGCTCTCCGGGAAGGCTTCGCGGCGCTGCCCACCCGGGCCTCCTGATGCCCGCCGACCTGGTGGGTGACGCCCTCGAGCGTGCCTACGCCGAGGTCGACGCCCTGCCCGCGGCCCTCTTCGCGCCGGTGGTGGCCCACCCGGTGGGCGAGGTCCGCGCCCGGACCCGGGGTGTCCTCCAGTGGCGGGCGGCGCTGCTGGCCGGCCGGCTCCCCGAGGCGGCGGACTGGCCCGGCCCTCGCCTCCACGCGCCCCTGGCCGACGCGGTGCGGGCCTTGGACGTCCTGCCCTTCACCCCAGGCGCCCCCGAGCTGGTGGATCTGGTGCTGGCGGACCTGCTGGAGCTGGTGGCCCAGGCCGAGGCCCGCCGTGAGGAGGCCATCGCCGAGCACCTCCGGGCCCTGCGCGAGAAGACCCGCCGAACCTGGGAGGAGCCCCCGGCACCGCCTGGCAGCAGCGGCGGTGGGACCTCGCTGGATGTGGAGGACAGCCGCACCGGCGAGGTGCGCGGCGGCGGGGAGGACGACGGCACGGGCGGCTGGGTGGGCCGGCAGGCGTCGGGCGAGGCCCCGGGCGAGGCCGATCTGCCCCCCCACGAGGCGGAGCGCCTGGCCGCCGAGGCCGCCCGGCTGGCCGAGGACGACGCCAGCACCCTGCTCTCCGAGCGCCTCGACGCCCGGTGGGGAGCGCGGGTGCGCGCGTGGCGTCGCCTGGCCGATGTGCTCGGCGATCTCCGCACCGCCCTGGCGCTGGGCCACGACCTGGCCCACCGGGTCCTGCGGCACACCGGCTGGACCGAGGTGGCCCGCCTCCAGCGGCTCCTCGAGGAGCTCCCCGAGGTCCGGGATCTGGTGCGGGAGCTGGGTCGCATGAACGCCC
The DNA here is from genome assembly GCA_964586865.1 of uncultured Enterobacteriaceae bacterium. GTDB lineage: Bacteria > Myxococcota_A > UBA796 > UBA796 > REDI01. Next base: position 3,499 of record CAZPJM010000311.1, read on the forward strand.
CCCGCGGCGCCGAGCAGGCCACCGTGGTCGAGCAGGTCGTGGATCCCATCCGCCGGGTCACCGAGGAGATCCGGCGGGTCCGATCCCCCCGCGCTCCCCACGAGGCACGCGGCATCGACCGCAGCGACGAGGTGGCCCGGATGCTCCCCTCGGAGGCGGCGCTCCTGACCCGCCCCCTCCTGCGCCGCCTGTGGCACGCCCGCCGCCTCGAGCGGGGTCTGGCCACCTACCGCCTCGAGGGCCACCACCCCGAGGTGGTGCGGGTCCAGTCCGAGGCCGCCCCCCTGGAGCGGGCCACCCGCGAGCTCCCCGAGCGCGGGCCGGTGGTCGTCCTGCTCGACACCTCGGGCTCCATGCAGGGCGCACCCGAGCAGGTGGCCAAGGCCCTCGTCCTGGCCGTGGCCCGCGCCGCCCACGACGAGGGACGGCCCTGCCGGGTGGTGCTCTTCAGCGGGCCCGGCGACGTGGAGACCCTGACCGTCGACCTGGGGCCGGACGGGATCGCCTCGCTCCTGCGGGTGCTGGCCCTGTCGTTCCACGGGGGGACCGACCTGGACTGGCCGCTGCGGGTGGGGATCGACACCCTCGACGAGCTGGGCTGGGGACGGGCCGACCTGCTCCTCGTCACCGATGGGGCCTTCGACCTCCCCCCCGGCGCCCGAGAGCGGCTCGACCACGCCCGCGAGGCCCACGGCACCCGGATCCACGGTCTCCTGGTGGGCGTCCGCCCCTCGCCCTCCCTCGAGGTCCTGTGCGACCACCTGCACACCGTCACGGGGTGGGGGCGGTGGTGAGGGCGGTGCCCCCGGCCGGCGCCCTGCCCGCGGTCGCTCAGCCGCCCTCGGTGGGGCCGCATGGCTCGGCCACCATCACCACGTCCTCCACGACCAGCATGCAGCCGAGGCGGAAGACGTCCCAGGTACGCCGGTCGCCGTCCCGGGTCTCGATGGTGAGGCGGCCCCCGTCGAAGGACACGGCGGCCCCCTGGCCGGCGAAGAGGCCGCCCTCGCCGTCGGGCATGGCCACGGGCCGATCCGCCGCCGCGTAGAACTCCCACAGGGTGCCGGTCTCGTTCAGGCCGATCCGGGGCGATGAGCCCTCGAGGCCCCCGCGGGGCTCGTGGTAGCGCTCCCAGCCCTCGGCGGAGGCCGAGGGGCCCACACCGCGGAGGGTGATCTCCCGCAGGGGCGTCCCGGGGGCCGCCACCCAGACCGAGCGCATGGCGGGCCAGTCCAGCGCCACGGTGGAGGGGCCAGCCCGATCGAGCTCGACCGTCTTCTCGCGGAGCTCGTAGGCCTCGTCGCGGCCCTTGATGACCACGGTGGTGGGGCTCGCCGGGTCGACCGTGACGCTGGCGACGTCGGAAGGGGCCGCCAGGCTCGCGGCCAGCCCCACGTTCGGATCCAGGAAGGCCGTCTTCGGATCCCCGTCGAAGGCCAGCCAGGGCCCCGTCCGCGCCGGGTCGGGGGGGGCCGAGGGGCCCAGGGTGATCCACTTGGGCACGAGCACCCCGGGGGTCCCGGGCGAGGCGGACGTGCCGCCGCTCGCAGCCGTCTCGGAGGCGTCGCCCGAGCTGGCGACGCCGCCACAGGCAAGGCCCCCGGCCACCAGGACGGCCGCCAGCACCCCGACCCGTCTTCCCGGCCTCACGCCTGGCCCCGGTCCCGGGTAGAGGCCACGCTCACCGCCGAGGTGCCGATCTTGTACGCCGCCACCTCGTCCCAGCTGTAGAAGACCCCCTTGCCCAGCTCGTGCAGCTCGGTGGCGGGTGGCGCTTCGTCGAGCTCCGCGAGCCGCTCCGGGCTCCGGGACCACCGCTTCTCGAGGAGATCCCGCTCGCCTCCGAACCGATCGCGCAGCTCATAGGCCTTGGAGCCGTTCTTGAGGTACTGCCCCGCTCGGAGGCCGCATCCGTACGGATCGTACAGGAGGACCCCGTCCTCCAGGACCTCCTTGAGCACCACGATGTGGCCACTGGTCAGCTTCGTGCCCAGGCGGGCCGTGCCCCCGGCCTCGAGGAGACCCTGCAGCTTCTCCTTGAAGGACTTGGGATCGCCCGAGATGTCGCTCAACAGCATCTCGACCTCGCCCATCGCTCCCACGTGCTCCGCCACCTCTTCGAGCACGATCTTCTGGCAGATGGCGAACTGGTGGAACTTGCCCTGGGTCTTCCATTCCCGCATGTTGGTGAGCTGTCGGAAGTCCTGCGGTCTGCAGTCCCAGTTCTCCTTGACCGAGCGGTTCCAGTCCTCGAGCTCCCACAGGTCGAAGCGCCGCCACAGCAGGTCCTCGACCTGGCCTTCCGAGCGGTCCGGCTCCTCGACGACCTGTCCGAAGTCCTCCTCGAGCATCTGTACCACCGCCATGCGCCCGAACGTCTCGCCCCCCGCCATGGCGGCGATCTGCATGGCGAGGCTGGTCACCGTGCACATGTTGTCGCCGTGGACGATGGACCCGCCCGAGGTGGTGTCCTGGGTCTCGTTGTCCCGCTGCGAGAAGTAGACATCGGCGTTGCCCCGGGAGAGCCGCTCGGCGAGCTGGCTGTGGGCCAGCGAGTGCGCCATGGCCGAAGCTGTCTGGGCCATGGCGACTCC
>CAZPJM010000312.1:0-6069 GCA_964586865.1 uncultured Enterobacteriaceae bacterium
CCGCCGCCGCCCCCGCCCCCCGCGGCCGCGTCCGAGCCCGAGGAGGAGGAGGAGCCCGAGGAGGAGACCGAGCCCGAGCCCGACGAGATGGTCGAAGAGGTCGCCGAGCTCGAGGAGGAGATCGAGACCAAGCAGAAGTCGGCCGATCGCCCCGACGGCGTCGAGGGTGGCGTCGAGGGCGGCGAAGAAGGCGGTGAGGTCGGTGGCGTCCTGGGCGGCGTCGTCGGCGGTGTCGTCGGCGGCCAGCTCGGCGGGGTGCGCTCCTTCCACCACTCCGAGGTCCGCACCAAGCGCCGGATCATGCCGCGCTACCCGGAGTCGGCCCGGTCCATGAACCTGGGCGACGTCAGCTGCAAGGTCCGGATCTACATCGACGAGGGCGGCAAGCCCTACGACGTGAAGTTCGACGCCTGCCCCAAGGTCTTCCACGCCTCCGCCAAGGAGGCGCTGTTCGGCTGGCGGTGGTACCCCGCCCGCGACGAGAACCGGAACAAGGTCAAGGCCACGTTCGCCTTGAACATCAAGTACAAGCTGAACTGATCGGCCGCGCCCACGGTCCCCTGGAGAACGCCTGATGTACTGGATGCTGCTGCATGCCCTCGCCTACGCCGCCGAAGAGCCGGCGACGGGCTTCACGCTCTACGAGATCTGGGAGCACTCGGGCCTCATCGCCCGGACGGTCATCGTGCTGCTGATCGTCATGTTCCTGGCCACGGACATCGTCATCGTCGAGCGCCTCATCGCCTTCCTGCGCGCGCGCAGCCACTCGGTGAAGGCCGCCATGGCGGTCGTCCAGCCCATGCAGGCCTACGACATCGACGGTGCCATGGCCGTGGTCAACTCCGACGACTACCGGGCCGGCCACCTCACCCACATGCTGCGGGCGGGCCTGGCCGAGATCAAGGAGCGCCCCAACCAGACCGGGATCCACAACGCCGAGCGCGCCCTCGACAAGATGGCCGGGGAGCAGCTCGCCAAGCTCAAGCGCTGGTTCGGCCTGCTGGCCTCGGTGGGGTCCACCTCGCCCTTCGTGGGCCTGGCCGGCACCACCTTCGGCGTCATCAACGCCTTCCAGGGCATGGCCACCGAGGGCGCGGGCCTGGCCGGCGTCTCGGCCGGTATCTCCGAGGCGCTCATCACCACCTTCATCGGCATCGTGGTCGCCATCTGGGGTGTCTGGGCCTTCAACTACTTCAACGGCTGGGCGGTCAAGGTCGGCGACGAGCTGAACACCGCGCGCTCCGACTTCCTGAACTGGGCCGAGAAGTACGTGGCCGACGGCGGCGTCCCCCCGGTCACCGACGCCGATGCCGACGCCGGCGAGGTCGCGACCGCCACCGATCCGGCGGCGCCCTCCGGCGCGACCCCCGCCCCCGCTGGGAAGTAGGTCAGCATGGGTGCGAAGGTCGGAGGCGACAGCGGCGGCCCGATGGCCGACATCAACGTCACGCCCCTCATCGACGTGGTCCTGGTGCTCCTCGTGGTCTTCATGGTGATCACGCCCATGCTCGAGTCGGGCAAGAACGTGGATCTGCCCGTCTCGACCCAGGCCATCACCGTCAACGACACGGGCGGCTTCATCGTCATCTCCATCACCAAGGATGGCCAGTGGTGGGTGGAGCAGCGCCGGGTCGACGAGGACGACCTGGTCCAGGAGGTCAACATCGAGTTCAACGAGCGGCCCACCGCGGTCCTGCTCGTGAAGGCCGACCGGACCCTCGAGTACGGCCAGGTCCGCGAGGTGATGGACATCCTGGCCAAGAACCGCTGGACCACCATCCAGGTCGGTACCGGAAAGGAGGGCTAGGTGGGTGCCAAGCTCGGCGGAGGCGGCGACAGCGGCTTCGACGACATCAACATGACCCCGCTCATCGACATCGTGCTGGTGGTCCTGATCATCATGATGGTCAACATCCCCATCCAGGTGAACAAGCTCGGGGTCAAGCTGCCCTCCGACGTGGAGACCAAGCAGCCGAAGCCCGACCAGCCCATCGAGCAGCTCGCCATCGCCGCCTACGAAGATGGTCGGATCGCCCTGAATCGGCGGGTCCTGGTCGAGGACAGCAGCATCCTCCTCGACGAGACGGCCAGCGCGGCCGCCAAGGACTCGGCCCTGCTCCCCCTCTTCGAGCAGGTCAGCCGCCGCCTGGTCAGCGCCAGCAAGAAGAACGTCTTCATCGATGCCCACCCGGCCGTGAACTTCGGTATCGTCATCGACCTCGTGGACCTCGCCAACGAGGCCGGCGCCGCCAAGGTCGGCTTCGCGCGGCTCAAGCCCGAGGGGCCCCTGGAGCCCACCTCGGTGGGCGCCGGCGTGCTGCCTCGCGGGGTGCTCCCCGGCTCCCCGTCGGTGGTCGGCTACATCAACGAGAAGATCGCCGCCGAGGCCCTGAAGCCGTACCTCCCCGAGATCCGTGGCTGCTACGAGCAGGTCCTGCCCGAGAACCCGAAGCTCACCGGCCGCATCCTGGGCCGGGTCGAGGTCCAGTACGAGGGCGAGGTGATGAACGCGGTGGTCGACCAGTCCAGCCTCGAGAACGAGGCCCTCGAGACCTGCGTGGCCGAGGTGCTCCAGCGCATGGCCTTCGAGCCGCTGCGGGGTACCGACGACAAGCCGGCCCGGGAGCGCACCGCCGCCGTGGTCTACCCCCTCATCTTCAGCCCGGGCTGACCCTTGTCCTCCCTGCCGAACGACCTGCCGGTCTGGCTCGACGCCCGACGCGAGGCGCTCGACGAGCACATGGCCGACCTGTTCCACGAGGCCTGGCCGACCTCCTTCGCCGATCCTCTGCGCTACCCGGTCTTCGGCGGGGGCAAGCGGGTGCGGCCCGCCCTGTGCTTCGCGGCCTACGAGGCCGTGGCCGAGCATCCCGACGATCTGGCCCCCGCCCTCCACCCGGCGGCCGCCGTGGAGCTCGTCCACACCTACAGCCTGGTCCACGATGACCTGCCGGCGATGGACGACGACGACGAGCGGCGGGGTCGGCCCACGGTGCACGTGGCCTGGGACGAGGCCACCGCGGTGCTGGTGGGCGATGCCCTGCTCACCGAGGCCTTCGCCCACCTGGTCGCCACGCCGGTCGACCCGACCACCCGGGTCGAGCTGGTGCGCCGCCTCGCCGACGCCGCTGGCTACCGGGGCATGATCGGGGGCCAGGCTGCCGACGTGGGCCTGGACCCGGACCTCCTCGACGCCGACACCCTCACCCGGCTGCATGCTCTCAAGACGGGCGCCCTGCTCCAGGTGAGCGCCGCCCTCGGAGGCCTCGTGGCCGGGGCATCGCCCTCCGATCAGGCCGCCCTGGAGCGGGTGGGGCGCGCCGTGGGCCTGGCCTTCCAGCTCGCCGACGATCTGCTCGACGCCGACGAGGACGCCGGCGAGGGCGGGCCTCCCAGCTTCGTCCGGCTGCTGGGGCCCGACGAGACCCGTCGCCGCGCCCAGGCCCTCGCCGACGAGGCCCACCGCGCCGCCGACGACCTGCCTCGCCCGGACCGCCTCCAGCAGCTCGCCCGCTTCGTGGTCGAGCGCCGGGTCTGAGCGGCCGGTGGCGCGCCCCTCCCCCAAGCGCCTGGACAAGCTCCTGGTCGATCGGGGCCTGGCCGCCTCCCGACAGCGGGCCCGCGAGCTCATCGAGGAGGGCGCCGTCCGGGTCGACGGGCTGCCGGTCACCCGACCCGCCGCCCGGGTCCGCCCCGATCGGCCCATCACCCTGGCCCGGGACGACTTCCCGTGGGTGGGCCGCGGGGCCCTCAAGCTCCTCTCGGTCATCGACGCCTTCCAGGTGGACCCCACCGGCGCCACCTGCGCCGACCTGGGGGCCTCCACCGGCGGCTTCACCCAGGTCCTCCTCGAGCGGGGCGCTGCCCGGGTCTACGCCATCGACGTGGGCCGGGGCCAGCTCGCCTGGTCCCTGCAGACCGATCCACGGGTGGTGGTCATGGACGGGGTGAACGCGCGCCACCTGGAGTCCCTGCCCGAGCCCGTCGACCTGGTGGTGGGCGATCTCTCCTTCATCAGCCTGAGCCTCATCCTGCCCACCATCGGCCGCCTCCTGCGGCCGGACGGCCAGGCCGTGGTCCTGGTCAAGCCCCAGTTCGAGGCGGGCCGCGAGGCGGTGGGCCGCCGAGGCCGCGTCGCCGACCCCCACGTCCGCGCCGACGCCATCGCACGGATCCGGACCGAGGCCACCGACCGCGGCTTCCTCGTCCTCGGCGGCCAGGACTGCGGGGTCCCCGGCGCCCGGGCCGGCAATGTGGAGCACTTCCTCCACCTGCAGAGGCCCCCCACCTGAACCCTCCGGGGCACGGCTGCCACGCCGGATTCCTTCGGGGGGGCCGCAGGCGGTCAGGTCTGCTAGAGTCCGGCCCGGAGGAGACCCGATGCGGCACCGGATCCTGCTTGGCCTGCTCGCCCTCGTCGGCTGCTACCCCTACATCGGGGGGAACAAGTTCGAGGAACAGCGCTGCCTCCTGGACGAGGACGGCGACGGCAACCTGAAGTGCAGCCACGAGGTCGACGGCGAGACCATCGAGGGCGACTGCGACGACTTCAACCCGGCCATCAACAACCTCCCCACCACCGAGGAGATCCCCTACGACGGCTGGGACAACGACTGCGAGGGTGGCGACGTCATCGACGCCGACGGCGACTTCTTCCCCGGCATCTCCCGCGAGGAGTACGCCGCCCTGGACCGCGAGCCCTGGCAGGAGGGCCTCGAGAACGAGGTCGACTGCAACGACCAGAACGAGGACATCAACCCCGACGCGGACGAGCTGTTCTACGACGGCGTGGATCAGGACTGCGACGGGGCCTGCGACTACGATGCGGACGGTGACGGCTTCGCCGACCAGCGCGAGGGCCAGGACAACGACTGCGGGATCCCGGCCACCGACTGTCTGGACACCCGCTCCGGCAATGGTCGCAACGTCTTCCCGGGCGCCGAGGGCGAGGAGCCCTACGACGGCGAGGACACCGACTGCGACGGCACCAACGACTTCGACCCGGACGGCGACGGCTGGATCTGGGCCGACTACCAGGCCGACTACGAGGAATACCTGCAGGTCTACGGCTACCCCGACGACAGCCAGGGCTATGGGGAGTGCTACGACCTGCTCGACGACGACCTGCCGAGCGCCTCCCCCGCCGATCCGGCGTCGGTGAACCCCGCGGCCACCGAGGTGTGGCGCAACGGGGTCGACAACGACTGCAGCGACATCGATGGCATGATCGAGGTGGACTTCGACCAGGATGGCGACGGCTTCCTCCCCACCGCCTCCCGCTCGGCCTTCCTGGCCTATGTCCAGGACTATGTGGACTTCACCCGGGCCGACGGCGCCCGACCCTTCGAGGACGCCTTCAAGGCCCGCTTCGGCGACACCTCGGCCGACTGGGCGGCGTGGTTCGACGCCCGCGACAACGACTGCGACGACGAAGACGCCACCATCTTCCCTGGTACCCTGGAGGTCCTGGGCGACGCCGTCGATCAGGACTGTGACGGGGGGGTCGACACCTCGCCGTTCATCCCGATCCCGCTGGTCTGGGACGAGCTCGGCCAGGTGCGGACCAGCACCACCGACGATGACTTCGTCCTGGTCTTCGCCGGTCTTGGCGACAGCGTCGGCGGGACCTCACCCGGCCTGGCCGCCCGGTCCCTCGACCTGGACGCCCGACCTTCCAGCACGCCCAACACGGACGGCAGCCTGCTGACCGGGACCGAGAGCGCCATCGCGCCGGGGGTGGGCCTGTGGGCCCTCGACGCGGGCTACTACGTCGCCGGAGGCCGCACGGTGGGCACCAGCACGCGCACCGCCGTCGTCCAGGCCCGTCCCCCCACGGGCGGTACCGCCAACTACGCCCGCGCGAACGCCCTCGACGGGGCGAGCATCTCCGGGGTGCTGGCCTACACCGGCGCCGAGGCCCTCTGCGAGGTCGGCGCCAACTGCTGGGCCCTGACCTGCGGAGACGGCCAGACCCAGTTCGTCGAGTTCACCGATGGCTCCGGTACCGGTTTCCGGGCGGTCCAGACCGCCGACCAGGCAGACTCCGCCATCGACTGCTTCATCGCCGAC
>CAZPJM010000313.1:0-6060 GCA_964586865.1 uncultured Enterobacteriaceae bacterium
CGTCAGGCGTACCTCCGATGGCCTCCGGAGGCAAGCCGGATTCGACCCTACGAGAGATCGGCGTGAGCCCCCGTCGCGCGGGCGCCGAGGACGGCGAACGCCCTCAGCCCGTCGGATTCAGCGCCGCCGCCGAACCGCGAGCCCCAACCCGGCCAGCAGACCCAGGAGGAGGCCACCCGCCGGTCCGGTCTGGCACGCGCCACTCTGGTAGCTCCTCACCCGGACACCATCGTCCACCGCGTCGCGCGGCCGCATGCCCAGGCGATCCTCGTCGCCGTCGGGCACGCCCCCGAGGTCGGTGTCCATGGCCAGCGGGTCCGAGTCGAAGGTGTCCACCTCGTAGCCATCCTCCAGGCCATCGCCGTCCGTGTCCGCCTCCAGGGGATCGGTGAAGACCTCGTCCATCTCGCGCCCATCGTCCAGGCCGTCGTCGTCGCTGTCGGCATCGGCGGGGTCGGTCCCGGCCGCCAGCTCGCGTCCGTCCAGGACCCCGTCCTCGTCCATGTCGGCCACCAGCGGGTCCAGGCCCTCCGCCACCTCCTCGCCGTCGGTCAGACCGTCATCGTCGGTGTCCATGTCCAGTGGATCGGTCTGCCGCCCCACCTCGTCCCCGTCCGAGAGACCGTCCCCATCCGTGTCCGCCACCGTCGGGTCGGTCCCGGTCTCATTGAGCTCGACCCAGTCCGAGAGACCGTCCCCGTCGCTGTCGATGGGGTCGTCGCTCACGTCCAGCGGGTCCGTCCCCTCCAGGACCTCGGCGCCGTCGAGGACGCCCCCGTCGTCGCTGTCCGGGTCCAGCGGATCGGTCCCCTCGTCCACCTCGTCCCCGTCCGACAGCCCGTCCAGGTCCGTGTCGGCCAGGAGGGGGTCCGTCTCCGTGTCGTCCAGCTCCTCCAGGTCGGTGAGCCCGTCCTCGTCGGTGTCGGCCAGGTTCGGGTCGGTGCCCGTCTCCTCCCACTCGGTGGCGTCGTCGAGCCCGTCCCCATCCGTGTCGGCCACGGTGGCATCGGTGAAGCTCTCCTCCACCTCCACCCGGTCCGAGAGACCGTCGCCGTCGGTGTCGGCCAGGGCCGGATCGGTGCCATGGACCCGCACCTCGTCGGCGTCGGTCAGGCCGTCCCCGTCCAGATCCCCGTCGGCATCGCCCGGGTGGGTCCCCAGGGCCACCTCCTCGGCGTCGGTGAGCCCGTCGCCGTCGGTGTCGGCCCGCCGGGGGTCGGTCCGGGCCACCCGCTCCTCGGCGTCGGAGAGGCCGTCCCCGTCGCTGTCCACGTCCAGGAAGTCGGGGATGGTGTCGCCATCGGTGTCGTCGTCGCGCGGATCCCCATCCCGGTCCCAGTCCTCGACCAGGGTGGTGTAGCCATCGCCGTCGTCGTCCGGGTCCCGGTAGTTGGGGATCCCGTTGCGGTCGGTGTCGTCCGTGGTGGGGTCGTCATCGCCGTCCGGGTCTTCCAGGGCGGTGGCCAGGGCGTCCCCGTCGTCGTCGGGGTCGCGGTAGTCGGGCGTGCCATCGCCGTCGGTGTCGTCGAGGCGCACATCGCCGTCGCCGTCCACGTCCTCCAGGCTCGTGGGCACCGTGTCGTCGTCGTCGTCCGGGTCCAGGTAGTCGGGGAGCGCATCGCCGTCGGAGTTGTCATTGGTGGGATCCCCGTCGCCGCCCACGTCCTCCAGCGCAGTCAGGAGCGAGTCGCCGTCGTCGTCCGGGTCCCGGTGGTCGGGCAGCGTGTCCAGGTCCGTGTCCACCATCCCCTCGACCAGCGTGGGGACGGTGTCGTTGTCGTCGTCCGGGTCGCGGTAGTCCGGCAGGCCATCGCCGTCGGAGAAGTCGTCGCGGGCATCCCCGCTGCCGTCCCAGTCCTCGAGGGCGGTGGGCACGCCGTCGTCGTCGTCGTCATCGTCCAGGTAGTCGGGGAGGCCGTCCGTGTCGGAGTTGTCGAAGCGGGGGTCCCCGTCGCCGTCCAGGTCCTCCCACACGGTGAGCTGGCCGTCACCGTCGTCATCGTCGTCCCGGAAGTCCGGCAGCTCGTCGCCGTCCTGGTTGTCCGTCAGCGGATCGCCGTCGCCGTCCCAGTCCTCCAGCCGGGTGGGGAGCCCGTCGTCGTCGTCGTCCGGGTCGAGATAGTCGGGGATCCCGTCCAGGTCGGTGTCGTCACTCGAGACCTCCCCGTCGCCGCCCCAGTCCTCGTCGCGGGTGAGCACCGTGTCGTTGTCGTCGTCGTCGTCCAGGTAGTCGCGCTTGCCGTCCAGGTCGGTGTCGTCGCTCTGGGGATCCCCGTCGTCGTCCGGGTCCTCGTCGGCGGTGGGGATTCCGTCGCTGTCGTCGTCGTCGTCGAGGTAGTCGTCGGTCTTGTCCCCATCCGAGTCGGTGCCGCGCGGATCGCCGTCCCCGTCCAGGTCCTCGCGGGCCGTCGGGATGGTGTCGCCGTCGTCGTCCGGGTCCAGGTAGTTGGGAATGCCATTGCCGTCGGTGTCATGGTCGGTGAGGACGCCGTCGCCATCCAGGTCCTCGTCCAGATCCAGCAGGCCGTCCCCGTCCAGATCGGTCTGGGCGCACAGGGAGTCGGTCTCCGGGCTGACCATGCGGAAGTGACCGCCGGCCTGGCTGTAGGAGTACATGCCGAGCTTGCCTTCGGGGAAGGTCCCGGAGACGTCGAAGCGCTTGGTCCCGTCCACCCAGATCTCGATCCGGCTCGTCGTGTAGCGGATCCGGAACCGGTACCAGCGCGATCGCACCCATGGACCCAGGACCGGGCCGGCCAGGCGGCTGATCCCGCCGGTGAGCGTCCAGAAGTCGGTGCTGCCCGGGATGCCCCTCACCCGGGTCAGGTACAGGCCACCGCCGGTGCTGGGTCCCTTGTAGCCCTGGTTCCAGGCGAGCAGGATGTAGTCGGCCGAGGGATCGCTGGTCTCTCCGGCGTCGAAGCCGAAGACGAAGCCGAAGTAGTCGTCATCCCCGTCCTCCGGGGCCACGCGCGCATCGATGGTGATCTCGCCGTAGGTGGCCTCGAGGCTGGTGCTGTAGACGCTGACGGCCGAGTTCCTGAGCTGGTCCATCTCCCGGCCCCCCGAGTAGACCCGCCAGCGCGGGGTGTCACCGCCGAAGGGGTAGGTCTCGGAGGCCGTGGCCGTGAAGGACACATCGGTGCAGTCCCAGCCGATCTCGATGGCGCAGGTCGACGAGCAGCCGTCGCCGTCGGCGGTGTTGCCGTCGTCGCAGGCCTCCCCGGACTCGAGGCGGGCATTGCCGCAGGTGCTGGCATGGCTGGGGGTGGCGGCCAGCGTCAGGCCGGCCACGCCGACCGCGGCGAGGAGCATGCGGATCATGGGGACCTCCGGGAGTCCCTGATGCTACTCGTCGCGGCACCCGAGTGGGGGATGACCCGCAACCTTCACAGGGATGACCGCCGGGCGGCCACGAGCCCGGATCCTCCGTGGACCGACCGCGGCTCCCCCGCCGCTCCGCCATGCTCCTGACACCGCGCTGACACCGCATGCGGTAGGCTCCGGGAGTCTTGGAGGTCCCATGCGCTCCCTCGCCTTCCTGACGGCCCTCGCGGCCTGTGGCGGATCGGTGGATCTGGACGTCGACACCCCGGAAGAGGTGGCGGCCCTGTGCGCCCAGGAGGATCCCGACCCCGTCACCCTCACGGTCTCCTTCGACGCACGCCCGGCCGGCTGTGCCTGGGGCCAGGACGGCAACCTGGACATGGCCCAGGGGGTGGTGACGGCGCGGGTCGAGGGCCGCGAGGGGATCGACGTGCCCGAGGGCGCCGTGGTGTGCGGCCTGGACTTCGAGTTCCAGGTGGATCCGCAGGTCGACCCCACGATGGAGTACGACGACCACATGTTCTTCCTGTTCGACGACGTGATCCTGGCGGCGTCGAACCGGGACCTGGTCGCCTCCATGCCCGTGGAGGACGGCCTGCCGGTCTACGACTGGCAGAGCATCGCGGGCCAGGACTTCGCCTTCTCGGGGACGCCGACCTGGTGCCTGGGCGAGGACGAGGGCCGCTCGGACTGCGTGATCCCCGACCCGGAGACCCGGGACAGCCTGCTGCTGCGCTACGACGACGACCTGGTCGACGAGCTGGCGGTCCGGGCGCGGCGGGGGGGCGGACCCTCGTTCGGCTTCGTGGTCATCGGGGACAACGACCCCGAGCTGGACTGCCGGCACGAGGCCTTCTCGTTCGAGGTGGACGTCCCGTACGTAGCGCCGTGACGGGTGGCACCGTGATGTCGCGGCCGCCGAGCTAGCGCCGCCGCCGGGCGGTGTCTCCCACCACGTGGACCCGGGCCTGCTTGCCGGGCCGCCACCCGAGCGAGTCGGTGTCGCCCACGATGCGGATGCTCTGGATGCACCGGTCCCCCCCGCGCAGGTCGATCCAGCGCGAGGCGGAGCCGGGCTTGAAGCGATGCCGGACCGAGAGCTCCTGGCGGGTGCCGTCGTGGAAGCGGACCACCACCCGGTCGATCTGGGCGGGGTGGCGGCTGACGGCCAGGCCCACCCGACGGACGGGGGCGTTGCGGGGGCTGGTGCAGGCCGGGAGCCGGATGACATCGCCGTCACGGGCGTCGCGCAGGTCCACATCGCCGAGCTTCAGGGGCTCGGCGGCCTGGGCGAGGAGGGCGAGCAGCGCGGTGAGGACGAGGGACATGGACACCTCCGGGTTCGCCTGGGACAACGGGGGACCGGTCGCGGTATTGCGCACCGCGCCGGTGAGGGGCGTGTCCCGCGAGGAAGGCAGTTCCTCGGCCGATCGACAGGGGCACCCTTGCGTTCGTCGCCCGCCGGCGGGACCGTCCCGACCGGAGGTTCCATGTCCCCGCGTTCCCCTGTCTTCGTCCTTGCGTTCATGGCCCTCGGCCTCTCGGGCTGCCTCACCACCGGCGTGGTCCAGACCGCCGAGACCACCGGCGAGGGCAACTTCCAGTTCGCCATCGAGCCCGGGGTGGTCGGCTTCGCCGGAGGGGGAGACGGGCTCTTCGGCCCCTCCGTCAACTTGAGCGGCCGCTACGGCGTCAGCGACCGCGTCGACATCGGTGGGCGCATCGGCACCACCCTCATCGAGGGCCAGGTCAAGGTCATGCTCACCGAGCCCGACCCGGACGCGGTACAGGTGGCGCTGGCCCCGCACCTGGGCGGGCTGGCGCTGGGCAGCGACGGGGAGGTTGCCGGCCTCTTCTGGACCAAGGTGCCCCTCCTCGTCGACATCCCGGTAGGCTCGAGCGACCTGGTGCTGGGCCCTGGCATCCGCATACTCGGTGCCGGTATCGGCGGCGACTTCGCGGGCCTCATGGCCCTCAGCACCTCGGTGGGCTTCGCCGGCCGCGTGGGCAAGCGGGCGCGGCTCATGCCCGAGCTGGGCCTCGAGGTCCCCGTGTTCGGCGCCGCCGGGATCGACGGAGCCAGCGCGGTCGGCTTCGGCGCCGGCGGGGTCACCTACACCTTCCAGCTCGGGATCCTGCTGGGCGGGCGGGACAAGGCCGGCAACTGACCGGCTCCCGCACCGTCCTCGGACGGCGTCGGTCACGCACGCAAAGATCCCGGATCCCGTGGCCCGGATGACGAGGGTGAGGTAGGGTGCCGACGCGACGGAGCTCTTCCGAGCAGCGTACCGGTCTCGGGATCGCAGTCGTCGAGCGGGGCCATCCGGGTCTCGCAGGGAAGCAGGCGCCCCTGGCCTGCACAGAAGGCGCGAAGGCGCCAGCACAGTGAGTAGAGAAAATGGGCAACAAGCTGTTCGTCGGCGGGCTCGCCTGGGCCACCACCGACGAGGGTCTTCACGACGCGTTTGCGCGGTTCGGCGAGGTCACCGAGGCCAAGGTCATCATGGACCGTGACACCGGCCGCTCTCGGGGCTTCGGCTTCGTCACCTACACCAGCGATGCCGATGCCGAGTCGGCGATCGCGGCCATGGACGGAGCGGACCTCGACGGTCGCACCATCCGCGTCAACGAAGCCCGCGACAAGCGCGGCGGCGGTGGCGGTGGTCGCGGCGGCGGTCGCGGTGGCTACGGCGGCGGCGGTGGTCGCGGCGGCTACGGCGGCGGCGGCGGCGG
>CAZPJM010000314.1:0-6040 GCA_964586865.1 uncultured Enterobacteriaceae bacterium
GGTCGGGAAGCGTGCCCGTCAGCACCACGGTCTTGCCGGCGAACCAGCCCTCGGCGGCCTCCTCGGGCGGGGCGCCCTCGACCTCGGGGAAGCGCACCCCGGCCTCGCGCAGGCGGGCGATCTCGTCGCGGGCGGTCTCGCTGTCGAAGAAGCCCCGCACCTGGGTGGCGACCCACTCGGCCACACCGTCCACGGCGACCAGATCCTCGATGGAGGCCTCCATGAGGGCATCGAGGCTGCGGAAGTGGAGGGCCAGGTCGCGGGCGGTGGACTCGCCGACCACGGGGATCCCCAGCGCCACCAGGCAGCGCTGCAGGGGGCGGTCCTTGCTGGCCTCGATGGCGTCGAGCAGGTTCTGGGCGGACTTGTCGCCCATGCGCTCGAGCTGGACGAGCTGCCGGTGCTGGAGGTGGTAGAGGTCGCTCACCCGGGTGGCGAGCTCGGTCCGCACGAGCTGATCCACGAGCTTCTCGCCCAGGCCGTCGATGTCCATGGCCCGTCGGCTGGCGAAGTGCTGGATCCCGGCCCGCACCTGGGCGGGGCAGCCCAGGGCGTTGGGGCACTGCAGGATCTCCTTGGTGCGGTCCTTGTAGGCCTTCAGCACCAGCTCGGTGCCGCAGTCGGGGCAGTGCTCGGGGAAGTCGGGGCGCGCCCGGTGGGGGTGGCCCTCGTCCTCGACGATGCGCTCCACCTTCGGGATGACGTCGCCCCGACGCACCACCACCACCGTGTCGCCCACCCGGGCGTCCAGCTCGGCCAGGTGGTCCTTGTTGTGCAGCGAGGCCCGGGACACGGTCACCCCGCCCACCCGGACCGGACGGAGGTGCGCCACCGGCGTGATGGTGCCGGTACGACCGACCTGGTAGCCGATGTCTTCGAGGATGGTGGTGACCTCGGGGGGTGGGTACTTGTAGGCGATGGCCCAGCGGGGCGACCGGGTCACGAAGCCCAGGCGCTCCTGCAGGGCGATGTCGTCCACCTTCACCACCGCGCCGTCGATCTCGTAGGGCAGCTCGTGCCGTCGCTCCGCCAGGGACCCGACCTCGGCGATGACCGCCTCGATGCCCTCCACGGTGCGGTTGAGCGGGTTGGTGGGCACGCCCCAGGCCTCGATGCGGGCGAGCTGGTCGCTGTGGCACGCCCCCAGCCCCTCGCCCTCGATGGCGCCGAAGGAGTGGGCGTAGAAGGTGAGGGGGCGCCGGGCCGCCACCCGGGGGTCGAGCTGGCGGAGGGTGCCGGCGGCGGCGTTGCGCGGGTTCTCGAAGGGCTTGTCCCCCCGGGCCTCGCGGGCGGCGTTCATGCGCTCGAAGCCGGCCAGGTCGAAGAAGATCTCGCCCCGGATGTCGACGCGTTCGGGCAGGTCCTCGCCCACCAGCCGCTCGGGGATGGCGCGGATGGTCCGCACGTTGTGGAGCACGTCCTCGCCCGTCTCCCCATCCCCGCGGGTGCCTGCGCCCACCAGGACGCCGTCCTCGTAGACGAGCTCGATGGCCAGGCCGTCGAGCTTGGGCTCCACCACATACGCCAGCGGGGGGCGGTCGGTCGGCTCCTCTTCCGCGCCGTCTCCTGCGCCGTCCTCGCTGTCCTCGCCGTCCTCGCCGTCCTCGCCGTCCTCGCTGTCGGGGTCCTCGTCGCTCTCCGCGCCGGCCTCGTCCTCCGCATCAGCCTCCTCGGCCTCCAGGCGGTCCAGTCGGTCCAGCCGGCGGTGGAGGCGCTGGTCGAAGTCCCGGAGATCCTCCTCGGAGAAGGCATTGCCCAGGGACAACATGGGCAGCCGGTGCTCGAACGGCGCGAGGCGGTCCACCGGCTCCGCCCCCACCCTTCGGGTCACCGAGTCCTCGTGGGCCAGGTCCGGGAAGCGGTCCTCGAGGAGCTCCAGCTCGCGGAACAGGAGGTCGTAGGTGCGATCCTCGATCTCCGGCGACCCGTCCCCGTGGTAGAGTCGGTTGTGGCGGGCGAGCTCCGGGGTCAGCCAGTCGATGCGGGCCCGGGCCTGCTCCCGGTCGAGGTCTCGGACCACCTGGGGGAGCTCCCCCGGGTCCAGGGGTTGCAGGCGATCAGCGGCGAAGTCGGGCACGGCGCCTCCGGTCGGGAAGGCCGTGTAACGCCGCGGGCGCGAGCCACCGGTGGGGTGGGGCACGAGGGTGTCCCGCGCCGGCGGCTCAGCAGCTCTCGGCCACGCACAGGTCGTAGTCGCGGATGCACTCGCCGTGGCAGGCGTCGCGGGCCGCCGCGTCGGTACCGTGGGTCTGGTCACATCGGTCCCGGCAGGGCCGCAGCCGGACGTCGAAGCAGCTCTGCTCGCAGGGGGTGCGGTCGACCCCGGCGGGCTCCTCCTCGCCGCAGGCCGCCAGGGCGAGCACCAGGATCCAGGCGCGCATGGAGCCTCCACCTGGCGAGGGTAGCGTCCCCCGAGGCCCCCCGCCGGCCTCGGTAGGGCCGACCCGGTGCCCGTGCGGGATCATCACGGGCTCCTGACAGCGGCCAGGGCGCAGACGGGGCATGTCATCTCCTCTGTCGGTCGGAGTCCGCATGCGCACGAGCCTCTCCCTGGCCCTCCTCGTCACCGCCGGCTGTGCCTCGGCGCCCGTGTCCTTCGAGTGCTTCGGGGACGCCCCCCTCTGCGACATCTACGAGGTCGTCGGCGAGGATCTGGCGCCCGCCGGCGGCATCTCGGTCACCGGGGTCGAGGTCAACCAGGGCGTGGCCATCCCGCTGCTGATGGACGGCGAGACGGTGGAGCCCGCCATCCCGCTGGTGGCCGGACGCGACACGCTGGTCCGAGTCTACGTGGAGACCCAGGACGACTGGCAGGCCCGCGATGTGGTGGCGCGGGTCTACCTGTACGACGGCGACTTCCTGGTGGGGGCGGCCGAGGGCCGGGGCAGCCCCATCGGGGCCTCGGAGGCCTCCAGCCTGGGCAGCACCCTGAACGTGCGCCTCGACGGCGCCCAGCTCCCGGAACGCCCGGTGCAGCTCCGGGTGGAGCTCGTCGAGGCCAGCCCCGAGGTCGGGACGGTGGGGCGCCAGGCCGACAATGTCTGGCCCGAGGAGGGCGGCGCCGCGCTGGAGATCCGAGACACCGGGCCGGCCACGCGCATCTACCTGGTCCCGGTCGAGGGCGGCACCCCGCCCCAGATCGACGAGGCCTTCACCGAGTACCTGCGGGCGGACATCCGGGCCTGGTTCCCCGTGGACGACGTGGAGATCGAGGTGGGCGAGCCCTTCGACTTCGGGCGGCCCGCCGCCGGCGCGGGCGCCATGAGCCCGCTGCTCCAGGCCATGACCGAGCTGCGCGAGTCCCGGGATATCGACGACGATCAGTACATCTACGGCATGACCTTCGACTACGGCGGTGGGCTGTCCTGGGTGGGCGGCTCCCCGACCGGCGAGCGCCAGCGCGCCAGCGTCGGCGGGCCCAGTGTCGGCGTCGTCAGCCACGAGATCGGGCACGCCCACGGCCGGCTCCACGCCCCCTGCCCCCTGCCGGGCGAGCCGGGCGCGCCGGGCAACCAGGACGCCAGCTTCCCCCACGAGCGCGGCATCATCGGCGCCTGGGGCTGGAACCAGGAGTCTGGCCAGATCTACGATCCGACCGAGATCACCGACTTCATGTCGTACTGCAGCTCCAACTGGATCAGCGACTACACCTGGCGGGGCATGCTCCAGCGCGCCGCCGACATGCACTCGGTCTACGGCGAGCCCACCGCCCCCGAGGCCCGGCGGGTCGAGCGGGCCTACCAGGAGATCTGGGTCCACGGCGACGGCACCGCCACCTGGGGCCGCATCGCCGACTGGGAAGAGGGCCCCCATGGGCGCGTGGTCGACGTGGTCGTCGAGACCCCGGCCGGCCCCCTCGAGGTCGAGGCCGTGTGGACCCGCCACGCCCACGGCTTCGGCGGGGTGCTCCTCCTCGAGCCCGACCTGGACGTGCAGCGGGTGCGTTTCCGCGGCGAGACCCTGGCTCCGGTGCCGCTGGCCGACCTGATCCCCGACCTGGAGAACCAGCTCCGGGGTCTGGACCGCGGGCGCTGATCCCGCAGCCGTGACGCTCCGGGCGGGCGCTGGCGAGGGGCCAGGTGCGGGATAGGGCCGACGACCTGCCCCGGAGAACGCCGTGCACGAAGTCCTGAAGCGCCTTGGTCTGGAAGAGGAGAACGCGGGAGCCTGGAGCGCCGGGGGAGCTCTTCCCACCTCCGGCGGCATGCTCTCGAGCGTCAACCCCACCACCGGCGAGACCCTGGCCCGGGTCCGCATGGCCTCCCGCGACGACTACGAGCGCGTGGTCACCGAGGCCGGCCGGGTCTTCACCGAGTGGCGCATGCTGCCCGCCCCCAAGCGCGGCGAGATCCTCCGCGAGGTGGGCGAGGCCATGCGGGCCCACAAGGAGGACCTGGGCGCCATCATCTCCCTCGAGGCCGGCAAGATCCGCAGCGAGGGCCAGGGCGAGGTGCAGGAGAGCATCGACATGGCCGACTTCGCGGTGGGCCTCTCCCGCCAGCTCTACGGCCTGTCCATGCACTCCGAGCGCCCCCGCCACCGCATGTACGAGCAGTGGCACCCGCTGGGGGTGGTCGGCATCATCACCGCCTTCAACTTCCCCAACGCCGTGTGGGCCTGGAACGCCATGGTGGCGAGCGCCTGCGGGGACACCTCGATCTGGAAGCCCTCCCTCAAGTCCTGCCTCACCGCCATCGCCACCCACAAGGTCTGCGACGCGGTCTTCCAGAAGCATGGGTGGGGCGGGGTCCTCAACCTGGTCATCGGCGAGGACAAGATCGTCGGCGACGCCCTCATCCGCGACCGGCGCATCCCGCTGGTCTCGGCCACCGGCAGCACCCGCATGGGGCGGCACGTGGGCTCGGTGGTCCAGGCGCGCCTCGGGCGGGTCCTGCTGGAGCTCGGCGGCAACAACGCCATCATCGTCCACCATGACGCCGACCTGGACCTGGCCCTCCGGGCGGTGGTCTTCGGGGCGTGCGGCACCGCCGGGCAGCGCTGCACCACCACCCGCCGCCTGCTGCTCCACCGCGACATCGCCGACGCCTTCCTCGCCCGGGTGGCGTCGGCCTACGAGAGCCTCACCATCGGCGATCCCCTCGAGGACGGGACCCTGGTGGGCCCCCTCATCGATGCCGACGCGGTGGGCGCCTTCGAGCGGGCGGTGGCGCGCGCGCAGGAGCAGGGCGCCGAGCTGCTGGCGGGCGGGCAGCGGGTCGAGCGGCCCGGCTACTTCGTCCAGCCCACCCTCTTCCGCGCCCCGGCCGATCTGCCCCTGGCCCGCGAGGAGACCTTCGCGCCCATCCTCTACGCCATGGTCTACGACGACCTGGACGAGGCCATCGCCCTGCACAACGGCGTGGATCAGGGCCTGTCGAGCGCCATCTTCACGGACAGCTTCCGGGCCGCCGAGCGCTTCCTGTCCCACGAGGGCAGCGACTGCGGCATCGCCAACGTCAACATCGGCACCAGCGGCGCCGAGATCGGCGGCGCCTTCGGCGGCGAGAAGGACACGGGCGGCGGGCGCGAGGCCGGCTCGGACTCCTGGAAGGCCTACATGCGGCGCCAGACCTGCACCCTGAACTGGAGCCCGGAGCTGCCCCTCGCCCAGGGGGTGGAGTTCGACCTCTGAGCACCGCCGAGGCGGCCCGGATCGTCGGCCTGTCGGGAGGGCGGACGTCCGGGCGCTCGCCGGTCGCGCCGGGAAGCGCCTTGCCCCGGCGGCCGGCCGTGACTACCTGCCGGCCGTCACGAAGGAGACGTCATGGGCATCCGCAGCACCGTCGCCAACCTGATCGGCGGCGAGGCCACCGAGCGCCACGTGCGCGAGATCGTCGAGGAGATCCTCGCCAACCGTGGCTTTGCCCGGCCGGCCGACCTGCAGGAGCTGCGGGACCGGGTGGCCGCCCTCGAGTCCGGCGGTTCCGACGCCGCTGACACCGCCTTCGGGGGCCGCTCCAACGAGGCCCTCACCAAGGAGGTCGAGGCCCTCCGCAAGAAGATCACCATGGCCATGGGGGCCATCCAGGCCGCCACCGCG
>CAZPJM010000315.1:0-5986 GCA_964586865.1 uncultured Enterobacteriaceae bacterium
TCTTCCGATCTGCGCTCACGCCCCCGCCCGGACCTTGTCCCGCGCCCTGGTGAACGTGCCCGGCGCCGACGGGGTGCGCCTCGAGTGCGGCGGCGTGAGCGCCACCGGCACGGCCTCGGCGCGGATCATGAGCTTCCCCTCCGGCACCTGCCAGGTCTACGCCATCGTGGAGGGGCAGGAGATCGGAGGGGAGGTCCGCCTGCTCTCGCCCCGGGCGGCCACCTGCACGCCGGACGGGCCCCGCCTGACGTGCGACTAGCCCGCATCCGTCATGCCAACCCGTCGCGAGCCGGCGAGATGCCGTCGTGAGCGCGGTTCTCGACGAGCGATCGAGGCAAGGCGTGCCGAGGCACGTCGACCGAGACGAGGGATGCGGGCTCGCCCCCAGCCTCCCCCGGGGCGCTCGCGGGGGGCCGGCGGCTCCCCGGGCGCTCGGCCCCCGTCCCCTCTTGCCGGTGCTGGTGGTCCTGACCGGGCTCCTGCCCGAACCGGCCCACGCCGCCGAGGTGGTGTGGCTCGAGCCGCCCACCGACGAGGATGCGGCCCGGGTGGCGGCCTACGCCCGCGCCACCCGTGGGCCTCTCTCGGCCGCTGGCTTCCGGGGCTGGCTGGCCCGCCCGGGTCCGGCCCAGGACGAGGCCCTGGCCGAGGTGGCCCGGGCCCTCGAGGCGGTCCGGGTCCACGAGACCGTGCTCGACGGCGAGAAGCTCATCCTCCGGGGGCTCGAGGACCCGCTGTCCGAGGTGACCTGGCTGCCGGACCCCGACGCCCGGGAGACCGTGGTGCGGGCCCTCCTCTACCAGGGCTTCGCCGCGGATCGCTTCTGGGGGGCCAGCCTGGGCACGGCCCCCGATGCGGCCCCGTGGCGCATCGTGGTGGACGACCAGACCCTGGAGCGACCCTGGCTCGACGCCTTCGCCCTCGCCCCCCTGCGCCGGGCGGACGCCTCCGACATCCGGGAGGCCCCCCAGCGGGAGGCCTATGACGATCTGCGCCGCACCCTCGCCCGCGCCACCCGCGCCCGGGTCCTGGCGCCCGACCTGCCCGAGGGGGCGCGGCTCTTCGTGGACGGCGAGGAGAAGCTGGACGTGGAGGACACCACCGTCCTGGACCTCATCCCGGGGCGGCACTGGTTCCACGTCATCCTGGACGGCGAGGTGGTGGCCCGCGAGGCGCTGCGGCTCTCCCCGGGCCAGCGCCACGAGGTGCGGCTCGACATCCCGGAGCCCGACTGGCAGGCGTTTCGCCGTCTCCTCAGGACCGGCGAGGGGCGGGTGCCGGCCAGCTTCGACCCCGTCCTCGAGGCCCTGGGCGGCCAGGTCTGGGTCGCCAGCGGGACGGGGACCGAAGTGGAGGTGTGGACGGTCTCGCCCGATGGCGTCGCCCCGGTGGCCCTGCCGGCACCGGGCGGCCCGGCGGTGGCCGGCGAGGGAGCCCTCGGCGACGTGGCCCTCGCCGCGTGGGGCGGCCTGGGGGTGCTGCACAGCCCCGACTTCCGGGACCAGGACCCTGGCGCGGTGCCCCCGGGTGGTGGCGTGGTGACGGCCGTGGCGCCGGTGGGCGGGCTGGCCCTCACCTGGGACCGGGGCTGGCTCCGCTACGGGATTGGTCTCGACGTGGCCATCCCGCTGGGGGAGCACCACGTGGCCCTCTCCGGTGCTGCCCGGTACCGCGCCCGGTCGACCCCCCACCTGGTGCTCGGGCACCCCCTGGTCCAGGCCACCCTGGGCTACACGGTGCCGTACCACTGGGTGGGGGGCCTCCAGGGCACCGTGCCCCTCGACCGCCTCGGGGGCCCCGAGCTCCTGGAGGTGCGGCCCTTCGTGCGAGCCGGGGTCCCGCCGACCCTCACCCGCGCCGACGGCTCGGCCTGGGAGGGGAGCCTGCTCGTGGTGGCCGGGGTCGGCCTGGGGGTGCGGCTGCGGCCGTAGGGGGTGTCCGGCCGGCGGGTGGGGCGGCGGGTCCTGGAGGGGCGCGGCGGCATGTGCGGCCCCGTGCGGATCGTGTGTCGAGCGGGCGTCACTTGTGGCGGACCGGGTGCGTAGATAGGGTCCCCCGTCGCCCAGGAGGGCCCCTTCGTGCTGCAGGTCGCCGCCATCTTCCGGCGCGAGGTCGCGAGCTACTTCGGCCAGCCCATCGCCTACATCGTGCTCACCCTCTTCGTGGTCCTGCTGGCCTTCCCGGCCCTCTTCCTCCAGGACGTGGTGCTCGCCGGCGAGGCCAGCATGCGGGTGCCCTTCTTCTGGACGGGGGTGGCCTTCCTCTTCCTCGTGCCTGCCCTGACCATGCGCCTCATCGCCGAGGAGCGCCGCACCGGGTCGCTCGAGATCGTGGGCACCCTGCCCATCACCCCCACCGCCCTGGTCCTGGGCAAGTGGCTCGCGGCCGTCGCCATGGTGGCGGTGGCCCTGCTGATGACCGTCTCCTACCCCATCGCCCTCGGGAGCCTGGGACAGCTCGACCCGTACACGGTGCTGGCCGGCTACCTGGGCATGCTCCTCATGGGGAGCGCCTTTGCCGCGGTGGGGCTCATGGCGAGCGCCCTCACCCGGTACCAGGTGCTGTCCTTCCTGGTGGCCTTCGCGCTCATCGCCATTCCCTACGCCCTCGGCTACGCCCTCGACGCGGTGGACGTCCAGTACATCGGCGTCGTCCAGTACCTCACCTTCGAGTATCACTTCGCCAACCTGGCCCGCGGGGTGCTCGACACCCGCAGCTTCGTCTTCTTCGGGGCGCTGATGGCCGTGGCCCTCCGGATCGCGGTGATGGTGCTCCAGGTCAAGAGGCTCGGCGCATGACCCGACGCGGACTCCTCCTCCATGCCTGGCTGCAGGTGGGGCTCTTCGTGGCCCTGGCGCTGGTGGTCAACCACCTCTCCTCGGCTGCCTTCCTCCGCGCCGACGTCACCCGCGACCAGCGCTACACCCTCTCCGAGGTGAGCCGCCAGGCGGTCTCCCAGCTCGAGCGGCCCCTGGTGGTGCGGGTCTTCTACAGCGACGATCTGGGCCCGCCCTACAACAACCACGAGCAGGCCCTCCTCGAGACCCTCCAGGAGCTCGCCGCCCACAGCGGCGGCCGCATGGAGATCGAGATCGCCGACCCGGACGACGATCCCGAAGACCGCGAGGAGGCCGAGCGCTACGGCCTGCAGCCCATCCCCTACCGCTTCCGGAAGGGCAACGAGTTCGTCGCCCGCGACGTCTTCCTGGGCGCCGCCCTCCTCTACGGCGACCGGGTGATCCCGGTGGACGCCCTGGCCGCCATCGAGACGTTCGAGTACCGCCTCGTCAAGGCCATCCGGACGCTCACCACCCCGGCCGAGGACATCCGCACCATCGGCTACTCCCAGGGCCACGGCGAGCTGGACCTCCTCCAGTTCCCCGAGGACAACCCCGTGGGCCAGCTGGTCCGGGACCTGGCGAGCAAGGCCGACCTGCGGCCCGTCCCCCTCGGCGGCGACGACGAGATCCCCCCCGATGTGGACCTGCTGCTGGTCAACGGCCCCGAGGTCGCCCTCTCTGCGCGGGCCCAGTACCAGATCGACCAGTTCATCATGTCCGGTCGGCCGGTGGCGCTGTTCCTGCGCGGCGTCCGGCCCGACTTCCGCTCCGGGCGGGTCCGCAACGTCCGCCACGCCCTGTACGGGATGCTCGGCCACTACGGTGTGCAGGTGAACCGCGACATCATCGTGGACCGCGAGCACAACGAGCAGTTCGAGGTCCCCATCATGAAGGGCGGGCGGATGCGCCGGGTGCGCGTCCCCTATCCGCCCATCCCGGTGACCCGGGAGCTCTCCCCGTCCCACCCCATCACGGCCGGTCTGGACCGGGCGGTGCTGCCGTTCACCAGCTCGCTGACCCTGCCCGAGGAGCAGCCCCCGGGCGTCGAGGGCCAGGTGCTGGTCCGGACCGAGCCCGAGAGCGGCCGCATCGAGGGCCTCATCTACGTGCGCCCCGAGGTCTTCGAGGTCCCGGCGCCGGGCGAGGAGACCGGGAGCTGGCCCACCGTGGTCACCCTGACCGGCCGCTTCGGCAGCTACTTCGCCGATCAGCCCATCCCGCCCCCCGACGGCCGGGATCCGGACGCCTGGAATCCCGATCCGGCGAGCAAGATCGTCGACTCGGCGCCCACCCGCCTCCTGGTGACGGGCTCGGCGGACATGCTGGCCAACAACCAGGCCCTGGTGCTGAACGCGGTGGACTGGCTCCTCGAGGACACGGACCTGCTGGAGATCCGCACCAGCCTGGCGGCGAGCGCGGCCTTCGAGCCCCCCGAGTCCGGCACCGCCACGGCGGTGAAGGCGGCGATGGTGGGCGGTCCGCTGGTGATCCTCTACCTGCTCGGCGGGGTGGTCTTCCTGGTCCAGCGGAGGCGCGCATGAGCCGGGTGGTGCGGGTGACCCTCGTGCTGGCGGCGCTGCTGCTGGTGGCGGTGGGGGCCGACGTGGCGGTCCACGTCTCCGAGCGTCCCGAGGTCGATGAGCTGCCCCGGCTCGGCGACGTGGATCTGGCCCGGGTGAGGACGGTCCGGATCACCCGCGACGGCGAGACCATCGTGATGGAGCGGGTGGGGGACACGGCCGCCTGGAGGCTGGTCCAGCCGGTGGAGGGTCCGGCCGACAACGACCCCCTGCGCACCCTCTTCACGAGGCTGCGGCGGGGGGTGCCGATGCAGGTGCAGGTCGACCAGGGCAACCTGGCTGAGTACGGCCTCGAGAGCGGCAAGGCCATCCGCCTGCAGGTCGAGCAGGACGAGGAGTCCGAGCCCGTCATCGACATCTATGTGGGCCAGGACACGGTGGGGGGCGCCTCCTTCGTGCGGTTCCCCGACGACGACGTGGTCTACAGGGCCCAGGTCGGCGGGCGCCATCGCCTGGACCGGCCCGTGCGCGCCTGGCGGGACCCCACCGTCTTCGCCTTCGAGCCCGATGCGGCCAGCGGGCTGGTCCTGGACCTGCGCCCGGATGGCGAGCGGCTCGCCTTCGCGAAGACCGAGGAGGGGTGGATCCTGGAGGGCGAGCCCGACTTCCCCATCGACGGTCCCACCCTCGAGGACACCCTGGAGCGGCTGGGCAGCCTGCGGGCCGGGCGGGTCCTGCCGTCGGACTTCCCCCTCGAGGGCGAGCCCGCGTTCACCGGCACGGTGGACCGGGAGGGGCTGGATCCGGTGACCCTGCGCTTCTACCGGCAGGGGGAGCTGGCCTACGTGACCCGCGAGGGGCGTGACGAGGTCTTCCAGGTCGGAGCCAGCGCCCTCGACCGGCTGCGCGTGCCCCGCCAGGCCTGGCTGGACCGGCAGATCCTCGACGTGGAGCGCGCCCAGATCCAGACCATGCGGTTCGACCGTCCGGATGGCCGCACCTTCCTCCTCGAGCAGGACGCCGCCGACAGCCGGTGGCGGGTCCTGGAGCCCCGGAACATGGACGCCAACCTGCGCGAGGCCATGCAGGCGGCGGTGCAGCTCTCCCGCCTCCGGGCCGAGGGCATCGCCATGATCGATCCCGCGGAGGCCGGCTTCCCCTCGGATGTCCGCTTCGTGCTGACCCTGCGCGACGGCACCGAGCACGTGGTGGAGCTCGGTCGGCGCACGCTGGACCCCGAGGGCAAGCCCACGCTGCTGTTCGTGCGCAATCCGGCGAACCCCGATCGGATCGGCGTCCTCCCCCTGCGCCGCTTCCTGGAGTTCGCCCGCGCCTTCGGGGGGTGAGGGCCCCCGCGCTTCCCGGTCGCGCGGGCCAGATCGGGCAGGCGTCGAATGCCCGGCCGCCGCGGTGCGTCCCTGCCCCGAACGACACGTCGTGGAGGCCTGGATGCGCGTGCTGATCCCCCTCGTGACCCTGGTGGGCCTGGCCCTGCCCGGTGCAGCCCTGGCGGCTCCTGCGGGCGATGCACCCGCCGCGCCCGGTAGCCTGTCTGCCGCCGCCGACGAGGAGGGGGAGGCAGATCGGAAGAGCGTCGTGTAGGGAAAGAGTGTAGATCTCGGTGGT
>CAZPJM010000316.1:0-5942 GCA_964586865.1 uncultured Enterobacteriaceae bacterium
ACCTTCGGCGACCCCTTCTCGCCCACCGGCCCCGCCCGCCCCCTGGGCCAGGTGCTGGCCGACGCCGAGTCCCACGTGGACCAGGAGCTCCTCGTCGAGGGCCGCGTCTCCGAGGTCTGCCAGAAGGCCGGGTGCTGGATGGTCCTCTCCGAGGGCGAGAAGCATGTCCGGGTCCGCATGAAGGACCACGCCTTCTCGGTGGACAAGGGCGGCGCCGGCCGGCGCGGCCAGGTCCAGGGCACCTGGGTCGCCCGCGATGTGGATCCGGCCGAGGTGGCCCACTTCGCCGGGGAGACCCGCCAGGGGGGCGTGGTGCCCGAGCAGGGCGCCGGACCGCGCAACTACGAGATCATCGCCGCTTCGGTGCGCCTGGCGCGATGAGCCTCCAGCGGGGCGGCCCCGCGGGGCCCCCTCCCCCGTCTCGGGTACGGGAGTCCCCCAGTGCGCGCCCGGAGGCCCCCAGGGGCGCCGGACCCGTCCTGGACCATGGCACCGGGCATGGCGGGCCCGGCTTGCCTCCCCCCCCCACCCCGTGACATCCTCGCGCCCGCCACGCTGCGGGCCGGATGGGCCCGTCGATGGGAGAGACCGAGATGCACAGCAGCACGTTCGCGTTCGCCGTCGGCGCCATCGTGGCGACCAGCCTGGCCGCCACCTCCGCCCAGGCCCAGGACCGGACCGACGGCGGCGTCAACGGTCACGGCTTCGGCCTGACCGCCCAGGACGGGGACGTGCGGGACCCGCTCACCGTGGAGCGCCCCGGCCGCATGACCGGCGGCGACTTCTACGCGAGCGCCCTGTTCGAGCTCAACAACGGCACCATGGACCAGGTCATCCGCCAGCCCGACGGCACCGCCGTCGACGGCGGGCGCTTCACCTACCTCTCCAACATGTTTGGCGTGAACCTGGTCGCGGGCGTGACCGTCCATCCCA
Organism: uncultured Enterobacteriaceae bacterium; assembly: GCA_964586865.1. GTDB lineage: Bacteria > Myxococcota_A > UBA796 > UBA796 > REDI01. The sequence continues at coordinate 934 of CAZPJM010000316.1, forward strand.
TGCTCCGCTTCGACGCGCGGCTGCCCGTCTTCTTCTCGGCCCGGGGCTACAACGCCAACGACCCCGACGGTCAGCCCATCGGCGGGGGCATCGGCTCGCCTCGCCTGGCGGCCATGTTCGCGCCGCTGACCCCCGGCGAGGACGGTGGCTTCGGTCTGGGCCTGGTGCCCTGGCTGGACCTGCCGGGCACCGCCTCCAAGAACATGGGCTACGGCGGCGTGGGCGGCGGCGCCAAGGTGGCCGCCACCGTCGAGGCCGGGATCCTGACGGTGGGCGGCGACGTGGGTGTGGCCCTCCGCCCCTCCCTGCTGAACGACGACGGGGTGAGCCCCTACGGCAACCTGGCCGGCACCGACCAGCTCGTCGGTGGCCTGGCGGTCGGCCTGGCCTTCTCGGACAACCTGGGTGTCAACCTCGAGGCCAACTTCGCCCCATCCCTGGCCAGCAAGGACGTGCGAGACGGCATCCCCGATGGCGTTCCGGGCTGGGCCGAGTCCCCCTCCGAGGCCATCCTCTCCTTCAAGGGTCGGACCGACAGCGGCCTGCACTTCACCCTCGGCGGGGCCACCGCCCTCTCCCCCGGCGTGGGCGCGGCGCGCTACCGGGTCTTCCTCGGAGGCGGCTTCGGGCGCATCCAGGCAGGCGGCGCCGTCAAGGTCGGCGATCTGGACCGCGACGGCATCGCCGACGACGTAGACGACTGCCCGAACGAGCCCGAGGTCCTCAACGACTACCGGGACGGCGACGGCTGCCCCGACGAGCTGGGCTCCCTCTCCATCACCGCCAAGCAGTACTACGAGGTGGTGCCGGACCTGGACCTGGCCATCACCGGCGAGGGTGACGTCCACACCGTGGTCACCGGCCCCGAGCCCGTGACCATCACCGGGCTCATGCCCGGCGCCTACGACGTGCGCAGCATGGACGCCAACTACGAGGGCAACGTCCAGATCCGGGTCAAGGAGGGCGAGAACAAGGTGGAGCTCGAGGTCGTCGAGACCACCCCTGGCACCCTGTCGGTCACCGCGGTGGACAGCGCGGGCAACCCGGTCCCCAACGCGCTCATCGTGGTGGCGGCCCCCGGCGGCGGCCAGGGCAAGGAGGCCAGCGTCTCCCCGGCCGGCACCGCCACCATCGACCTGGCCCCCGGCTACTACTCCATCTTCGTCCAGAAGGAGGGCTACGGGATCTTCCGCGAGGACGCCAGCATCGTCTCGAGCGAGATGACCGAGGTGACCGCCACCCTGGGCGAGGCCCGGACCGAGATCCAGAAGGAGCGCATCGAGATCCTCGAGAAGGTCTTCTTCCAGCAGGGCAGCGCCGTCATCCAGCCCCGCTCCTTCCCGCTCCTCGACGAGGTGGCGAACGTGCTCCTGCGCAACCCCGACATCCGGATGCTCGAGGTCGCGGGCCACACCAGCTCCGAGGGCGGCTACGACATGAACATGGAGCTGTCCCGCCAGCGCGCCAACGCCGTCCTGAACTACCTGGTCGAGCGCGGCGTCTCCGAGAACAAGCTCGAGGCCGTGGGCTACGGCCCCACCGACCCGCTGGTCCCCGAGAAGTCCGAGGCCGACCGCGCCAAGAACCGCCGCGTCGAGTTCGTCATCAAGAAGCGAGTGCGATGACCGACGCACCCCGTATCCTCGTGATGCTGGGGGCGGGCCCTTCCGTCCCGTCCCCGACCCCCGCCGCCCCATCAGGCTCGAGGTCTCCATGACGCCCCGCCTCTCCCTCCTCGCTCCCCTCGCCCTCCTCGCCCTCGGCGTCCTGCCGGCCTGCACGGTGGACGGCGACGGCGATGGCTCGGCCGCCCAGTTCGACTGCGACGACACCAACCCCGCCATCCTGCCGGGCGCCGACGAGCTGTGCGACGGACTGGACAACGACTGCGACGGCCTCGTCGACGAGGACACGGTCGATGCGCCCACCTTCTACCAGGACTTCGACCGGGACGGGTTCGGCGATCCCGAGACCACGACCACGGAGTGCCGCTACAGCGACGACGACGACGGGCCGGACCCCGAGTTCGAGCCGGTGGGCTTCGTCCGGAACAGCGACGACTGCGACGACGCGTTCAACACCATCAACCCGGACGCCGACGAGCGGTGCGACGGGGTGGACAACGACTGCGACGGCGAGATCGACGAGGCCGACGCGGTGGATCCGCTGACCTGGTACGCCGACACCGACGACGATGGGTTCGGCGACGCGGACGACACCCAGGAGGCGTGTGACCAGCCCGATGGCTACGTCCTGGACGCCACCGACTGCGACGACACCACCGACACGGTCAACCCGGGCCTGGACGAGGTCTGTGACGGGGCCGACAACGACTGCGACGAGACCATCGACGAGCCGGACGCGGTGGACGCACCGACCTGGTACGCCGACACCGACGGCGACACCTATGGCGATCCGGCGACGGCGACCCCCTCGTGCGACCAGCCCACGGGCTTCGTCGCCGACGCGACGGACTGCAACGACGATGCCGCGACCGCCTTCCCCGGCGGCACCGAGGTCTGCGACGGCCTGGACAACGACTGCGACGCGACCACGAGCGAGGCCGGCACCCTGTCCCTGAACGCCACCACCGCGACCTACACCACCATCACCGAGATGCTGGAGGCCGCCTCCGACGGCGACACCCTCTACATCTGCGAGGGCACCTGGACCGAGGACCTGTCCGTGACGACCAGCGTGACGCTGCTGGGGCCGTCGGGCGCCGAGGCCACCATCCTGCAGGGGACCGGGGACCGCCGCGTGGTGAGCCTCGGCAGCAACGACTACCGCATCGAGGGGCTCACCATCCAGGGTGGACGCACCGAGGAGGGCGACGGTGGCGGCATCAACGCCATCGACGCCGACAGCCTGGAGCTGGTCTCGGTCGTCATCCAGGACAACCTGGCCGACGACGGCGGCGGGCTCATGGGGCCCACCCCGGGGACCCTGCTCATCGAGGACAGCCTGTTCCGCGACAACCGGGCCCTGGACAACGGCGGTGGCGCCGTCCTCTTCGACGGGACCGTCCGGGACACCCGCTTCCTGGACAACGAGGCCCGCTTCGGCGGCGGGCTGACCGAGGCTCGGGGCTCGCTCACCCTCGAGCGCGTGCGGGTCATCTCCAACTACGCCAGCTTCGGCGGTGGCGGCCTGGCCATCCTCGACGGTGGCGAGGTGGACGGCGGCGAGTTCCTGAACAACCTCTCGGACGATGCCGGCGGGGGCGCCATCCTGGACGGCACCCTCCGCAACGCCACCCTGCGCAACAACCGCTCCACCGACACCGGCGGCGGCATCTACGTCGAGAGCCCCAGCACCATCGACGGCGTCACCATCGAGGCCAACCGCGCCCCGCTGGGCGGCGGCCTGGCGGTGGAGACCTCCTTCCTCTCGGTCATCAACACCGACATCATCGACAACGAGGCCAGCGCCACCGGCGGCGGGGTCTGGCTGGACGGCTCGGCCGACTTCGAGACCACCACCTTCGAGCGCAACACGGCGGCCACCGCGGGCGGCGGGGTCCACCTGGTGAGCGGCGAGCTCGAGTCGGTGCGGTGCGACTGGGGTACGGGCATGGACGACAACGACCCCGATGACATCTACGCGGATGCCTCGGCCACGTCCTACGACGCCTACGGCGCCGGCGAGACCTTCACCTGCGACACCGCGGGCGACTGCCTCTAGCCCGCATCCCTCATGACGCGCTCTGCTGCGCCGGCGACCTGCCTGTTGCGCGCTGCCCTCTCTGTCGCTCCCTCGGTCGCTCGTCGAGAACCGCGCTCACGACGGCATCTCGCCGGCTCGCGACGAGCTGTCATGACGGATGCGGGCTAGCCGTCTGTGGCGCAAACTCCCGTCGCCCGGACCGCCCGCGCGTCCCGGCCCCGCGCCCCCGGGCGACCCGACACCCGGAGCCCGTGGCGTCACGCGACCGAAGGGGCCGGGCGCTACTTCCAGGCGGCCCGGGCCGTCCCGAAGCCGACCTGGAGCGCCAGGTGGCTCTGCCGGGGCACATCCGCCGGGTCCCACGACAGGATGGCCCGCCCGGTGAGGGTGAAGCCCTCCTCGAGCCAGCGCCCGTGCACGTGCAGCACGTTGCGCCCGTCATCGGAGAAGGGGCCGGCCGAGTCCACGTCGGCATCGAGCGGCAGACCGTCCAGCGAGAGGTCGGTGAGGACCATGCGCGCCGAGGATCGGGTCGACCGGGCGCGGAGGAGCAGGTCCCGACCGGCCAAGGCGGGCACGGTGGAGAGCGTCTGCTGACCGAGGGTGAGGGTGAAGGCTGCAGCCTCGGGGTCGTACGCGATGGTCACGTCGACGGGCTCGCCGTTCACCCAGTCCACCTGCGCCGTCTCGTGCGGCCGGGCCGTGCTGTGCCCCACGTCCGCCTCGAAGGTGGCCCGGCCCCCCCGGTCGCCGATCCGGAGCTCGGCCACCGCCCCCTGCACGAAGTCGAGGTCATTGGCCGCGTGGTCCGGGTTGTCCTCGGGCCGCTCGGCCACCAGGTGGCGGACCCACAGGTCCTGGACCCAGGCCAGGCCGGAGATGTTGTGGACCCCGGTCTCGCCGCGCCAGGTGAGCTCACCGGTCGCCGGGTCCAGGACGTAGAGGTGACTCAGGCTCGGCGCCCCCCCCTCGGGCAGGTCGCCGTCCGGCTCGCCGGACAGGGCGGCCAGGACCTGGCCCTCGGAGGTGCGGGTCACGCCGACCGCCCGACCGGCGATGCCGAGGGGGCCCAGGGCTTCGGGCGTCCCATCCGCCAGGTCCACCCGCCAGGCGTACAGGCTCGGATCCTGCCGATCGTGGTTGGAGACCAGCAGGAAGGCGCTGTTCGCGATGGTCCCACCGCGCGAGAAGACCGGCATCCCGAGCTGCCCCACCTCCCAGGTGCGGCCCGAGGTGGGATCGATCTCCACCAGGTAGCCCGCGGGCACGGGCAGGCCGCCCACGAAGGTCCGCCGGGCCGCCACCCCGTACAGCCGGCCGTCGTCGGTGAGCGAGAGGGCGGT
>CAZPJM010000317.1:0-5904 GCA_964586865.1 uncultured Enterobacteriaceae bacterium
CTCCGGCGCCTGCACGGCCGGAACGGCTGGATGAGCCCGAAGATGGTCGTGACGGTGCCGTGCGGCGCCGGCGAGATGGAGCGCCGGGCGGTGCGGGAGTGCTGCGAGGGGGCGGGCGCCCGGCACGTCCACCTGGTCCCGCGCCCCCTGGCCGGGGCCCTCGGCGCCGGGCTGCCGGTCCAGGATCCCAGCGGGCTCATGGTGGTGGACGTGGGGGGCGGCGACACCGAGGTCAGCGTCCTCTCCCTCTCCGGGGTGGTGACGAGCCGGGCCGGGGCCCCGGGGGGCCAGGCCATGGACCGGGCCATCGTGGAGCACCTCCGCGACGAGTACGGCATGCTGGTGGGCGCCGCCAGCGCCGAGGGCCTGAAGATCCGGCTGGGGAGGGCCCTTGGCGGGAGCGTCGACGAGCGGGAGCCGGTGCGCGGGCGGGACCTGGTGACGGGGGTGCCGCGGGCCCAGGACGTGACCGCCGCCGACATCACCGCGGCCCTCCGGGGCCCCATCGACGCCATCGGCGCCGCCATCCAGGCGACCCTGGAGCAGACGCCCCCCGAGCTGGCGAGCGACGTGGTCGAGAACGGCGTGGTCCTCCTGGGGGGCGGGGCGGCGCTGGACGGCCTGGACCAGGCCCTCTCCCAGCGCACCCGGCTGCCGGTCATCGCGGTGGATGCGCCGGAGCGGGCGGGGATCGAGGGCGCCGGGCGCATCCTCGAGGAGTTCGACCTGCTCGAGACCATGGCGTCCTGACTCAGGGCGCCTCGCGCAGGGCGTCGACCAGGTGGTCCACCAGGGCCGCGAGGGCCTCCTGGCGGGTCTCGAAGCGCCGGGCCTCGGAGCCCACCAGCCACACCCCGCGCTCCAGGCGCCCGAGCACGTTGGCGAAGACCAGGTCGCAGCCGGTCCGGTCGCGCTGGGCCCGGGCGATGTCCACCAGCGCCTCGTCGGTGGTGCCAGGGCCCGCGGCCTTGAAGGTGATGTAGGGGCCGGCCAGCCCCCAGCCTCGGACGTGGTCGGCGATCTTGGGCGTGGGGGAGAGGCGCAGGACCAGCTCGGCGGCCCCCGAGGGGAGCTTGCGGGCCTCGGAGGGGGCCTCGTAGTCGCCGACGGCGGCGCTGTGCACGAGGGCGGCGGCGGGGTGGGCGCGGACGTGGCGCGCCATCCGGGCCATGAGGTCGCGGGTGCTCCCGTAGATCTCGGCGGGCAGCCCGGCGTGCTCCGCGCGCAGGGCCGCCTCGGGGGAGCCGAGGAGGTGGATGTCGCAGCCCCGGTCGGCCAGGGCCCGTCCCAGGCCCACCGCCGTCCGCCCCGAGGCCGTGGCCGTCAGGACGCGCACCGCATCCACCGGGTTCCGGGTGGCGCCGGCGGTGAGCACGACCCGGGGCGTCATCGGTCCCGCCGCACCAGGCTCACCCGCACCACGCCGTTCTCGTGGACCCGGAGCCGGCCGTCCTCGGTGAGCTCCATGCGGTTGCGGCGCACCCTGCCGCCCTCGATGGGCTGGATGGCGATCACCAGGCTGTCACCCTCGGCGGCGAGGGGCACCCAGCGCACCCGCTGGGGCGCGCGCTCGGCCTCGGGCCGGGTGGTGTCGGTGGCTTCGAGGACATCGGCCTTCACCTCGAGGGTGAAGCCGTCCACCATGGCCAGGGCCCGCTTGACCTCGGCCCGGGCATCGGGGTCGCCCTTCACCTGATCGCGGGCCTTCAGGGCCTGCTCCAGCGCCGGCCCCTCGAAGCCGAGGGCTGCCACCTGGGCGTCGCTGGGGGCCTGCTCGCGGGCCAGGAGCCGGAGGAGCTCCACCTGGCGGCCCTTCTCGCCCTCGGGCTGGAGCGCCCAGCGGCCCATCAGCCGCTTGCGGAGGGCGTCGATGGCCGGACCTTCGGCGGCGTCGGGCAGGGTCTCGCCGCCTGGGTCGGCGTCGAGGCCGTCGGCGCCGGCCGGCCCGTCGGCGGAGGGATCCGCGGGCGTGGCGTCGGCGGGACCCGGTGGTGCGGCCAGGGCCGGGGCACCGGCCATGAGCGCGAGGGCGAGCAGGAAGTGGGGCATGGCTCCTCCGCGGTGGCCTCCGTGTAGCGCGCGGTGGGCCTCCCCCGCAGCCCACGCGCCCTGCGGGCCCGGCGCTCAGGCCTCGGAGGCCCCGCGGGCGACGCCCAGCTCCACCTCGACCGCCTGCAGCAGCTCCTCGGGCAGGTAGGGCTTCGAGAGCAGCCGCACCTCGGCAGGGAGATCGGAGACATCGGCGACGAAGCCACTCGCGAGGAGGAGCCGCTGGTCCGGGCGCGACGCCAGGATGCGGCGTGCCAGCTCCACCCCGCCCAGGCCGGGCATCACCACGTCGGCGAACACCAGCTCGTACCCGTCCGGCTCGCGCTCGAAGGCCGCGAGGGCCTGCCGGCCGTCCTCGACGGCCTCCACCACCAGTCCCGCCCGGCGCAGCACCCGGGAGACCAGCCCCCGCACGTGCTCCTCGTCCTCGGCCACCAGCACCCGGCCCCGCAGCCGGCCCGTGACCTCGCCGGCCGGGGCGCGCTCCACCGTGGTCGGGCGGGTGTGGAGCGGCAGGACGATGCGGAAGGTGGTGCCGGCGCCCAGCTCGGAGCGGACCTGCACCACGCCGCCGTGCTGCTGGACCGTCCCGTACACGCTCGCCAGCCCCAGGCCGGTCCCGCGACCCAGCTCCTTGGTGGTGAAGAAGGGCTCGAAGATGTGGGGGAGGACCTCGTCGGGGATGCCGGCCCCGGTGTCGGAGATCTCGAGCTCGACGGCCTGATCAGTGGCCAGACCATCGGGGAGATCGCCGGGCCCCAGCTCCCGGAGCCGGAGGACGAGGCGCCCGCCGTCGGGCATGGCGTCGCGGGCGTTGACCGCCAGGTTGACGACCACCTGCTCGAGACGCCCCGGATCGGCCAGGACCCGCAGCGGGCGGTCGGGGACCTGGAGGTCGAGACGGACCCGGGGAGCCAGCACGGGTCGGAGCACCCGGGTGGCGTCGTCGAGGACGTCGCGCAGGTCCAGGACCTTCCGGTCCAGGTGCACCCGCCGGCCGAAGGCCAGGAGCTGCTTCGTGAGGGCTGCGGCCTGTTCCGAGGCGAGCCGGATCTGCTGGGCCGAGGTGCGGACCTCGTCCATGGACCCCGGGTCCTCGGCGATGAGGTCGGCGTAGCCCAGGATCGCCAGCAGCAGGTTGTTGAAGTCGTGGGCCACCCCGCCGGCCAGCCGGCCCAGGCTCTCGAGGCGCTGGGCCTGGCGGAGCTGGTCCTGGAGGGCGTCGCGCTCCCGGCGGGCGGACTCGAGATCGGTGAGGTCGACGCCCGTGACCAGCACGTGGGTCCCGCCCGCACCATCCACGGCGCGGGCCTGCCAACGGACCCGCCGCCGCGTGCCGTCGGCGCAGGCCCAGTCGTCCACCCGGGCCGCCCCGGTGACGAGCCGATCCAGCCAGCCCGGCTCGCAGGCGCCCCGACCCAGCAGCCCATCCCGGAAGCAGGTCCCGAGGACGGAGGCCTCGTCGAAGCCCAGCAGCTCGGTGACGACGCGGTTCACGCGCACCACGTGGCCGGAGCGGTCCAGGACCAGCACCAGGGCCGCCACCTGGTCGAGGAGGCGCTCCACGAAGGCCCCCTGGGCCCGGGCCTCCTGCTCGGCCCGCACCCGGAGCAGCTCGGTGGCGGCGCGGGCGGCGAACAGGGACAGGAAGCCCTGGAGCGGACGGGGCTCGTGGAGCGGCGCATCGTTCATGAGCACCAGGAGACCGAGGGCCTCGCCGTCGCGGTCCAGGAGGGCGACCCCCATGTACCCTCGGATCCCCTTGTCGCGGAGCCTGGTGTCGCGGGGGAAGAGCTCGGCGACACCGTCGGGGTAGAAGGAGCTGCCCTCGGCCAGGACCTGGGCGCAGGGCGTGCCCTCGACCTCGTAGAAGACGGGCTCCAGCAGCCGGCCGCGATCGCAGAGGGCGAGGGAGCGCAGGTGGGTCCGGCTGCTGTCGGCATAGGTCGCGACCATGCCGAAGCGCGTGTCGAGCTTGCCCGAGAGGTGGACCACGAGCTGCTCGAAGAAGTCCTGACCGACCCCGGGGGTGTGGGCCACGAGCCTGGACAGGAGCCGGTCGTGGGGGCTCCGGCTCTCGGTCGGGGTGGCGGTGAGGACCGCCCGGCCGAGAGCCGCCCCCCGCGGATCGACCCGGACCTCGACGGCGCTGCCGTCGACCAGGGAGCCCACGGCCGACCAGGGCAGCCCCCGGGCGAGGGCGGGGGTGGCGTCGCGTTGGATCCGGGCCGCCAAGGCCTGGGAGACCAGATCCTCGAGCCGCTCCACCCGATGGTCGGACGCCACCGCGCGGGCGTGGGCATTCGCCTCGTGCACGCGTCCGTCCTCGTCGACGACGAGAACGGCGAGCGGCAGGTGCTCCAGCGCGGGCTCCACCACGTACCTCCGGTCCCCTTGTACCGCGTCGGACACCCAGGTGCGCCCCTGTAGCGCTAGGGGTCACCCGGAGGTGAACATGGATCCCGACTTCTGGCGACAGGCCTGGGAGGAGGGGCGGATCGGGTTCCACCAGGACCGGGTCCACCCGGAACTGGAGCGCCTGAGCGCGGACTGGCTGGACGGGGCCTCCGGGGTCCTGGTCCCCCTCGCCGGCAAGTCCCACGACCTGCCCTTCCTGGCGCAGCGCGTGCCCACGGTGGGCGTGGAGCTCGCCGAGCGGGCGGTGGCCCAGCTCCACGAGGAGCACGGCCTGGCCGCGAGCGTCGACACCGAGGGCCCCTTCCGGGTCTGGCGCTCCCCGGGCCTCACCCTGCTGGAGGGGGACGTCTTCGACCTGGACCGGGAGCACGTGGCCGGGCTCGACCGGGTGTGGGACCGGGCGGCCCTGGTGGCGCTCCGTCCGGCCCAGCGACGGGCCTACGTGGACCACCTGCGCGGGCTGCTCCCCGCCGGCAGCCGGGTGCTCCTCTCGGCCTTCGCCTACGACCCGACGGTCATGGACGGCCCCCCGCACAGCGTGCCCCGCGACGAGGTGGAGGCGCTCTACGATGGGGCCTCGGTGGAGGTCCTGTCCGTCGACGACACGGTGCCCGGCGGCTTCGCGGCCCGCGGTCACGCCTGGTGGCGGCGGACGCTGTACCACATCACCCTGTAGCCTCCTGGACCCGCCAGACCTCGACCGGCAGGCCGGCGCGGAGCAGGCGATCGATCCACACCCGCTGCCCCTCCCGGAGGGTGTCCCCGGGCCCCTTCACCTCGACGAAGCGGGGGCCGGGGGGGAGGCGGGAGGGGTGGGCGTCCAGGCGGACGGACGGCCCGCCCAGCACGATGAGATCCGGGAGGCCCGCCGCGGCGCGGAAGCCCCGCTGGAGGAGCGGCGTGACGAGCGCCCGGACCCCGGCCGGGCCCAGGGCCTCGGCGGTGGCGGCCAGGCCCTCCGGATCGGGCCGGCTGTAGCCCCGGACCAGGACCCCTTCCCACCGGGCGCCGGCGGCGCGGATCCGATGGGGGGCCTCGCCCCGATCCACGGCCTCCAGCAGGGCGAAGACCGCCCGGGCCCGTCGCGCCGCGAAGGCCGGGGTGCCCAGGTCGAGGGGACCGGGGAGCCGGGGGACGGGCAGGGCCCCGGGCACGGGCAGGAAGAGGATCTCGCCGAGCAGGAGGACGAGCAGGCTGCGGATCCAGGCGCCCTCGCAGGCGACCACCCGACGTCCGGCCGCCTCGACCCGTCGCGCCACCGCCTCCTCGACAGGAAGGGGCGGATCGCCCCACCAGGGCCTGGGGCCCGGGCCCTCGGCCCTCGGGAGATCCAGGTGACGGATCCGGGCGGCCCGCAGGGGCGGGTCGGGGGCCCAGCCGCGATGCAGGAGATCGGAAGAGCACACGTCTGAACTCCAGTCACGTGAAACGATCTCG
>CAZPJM010000318.1:0-5883 GCA_964586865.1 uncultured Enterobacteriaceae bacterium
ATCAGCAGAAGGGGCCGGGCGCACACTCCCACGAGCAGCAGCAGTCGGCCCACCCCCGCGCGGCCCGGCACCCGGCCACCCGCCCCGTGCCCGTGCCGGCGTGATCTTCGATCGGGCGGCCGGTGGTGTGACGAACCGTCTATGAGGGCAGAGGCGCCTCCACTCCGGGGCCTTCGTCACTCCCACCGGTCGCCCCTTCGAGGGCCCGCCGCCCGGCGTGCGGCCCCTCCGGCCGGCCCGATAGGCTCCCGGCGGAGGTCGTGTGAGTCACGAGACGCTCGTGTACGACGGGCTGCAGTCCTGCCCCTACCTCGAGGGGCGCGTGGCGCGGATGCCCCTGTACCGCCAGGGCCGGGCGCTCACCCCCGAAGAGACGGACGCGCGCCTCGCCAACGCCGAGCGCCGGGTGGGCTTCGCGCTGTACCGGACCCGCTGTCCCACCTGCTCGGCCTGCAAGGGGCTGCGCATCCCGGTCGACGACTTCCGGCCCACCAAGTCCCAGCGCAGGGTCCGCAACCGCTGGCGCCGGCTCGGCGATCGGCTGAGCATCGAGGTGGGTCCCCCGCGCTGGTCCGATGAGCGGCTCGCGCTCTTCAACCGGCACAAGGCCGAGCGGGGCCTGGCCACCGAGGGCGAGGAGGGGATGGATGCCTACGGCTACGTGGGCTGGCTGATCCACTCCTGCATGCCCACGCTCGAGATGACCTACCGCATCGACGACCGCCTGGTGGCGGTGGGGATCCTGGACGTGGGCCGGACCTCGGCCAGCTCGGTCTACTTCTACTTCGACCCCGATCCCGAGATCGCGCGCCTCTCGCCGGGCGTCTTCTCGGTCCTGCAGGAGGTCGCCTTCTGCCGCGAGACGGGTCGACGGTACCACTACCTGGGTCTGTGGGTCCGGGACTGCGCCGCCCTGGCCTACAAGGCCGACTACTACCCCCACGAGCGCCTCGAAGATGGGGACTGGCGCCGCTACGAGAAGGGCGGGCCGGTCACGGCCCGGGGGGGCTGATTCCCCCGATCTCGGCGATGGGAGGCAGGAAGAGCGGGACCAGCACATCGCCGTACAGCAGGTAGACCAGCGCCACCAGGCCGAGGGAGGGCCCGAAGGGCAGGGCCAGGGTGCGTCGGCGCACCACCAGCACGACCAGGTGCACGCCGGCGGCCACGATGCTGCCCACCAGCAGCACCACCCACACCCCGGGCACCGCGCCGAGGAAGCTGCCGATCATCGCCAGGACCTTGGCGTCGCCGAAGCCGAGCGCCTCCTCGCCCGCGACCCACCGCCAGAGCAGGGCGATGGCCCCCAGGGAGGCCCCGCCGATCAGGGCGCCGAGCACCGACTGCTCCCAGCCCGGGGCGGGAAAGCCCTCGAAGCCGGCGAGATCCAGGGCCACCACCCCCGCCAGGCCCACCGGGACGGCCCAGGAGCTGGTCTGGTCCGGGATGATCTGGTGACGCAGGTCGATGTAGGACATGGTCAGGACCAGGCAGGCGAAGGTCAGGTAGACGACCCAGGCGAGGACGTTGGGCAGGGCGATGTCCTCGATGCCCTCGAAGAAGCGGGCGAAGAGCAGCCACCCGATCAGCCCCACCAGCAGCTCCACCAGCGGGTAGGTGGCCGGGATGGGGCTGGCGCAGTCCCGACACCGCCCGCGCAGCCACACCCACGAGAGCACCGGGACCAGGTCGATCGGTCGGATCCGGCGGCCGCACCGGGGGCAGTGGGAGGGCACCAGGAGGCTCTGGTCCTGGGGGAAGCGGGCGATGAGGACGTTGACGAAGCTGCCGATGCACAGCCCGGTCAGGACGGCGAAGGCGCCGTACATCGCCATGATGGCCTGCTCCACATGACCTCCAGGCGGCAGGGTAATGCCGGGGGGCCCGGGAGGGAGCGCGGATGACGGCTCGGGGCGGGCCGTGACCTGGGTGACGAGCCCCGGGAAGCCGCGGGCCCGGGCGGTCCGTCGGCCATAGCCCCCCGCGTGGCCTCCCTGCTCCCGACGCGGCTGGACTCGCTGGGGCTCGCCCTCTCGGCCGGGCCCCTGGTGGGGTTGGTGGGCCTCATCCTGGCCGCCCCCGAGGCCGCCGCCACCACCATCGACACCCTCTTTGCCGGGGCAACCACCGCCTTCGGGCTCGGCTGGCAGATCCTGGTCCTAGCCACCTTCGTGGGGGCCGTCGGGCTGGCCCTCTCGCCGTGGGGCGCCGCGCGACTCGGCGGGGTGGACGCCCCCGAGCGCGGCTTCCTCCCCTGGCTCGCCATCCTGTTGTGCACGCTCCTGGCGGGCGGAGGGGTGTTCTGGTCCGCCGCCGAGCCCATGTTCCACTTCCTCACGCCGCCCCCCACCGCCGAGGGCGTCGAGGGCGGGACCGTGGCCGCGGTGGACCCGGCGCTGGCCCAGAGCCACCTGCACTGGGGGTTCCTGGCGTGGTCGGTGGTGGGGACGCTGGCCGCCGTGGCCCTCTCGGCGAGCCGGGTCCGACACGGGGTGCCCCTCCGGCCGCGGGCCCTGCTCCATCCGCTGCTGGGCGATGCGGCCGAGGGCCCCCTGGGCTCGGTGGTGGACGCGGTGAGCGTGGTGGCGGTGGTCGCGGGCACGGTGGGGCCCATCGGCTTCCTGGCGGTCCAGCTCGGCTACGCGGTCCAGGTCCTCACCGGCCTGCCCGACGGGCTCCCCGTCCGGCTGGCCCTGCTCGGGGCCCTGGTGGTGCTCTACACCGTCAGCGCCGTCTCGGGCATCGAGCGCGGCATCGCCTGGCTCTCCCGGCTGAACGTGGGCCTGGCCCTGCTGCTCGGGGTGGTGCTGGTGGTCCTGGGCTCGGGGGGCTTCGTCCTCTCCCACTTCGCCACGTCCATGGGCACCTACCTGCTGCACCTCCCCGAGATGGCCCTGGACCGGTCCGACCCCGGCTGGCTCGACGACTGGACCCTGTTCTACTGGGGGTGGTTCCTGGGGTACGGCCCGATGATGGCGCTCTTCACGGCCCGGGTCTCGCGGGGTCGGACCGTGCGGGAGCTCGTGCTGGCCGTGGCCATCGCCGCCCCCCTGGTGACCAACCTCTGGTTCAGCCTGCTCGGTGGCACCGCCATCGCCGTGGAGCTCGACGCGCCCGGCACCGTCTCGGGGCCCCTGGGCGACCACGGCCTCGGCGCGGCCCTGCTGGCGACGCTGCAGGCCCTGCCGGGGGCCTGGGTCCTCATCCCGGCCTTCATCGTCCTGATCTTCACCTTCCTGGCCACCACCGGGGACTCCATGGCCTTCGCCATCGCGGTGGTCCAGTCCCGCAACGACGAGCCGCCCACCGGCCTGCGGATCCTGTGGGCGGTCCTGATGGGGGGGCTGGCGGCGGGCCTCCTGGCCCTGGGGGATGGCGGGATCGACACGCTGCAGCGCTTCATCGTGGTGACGGCCGTGCCGGTCTCGCTCCTCCTGGCGGTCACGCTGGTGACGGGGCCCCTGGGAGCGCGGGACCTGCTCCGGGCCCAGGAGCGGCGGGAGTAGCCCAGGACACGCGGACCCGACCTGGGCGGCGGAGGGCGTGGGGGGGCTCGCAGACCCCGGGAGGCGGGGATGGAGGGACGGCGAGGACGGCCTACGGGGCCCCCTGGAGGTCCCATGCGCCCGAGCCTGCACGACACCCACGCCGAGTGGCACCGCTCCCAGCACGCCCTCCGGGCGGGTCGCGAGCTGCTTCGAGGGGCTGCCCGCGACGGCCTCGAGGTGGCGCTGGAGAACGCGCTGATGGGCCTGACGCTGGAGCACCCGGGGGCCGGCCCCGACGCCCTGTGGCAGGCTCTCGACGCCGGGCGGCTGGCGGACTCCTTCCGCTTCGCGGGCGTGGTGGGCGATGACGCCGAGGTGGCGGCCCAGCGGGTCCTCCCTGCCCTGCGGGCCGGCCTGGCGGGGGCCCCGGCGCCCGCCCCGGTCGAGGTGCGCCTCACCGAGGAGGCCCTCGAGGTGGGCGACTTCGTCCAGCCGCGCGTCGTGCCGGTGGAGCGCCTGCTGCGCGTCGCCCGGGAGCGACATGGCGAGGCCGAGGGGGTGCGGGCGGTGGCCACCGCGGCCCTCCGGTATGCGGCCCTCTTCGCCCGGACCCGCCACATCGGTCCGCCCCAGGTGGTCTACGACGCCTTCCATGCCTGGGGGATCCGGAACGAGGGCTTCGCCTCGCCCTTCAACAGCCGCCTCCTCGATCGTCCGGACGCCGGCTACTTCAGCGCCTTTCCCGACACCGACGGCCCGCTCGGCTCCCGCGGGAGCTTCTTCAGCGCCGATCCGGCCGACCACCCCGGCCACTGGTGCGTGGATCCCCCCTTCCTGCCCGCGCTCATGCGGCGGGTGGACGCGGTGCTCCGCGGCTGGCGCGCGCGCCCGGACGGGCCCTCCATCCTGCTCATCATCCCCACCTCCCACACGCCGGACGCGCCGGTGGACGAGACGGTGGTGCTGACGGCGGGGGTCCATCACTACACCGGGCTCGACGGCGGGCTGCACCCGCTCCCGGTGGACGTGGCCATCCATCGGCTCGGGCCGCTGCCCGGCTGGGATCCGGAGGTCATCCGGCGGGGCTACCTGCCCGAGGGACAGCCGGCGGCGAGCCCCCGGATGGCGGCCGGCCGGTAGCCCGCAACCCGCATGACGCGCTCCGCTACGCCGGCGATCCGCCGGTTGCGCGCTGCCCTCTCTGTCGCTCCCTCGGTCGAGTGCCTCGGCACGCCTTCTGCGTCACAGCCTGCCAGCCCCTCACCCGCGGGGCCGACGGACCAGGACCCCGAGGGCGAGGGCCAGGGCGGCCATCCACAGCACCGCGTGGCCGGCCCGGGCGGCCAGGTCCCAGGCCGGCGGGAGGGCGGCGCCCAGGAGGACGTCGTGGAGGTCGAGAGCGTCCAGGTCGGGCACCAGCAGCAGGGCGGCCCCCGTGCCCGAGAGGCCCCCCGCCGCCCGCCAGGCCCCGCGCAGGTGCCCGAGCCCCACGACGATCACGGTGAGGACGGGGCCCGCGGCCCCCCGAAGCCCGGCGCCGGCGACGGCGGCGAGGCCGGTGATCAACAGCACCTCCAGGACCAGGCCCCCCAGCCATGGCGCCAGGGCCCTCGGAGGGGCCACGCCCAGCATCCCGGCCACCGCGGTCCAGGTGAGGATCAGCCCGGCCAGACCCACCAAGGCGGCGACCGACGCCCCGAGGACCCGGGTGCTCGCCCAGGCGGGCCGCCCGAGCCCGCGCACCACCCACAGCTCGTGGCGACCCGCTCGGAGCGCGGGGCCCACCGAGGGACTGCCCACCGCCACCGCCAGGGCCACCGCCGCCAGCCGCAGGGCCAGGAGCCCCAGGTCCACCACCGCCCGATCCGCGGCGCCCAGGGCCAGGTCCGCGGCGGCTGGAAGGCCCAGGGCGATGAGCAGGGCGTAGCCTCCCAGGGCCAGCGGGACCGGGCCTCGCAGGCCCTCCGCCGCGGCTTGCCCGACCAGCCGGGCCCGGCCTCTCACGGCGGTTCCTGGAGGCGCCCCTCGACGAGGGGGTGATGGCGGGTCGTCACGCCGTCCAGATCCTCCGGGTGGGGGGCGGTGGCCAGGAGGGCCGCGCCCCGGGCCACGTGGCGGGCCAGCACCCCGCGGAGCCGATCGCGGGACTCCGGGTCCAGGCCTGCGAGGGGCTCGTCGAGCACCAGCACGGTGGGGCGGGCCACCAGGGCCAGGGCCAGCGCGGCGCGGCGCCCCTCGCCGAGGGAGAGCCGGTCCACCCGTCGTCGGGCCAGGGCCGCCAGGCCCAGGGAGTCCAGCACGGTGGGGTCGGGGGCGCGTCCGGTGAGGGCGGCGGCGGTGGCCAGGGCCGCGTCCAGGCGGAGGGCGGGCCAGGCGGGGCGGTCCGGGAGCCAGC
>CAZPJM010000319.1:0-5877 GCA_964586865.1 uncultured Enterobacteriaceae bacterium
CACGACGCTCTTCCGATCTGGAGGGAGGGCGGGGGGAACAGGCCGGTCGTCGTCCACCGGAGGCCGGTCACCGGGGCGGTGCGCGCGCACCTGCAGCTGCAGTCCCGCGCGGAAGCGGGTGCTGCCCATGCCTGGGAGCAGGGCGGAGCCCACGTGAATTCCGAGACCGAAGTCCGAGTCGTGGAACGTCGTGGCCAGGCGCGCCTCGAGCGGCTCCTGCCCCACATCGGACGCGCGGAGGAGGGTGGTCCGGCCGACCAGCCCGGCGTGGGTGCGCCATCGCGCGGTCCACTGGCTGCTGAACGAGATGGCCCCATGCAGGCCCGGACCCCCCGGAATCGAACCCCAACCCGGGATATCCGCTGGTTGGGGGCCCAGGAACATGTCCAGGCGACCCGTGACCCGGTGGGTCTCCGAGCCCATGGCGCCCACCAGGGTGACGGCCGGCCTCGCGCTCCTCTCGCCGAGCAGCGCGCCGGGCCGTCCGGTGGGGAGCTGCAGGCTGGCGCCGACCTGGAGGGCCGAGGCTCCCGCGCGGAGCGCGTCGTAGCGGACCGCGAGGTGGAGATCCCCGAGGCCCCCGGGGTCCACCGCATCGATGGCACGGGTGTTGATGGCCAGAGGCAGCCACGCCGAGAACCGGATGCGGTCCGACGTCGGGACGGTCCCGCCCAAGCCGAAATTGACGCGGGACCCGACAAGCACGTCCGTGCCGCCTCCGCGCAGCTCCTCCACCAGGGGATGCGAGAGGCCCGCCAGCTCGAACGTGAAGCAGCGCGTGTCGGCGTCCTGGACCCGAGGGAGCCCCGCCACGGCGTCACAGGAGACGGGGGGCCGCGCCAGCGCGATGTCCGCCGCATGGCTCGGCGTGGCGGCCAGGACGAGAAGCGGAAGCAGCATGGGACCCCCGAGGTCGTACGCTACATGCCGGCGTTGACGTTGACGAGAGCCCGGTCCGGTCTGGACACATTCCTCACACCGACGCGAGGATGTCGTCCGCGGCGTCGTCGATCGCGGTCCCGGCGGCGCGGATGTCGAGGCGGTCGAAGCCACTCCGAACCACGAGGGGCACGTGGAGATACCTGGCCCTCCACTCCGCCGCCGACGGGCAAGTGGAAATCCCTGACACCCTCCCTTGCCGTGTGGCAGGCATGATGAGCTGGTCTTGGAGGACCTCATGATGCGCCTGCCCGTCGCGCTTCTCTGTCTGATGGCCTGCGGGGAGGCATCGCCCGGCGACGAGACCGACACGGACACCGACGCTGGGCCCGCATGGGACTGCGAGCCGGACAGCCGGGCCGGCAGCGCGGGCCGTACCGATGGACTGGTCTCCGCCGGCGGCGTCGCCTACACCGTCCGTACCGCCGCGGACTACGACCCCACGGTCGCCCACCCCCTGCTGATGGTCTACGCCCCGGCTGGCGGGGATCCGATCGTGACCGAGCAGTTCACCGGCCTGACCCCCGACGCGACGGGCCGCGGCATGGTGGTGGCCTACGCCGACCACGTGACACCCCGGACCGTCCAGAGCCTGCAGGTCCTCGCCGACATCGTGGGCGAGGTCGAGGATGGGTGGTGCATCGACCGCTCCAGGGTCTACCTGACCGGCCACAGCGATGGAGGCACCGCGGACCACGTCATCGCCGCCTTCGAGCAGCTCGGTCGGGTGCCGGCGGCCATCGCGCCGAGCGCGGCGGGGATCGACACCACCACCCTGACCAACTTCACCTGCCCGTCCGCGCCGGTGCCGGCCTTCGTGATGCATTCCCGCGCCGACAGCCTGTTCCCGGTCAGCCGCGGCTTCGGGCGGGGGGCCGCGGAGTGGTGGGCATCCTGCAACGGCTGCGACCCCGCCCCTGGCGCTCCCGACGACGCGGGCTGCATCCACTGGACCGGGTGCATGGACGCCGCTCGCGTCGCCTACTGCGAGAACGCGGGCAGTCATGGCAGCTGGCCGCGGATCAACCAGGCCATGCTGGACTTCCTGGAGTCGTCCGGCGGGTAGCGACCCTCGAGGATGAGCGTGCTGCCGTGCAGGTTGGCCTTCGCGGATGCCGTCGCCGCCACAGCAGGACGAGCAGGGGCAGCAGCGTTCCGGCACCGAGGGCGCCGCGGCCGGAGCTCGTGCAACCGCAGCCCTACCCCTCGAGCCGCGCTACCGCCGCGTCGTGGTTCACGTCGACGCCGCAGCCAAGCCGGACCGGGGTGACGCCCAGCAGGCGCTCGGCCTCGCGGATGCCGCTCAGGAAGGCGCCGTGCACGTAGCCACTGGCGTACCTGGAGGTGGCCTCCCCCGCGAAGCCCAGGCGCCCGGACTCGGGACGGGCCAGGGCGTCCAGGGTGTCGGGGGGCACCCCGGGCGGCAGCACCAGGTAGGCGCCGCGGGCGTAGGGGTCGTGCTCCCAGTCGGTCGCGAAGGTGGCGACGGGGTCGGGCACCGCGCCAAAGGCCCGCCGCAGGGCGTCGAGGGTGGCCGCGATGCGCTCATCGCGGGGCAGGCGGTAGCCCGCGGTCAGGCCCATCCACGTCGGAGTGCCGGTGGTCTCGGTCAGGTCGACCAGGAAGGGCACCGGGCCGTCGCAGACGAGGTTGTCCTTGCCCACCCGCGGCCAGGTGGCCCGGTCGAAGGTCAGCACCGTCTTCTCGAGGGTGCCCATGCGCAGGGCGTCCATCGCCGCCTGCCGGGACGCGGAGAGGGGCGGATCGAAGCGGATGCTGCCGGCGCGCAGCACCCCGAGGGGCACGGTCACGACGGCGTGGGAGCCCTGGAAGGTGCCGGTGGAGGTCTGCATCACGACCCCCTGCGCGTCGTGGGTGATGGAGGAGACCGCGGTTCCGGTGCGCACGTCGACGCCCTCGGCCAGGAGGTCCAGCAGGGGCTGGTAGGTGGCCGGCGGCAGCCACTCCCCGCCGGGGAACGCCAGGCTCACCTCGCCGGCGCGGGTCGAGATGGCCGCGGGCCGGGCCCCGTAGGAGAGCTCGAGGCCGGACTCCACGGCGAGCTGTGCGCGTCGGCGTGCTCGCTCCGAGCGGCCCTCGAGGAAGGCGTCCAGGGCGGCGCCGTGATCGGCGAAGGAGCCGCGCTCGATGAACCCGGGAAAGGCCCCGGCCCGCAGCGCCATGCCGAGCTTGCCGCAGAGCCGGATCCGGTCCTCACCGTCGAGCACCGGGGTGCGCAGGCCCTCGTACGGGGCGTAGCGCAGGGTGACCCCCGCTTGCTCCAGCACCTCGGCGACCGGGTTGCCGCGCACACCCGAGACCCACATGCCGCCAAGGTCCACCTTCGCCGACCCGACTCGGCCCGGCCAGACCCTGCCTCCGATGCGGTCGCGCGCCTCCAGCACCACGGCGCGTACCCCCGCGGCCGCCAGCACGCTCGCCAGGGTCAGGCCCGCGACCCCGGCCCCCACGATGAGCACGGTCTGGGGGCGGCTGCTGGCCATCGCCGGCACACCCGCTGCACTCGCGAGCAGCGCGATCAGGACCTGACGGCGGCTCGGCGGCCGCGCCTCACCCCACCAGCCGCTCATGCTCGGGGAGGCAGGGGTCACGCATCTCCCGTCCTGGTTGCCAGCGGTCTGCCACCGGAGCCGGTGCTAACCCACATCCCTCATGACGCGCTCTGCTGCGCCGGCGATCTGCCTGTTGCGCGCTGCCCTCAGACGGATGCGGGCCAACCCGCCCCGGGGGGCGGTCCGCCGCCATCCTGTGGCCTGGCGTGCACCTCCGGGCTCACCGGCGTGGGCCTGCGCGCGGAGCCCCAGGCGATGGGGCCCGCGGGACACTCAGCCATGCTCAGGATTGCTCAGGCCCTCCGGCGTCGACGCCGCGGATGACGGCCTTAGGGGCCCGGTCTGGCACCGTCGACGGCTCGGCGACGCCGGCCGGCCCGCCCGGGCCGAAGCAGGACCCATGCGACACCTGATCTGGCTGCTGGTCATGCTCGCCGGCTGCACCGATGGTCCCGAGGCCGATGCGCCGGTGGACACGGACACGGACACCGACTCGGACACCGACACCGACTCGGACACAGACACCGACTCGGACACCGACACGGACACCGACACGGACACCGACACGGACACCGATACGGACACCGACACCGACTCGGACACCGACACCGATCTCCCGGATCCTCCGCCGCCCCGGCTGGCGGGCTCCGGACAGACCGAGTGTCACTGGTACGACGGCACGGGCTGGATCGCCGACGACGGCTGTGTCGAGACCTACACGGACACCGACCCGGACGCGCCCCTCGGCCAGGACGCACACGGGCTCGGGGACGCGCTGGCGCGGGATCTCGCCGCCCCGGCGGCACCGGCCGACCATCCGGACGACTTCGTCACGGTCGACCACGTGACGGGCCTGGTCTGGCGAACCTGCGAGATCGGCCGGAGCGGCGAGGACTGCGCCACCGGGACGCCGGCCCTGTTCACCTTCGAGCAGGCCAACGCCGCAGACGGGCCCTGCGCGGACCTCGCCGAGGCCGGGTACGCGGGACGGTCGGACTGGCGCATGCCCTCCCCGTCCGAGCTGGTGACGCTCATCGACTTCCAGGCGCGCGACTGGGACCCGGTGGCGATTCCCGACCCCGAGGCCTTCGTGGTGTGGACCTCAGCCGACCACCCGCTCACCACCGAGGACGCGATGCGGTTCGGCAGCGCGGGCCAGGCCTTCCCGATGGACCGGACCGACACCCACGCGGTCCGATGCGTGGCGGGCGAGCCCATCGCCCCCGCCTGGACCCCCTCGGACGATGGCACGGCGGAAGAAGCGACGACCGGCCTCGTGTGGCGCCGCTGTCCCGTGGGCCAGACCTTCGCCGATGGGGCGTGCACGGGCCGCGCGCAGGTGCTGCAGTGGGCGCCCGCCGTCCTGAGCTGCCAGACCCTCGACGACGCCGGGCGCACCGACTGGCGGCTGGCCACCGGCGTCGAGTGGAGCGCCATCATGGACATGAGCGCCGATCCGACCGTCGACGCGGACGTCATGCCGCTGGTTCGGGGGAAGGTGTGGACCTCGACCGTGCGCCCGGTGAACACCGGCGGCGCCATGAGCGTCCGGCCGGACCTGGGCTACACCCAGCCCAACCAGGCCAAGTCGGGCACCGCCTTCGCCTACTGCGTGGCACCCATCGCGCCGTGAGCGCCCTCGCCGGAGGCTCCCGTCACGCGCTACGGCCCGGGCATGGCCTCCTCCGATGACGACCCGGCCCCCCTGCCCCCCACCACCCGGTGGCGCGACGGGTGCTGGACCTCGGCTGCGGCACCGGGGCGACGACCCGAGCGGCCCTCTCGGTCGTCGATCCCCTCGGCGAGGTGATCGGCGTCGATGGCTCCCCCGAGATGGTCGCCGTGGCCCAGGCGAACACCGCCGATCCGCGGGCGCGGTTCCTGGCGGGGGCCGCGGAGGCGGTCGCACAGGTGATCGACGGTCCCTTCGACGGGGCGCTGTGCAACGCCGCGTTCTGGCAGTTCCCCGATCCGGACCGGGTGTGGGAGGCCCTCGGGACCCTCCTGGCGCCTGGCGCCCCCTTCGCGTTCAACGTGCCCGGCGCACGCCGCGCCGAAAGCGGGCCCGCCCAGGCCTTCCAGGTGGCCCTGGCGCGCGCCATCGAGCGCCCGACCGGTCGCCCCTACGTGCAGACAGCCCGGCGGGTCGATCTTGGGCGAACCGTCGAGCGAGCCCATGCTGCGGGCCTTGTCGAGGAGGTCCATCAGGTCCGGACGTGGGTCGGGTCCCAGGGGGCCCTCATCCAGCTCATGCGGATTCCGGCGATGCGGGCCCCCATCGGGTCAGGCCTGTCCGAGAACGAGGTGCTGGCGGCCATCGACGAGGCCGCCGGCCGGGTGGACCCGGAGCGACAGGTCGAGGTGG
>CAZPJM010000320.1:0-5860 GCA_964586865.1 uncultured Enterobacteriaceae bacterium
GTGCGACGGTGCAGCCACAGAGCACGTGGCGAGGGGCGAGGGGTCGGGCCGCCTGCCAGGTGCCGGCGGGGACCACGGCGTGGGGCGCGTGGCCGTCGGCGGCGGCGCCCAGGGTGATGCTCCGGTGGCCCGCGTCGTCCAGCAGGTGAAGGGCCAGGGGGCCGCCCTCGTGGTGGTACCAGACCTCGTCGCTGCGCACCCGGTGCCAGGCCGAGAAGGCCCCCGCGGGGAGGAGGAAGAGGATGCTGGTCAGCGCCGCGCGCTCTCCGCCCCCCGGGTGGGCCACCCGGGCCGGGCTGCGGAAGGTCTCCCGGTAGAAGCCCCCCTCGGGGTGGGGGGCCAGCTCCAGCGCCTCCACCAGGGCCCGGGCCGCCGGATCGGCGGGGCTCAGAACGGCACCTCGCTCTCGGCCACCACCCGGGCCACGAAGTCGTCCACCGAGAAGGCTCCCAGGTCGCCGCGCCCCTCGGCGTCGCGGCTGCGGATGCTCACGGTGCCGTCCTGCTGCTCCTGCTCACCGATGATGGCCATGTAGGGCACCTTGTAGCCGTGGCACATCCGGATCTTGTACCCGATCTTGGCGTCGGTGAGGTCGGCGGTGGCCCGGATGCCGGCGGCCTCGAGGGCCTCCAGGACGGCCCGGCCGTGGGCCTCGGACTTCTCGGAGACCGTCATCACCCGCACCTGCTCGGGGGCCAGCCACACGGGGAAGTCCCCGGCGAAGTGCTCGATGAGGATGGCGATGAAGCGCTCGAAGCTGCCGAAGACGGCGCGGTGGATGACCACCGGGACGTGGGGCTGGTTGTCGGCGCCCACATAGGACAGGTCGAAGCGACGGGGGAGCTGGAAGTCGAGCTGGCAGGTGGCGCACTGGTGCTTGCGGCCGAGGGCGTCCTTGATGTCGAAGTCGATCTTGGGACCGTAGAAGGCGCCGTCGCCCTCGTGCAGGCCGTAGTCCCGGCCCGAGCGGTCGAGGGCCTCGCGGAGCGATGCCTCGGCCCGGTCCCACAGGGCATCGTCGCCCAGCTTGTCCTCGGGGCGGGTGGCCAGGTTCAGCTCCACCTCCATGCCGAAGGCGCCGTAGATGTGGTCGATGAGGTCGAGCACGCCGAGGACCTCGTCGGCGATCTGCGCCTCGGTGCAGAAGATGTGGGCGTCGTCCTGGGCGAACTGGCGCACCCGGGTGAGGCCGGACAGGGCCCCCGACAGCTCGTTGCGGTGGAGCACGCCCTGGTCGTGGATGCGGATGGGCAGCTCGCGGTAGCTGCGCTTGCGGCTGCCGAAGATGAGCATGTGCGAGGGGCAGTTCATGGGCTTCATCCCCATGATGCGCTCGTCGGATGCACCTTCGGCGTCGCCCCCGGGGGTGGCGGCGGCCCCGCCATGGTCATGAGCATGGCCGTGACCGTGGGTGGCGCTGCGCTCGGGGAAGTGGAACATGTTGTCCCGGTAGTGCTCCCAGTGGCCGCTGGTCTCGAACAGGGCCTTGTCGAAGACGAGCGGCGTCTTGACCGGCTCGTACCCGCCCCGCACCAGCAGGTCGCGCATGCGGACCGCCAGCAGGTTGTAGATGTGCTCGCCCCGCGGGAGCCAGAAGGGGGCCCCCGGCGCGTAGTCGTGGAACATGAACAGGTCGAGCTCGCGGCCGAGCTTGCGGTGGTCCCGCTTCTTCGCCTCCTCGAGGCGGTGGAGGTAGGCGTCCAGGTCCTCCCGCCGCTTCCAGGCGGTGCCGTAGATCCGCTGGAGCATGGGCTGGTCGGACTGGCCACGCCAGTACGCCCCCGAGACCCGGAGCAGCTTGAAGTGCTTGCACTGGCCGGTGCGCGGGACGTGCCCGCCCTTGCACATGTCGATCCAGGTGCCGTCCGTCTTCTTCTGGGGGTTCTCGCAGACGCTGACCGGATCGTCGGGGATGACGCGCTCGAGCAGGTCGAGCTTGTAGACCTGATCGTGCTCCCGGTAGTACTGGAGCAGCTCGTCCCGCTTCCAGGGGACCATCTCGAAGGTCTGGTTCTCCTTGACGATCCGCTTCATCTCCTTCTCGAGGAGGGGGAAGTCGTCCTCGGAGAGGGTGTGTCCGGGGATCTCGATGTCGTAGTAGAAGCCGTCCTCGACCGGCGGGCCGATGGCGAGGCGGGCCTCGGGCCAGTGGCGCTGGACGGCCTGGGCCAGGATGTGGGCGCAGGAGTGGCGCAGCCGGGCCAGGTAGGCCTCGTCCGGGTCGCTGTATTTCTCGTCGATCCAGGAGAGCTCGTCCATGGGATCCTCCGGGGGCGGTCGTCCGCCGGACGAGGGCGGGCCGCGGGTCCGCGTCGGTGCGGATGGGGCGCCTAGCCCGTGGTGGGGTCGGGGCAACCGCCGTGGCGCCGTCGACGTGCCCCGGGTAGCCTCGCGGGCATGGCCGCGTTCGAGACCCTGGATGACGCCATCGTCGACGAGATCCTCCACCTGGATCGGGTGGCGATTCTCCGCGTGCGGGCCCAGCGACTGCCCGCCGACGGCCTGGAGCCGCCGCTGGCCATCGAGCGCACCACCCTGCCGGACGGGCCCACGCGGCCCCCGGTGGTGCTGGTGCACGGCTTCGCCCAGAACCGCTACACCTGGCGCCTCTCCCGGCGCTCCTTCAGCGGGTGGCTGGCGGCGCGCGGCTACGACGTGCTCAACCTGGAGCTGCGGGGCCACGGCGACAGCCGGGCCTACGGGGCCGGCAACGCCACCGCCTTCACCGAGTACGTCACCGACCTGCGCCGGGTGGTGGACGCCCTGCCCGAGCCGCCCTTCGTCATCGGGCACAGCCTGGGCGCCGGCGTCGGCATCGGCGTCGCCACCGGCGGCGGGCTCCGGGGGCTGGTCCACCTGGCGGGCCTGTACCGCTTCGCCCGCTTCAACCGCACCCTGCGGATGCTCTCGCGCCTGACCCGGCCCCTCGAGCCGGCCCTGCTCACCGCCCGGGTGCGCACGGCCTGGGCGGGGCGGGTGCTGGGGCGGCTGTATCGGCTCACCGATGTGGCGGGCTTCGGCCTGCCGCTGGCGGGCTGGGCCCCGGGCAGCCTCGAGCGGGAGCTCCTCGAGGAGCGGCTCGAGAAGGGCTTCGACTGGACCAGCGTGGAGGTCTGGGTCCAGATGGCCCGGTGGGCCACCGGCGAGGTCTTCCCGTACGCACCGGCCTGGCGGGAGACCGACCTGCCCCTGCTGGTCATCGCCGGCGACCAGGACCCCCTCGTCACCCCCGACGATGCGCGGGCCTGCTTCGAGGACGCCGGCAGCCGCGACAAGCACCTCGAGATCTTCGAGCCCTTCGAGCACCGGGTCCACTGGGGCCACATCGACCTGTGCACCGGCCGCTGGGCCCCCGAGGAGGTCTGGCCCTGTATCGGCGACTGGATGGACCGACGGTGAGGGGCGCGGATAAGGGCCCCGGCATGGCCCGCCTCCTCCCCGCCCTGCTGATGGCCTCGTCCTGCTCGTGGTTCGGCGGGCTGGGGGCGGTCGAGACCGACACCGACCCGCCCGTGACCCGGACCGTGGCCCTGCGCTGGGCCGACCCCGCGGAGGATGCCCGCCCGGTGCCCACCGGGCCCCACGTGGTGGTCCTGATGGTGTGCACCTGGCGCGCCGATCAGCTCCCCCCGTGGGGCGGACCGGCGGCGACCGCGCCCACCCTGGCCGCCCTGGCCGAGCGCGGCGTCCACATGCAGACCACGCTGGCCGCCGCCCCCTGGACCCGCCCGGCCTCGGCGGCGCTGATCACCGGCCTCACCCCGGATGCGCTGGGCATCACCGAGCCCGAGCCCGGTCCCAACCACCGTGCGCTGCCCGCGTCGGCCACCACCCTGGCCGAGCACCTGCACGCGGCGGGCTGGTCCACCGTCGGGGTCGCCGCCAACCCCAACCTCAACGCGATCTGGGGCTTCGACCAGGGCTTCGACGTCTACCTCGAGACCGCGGCGCCGGCGGCGGAGGCCGGCCCCACGGTCAAGGTCGCCGGCACCCGGGTGGTGGAGGCCGTCCTGGACGCGGTGGCCGACCGTCCCGACAAGGATCGCCCGGTCTACCTCCAGGCCATGATCCTCGACCCCCACGCCCCCGTCGGCGTCGATCCCGAGGCGGTGGCCCCCTTCCAGGAGCCCGGCGTCCCGCGGCGGCTGGCCCGCTACCGGGCCGGGCTCCGACAGGCCGACGATGCGCTGAAGGCGCTCCTCGAGGGCCTGCCGGCGGCGGGCATGGACCCGGCCGAGACCGTGGTGGTGGTCATCGGGGACCATGGCGAGGGCCTCTCCCTGCCCCCGGGCCACGGTCCCGCCCACGGTCACCACCTCTACCCCTCGACGGTCCACGTGCCCTGGGTGCTGGCCGGTCCCGGGATCGGCACGGGGCGGATCGACGGCCTGGCCCACCAGCTCGACCTGGTGCCCACCGTCCTTTCCCTGGCCGGGGTGGGGGCGCCGGCCGGCCTGCACGGCGAGGATCTCTCGGGCGCCGTCCGCGCCGGCACCGGTGCGCCGGCGCGCCAGATGGGCTTCACCCGCACCCGCTTCCAGACCTCGGACCGGGCGGCCGCGTGGACCTCGGAGCTCCAGTGCCAGACCGACCTGGCGCCGAAGCGCACGGCCCGCCGGGTGAGCGCCGGGCTGGATCTCCCGTTCAACCGCGGCTGCTGCGCCTGGGCCCGGGACCCCGCCTGCCGTACCCCCGAGTGGGATCCCGAGGTGCTCTCCGCCCTCGCGGACTGGGTGACGGAGCAGGACCGGCTGCACCAGGCCGCCGATCGGCAGGACGTGGCCCCCGACCCGGATCTCACCCGCCAGCTCCGGGCGCTGGGCTATCAGCAGGGTCCTCCATGAGCGGCGTCCCTCCGGGCCAGGGGCGCGCGCTGGCCCTGATCCTGGCGCTGGCCGGGCTGGCCACCGGGGGGCTGCTGGGCGGGCTGTGGCTGCAGGGCCGGGCGGCGCCCGACCGCCAGGAGGCCCTCGCCGAGCCCCTGCGCTGCACCCGGATCGTCCGGGCGCCGGATGCGCCGCCCGAGCTGTCCGGCCGGGTGGTCATCTGCCACGAGGACGCGGGAGGGGCGGTGGGGTTCCGCCTGGACGGCGGGCTGGCCGGCGGGCCGGTGCGCCCCGACCAGGCCTGGACCCTGGTCCAGACGCGGGACGACCTCCTGGTGGTGCCCGGGGCCCCCGAGGTGGGGCCCGACGGGGAGGGGCGGTGGCCGGGTCGCCTCCTGGGCGTGGTCCAGGGCTCCGTCCAGTGGGGGCCGGGCCAGCTCGCCCGGGAGGAGGCGGAGGGGCGGTGGGAGCCGGTCCGGCCACGGGAGCCCCGGCGGCCCCGGACCCGCGTTACGCCCCGGGCCCCGGAGGCCCCGTGACCCGTCCGCCCCTGTTCGCCCTCGTCGCCCTCGTCGGCATGGGCTGCTTCTCCGCCCCGCCCGAGAAGGCCCCGGCCATCCAGTTCGAGGAGGTGAAGGGCACCTGGGAGCTCTCCGCCGCCGGGCCCGGGAAGACGGCCGCCGCGCTCGTCTTCGGCGATCGCCGGCTCGAGCTCGGCACCATCGAGGGCCGCTGCGCCCCCACCGCCGAGCTCCCCTTCACCGACGTGGAGGGCCAGGCCGCCTTCGCCGGGCTGATCTGCAGCAGCCCCGATGGCGGGACCCACCACGCCGTCCTGGTCGAGGTTCCCGGCGACGATCCCGACTGGCCCGCGCCCGCCGCCCTCGGCCTGGTGCTGGTGCGCCAGACCGCCGACGACAAGGTGGCCCTCATGACCGCCGGCGCGGTCGAGGTGCCCCTCGGCCTGGTGCCGGTGCCACCCGACGCCCCTGCGGGCGCCGCGCCCCCCGAGGCCCCCGCGGAGGCCGCGCCCC
>CAZPJM010000321.1:0-5839 GCA_964586865.1 uncultured Enterobacteriaceae bacterium
GGCATACGATATAGTTTCACGTGACTGGAGTTCAGACGTGTGCTCTTCCGATCTGTCCACCTGCGCCGGAGCTTCCGCGGGGTGGGCGATCCGGAGGACGCCGCCGACGTGGTGGGCGCCACCTGGGCCGAGGCTGCCCCCCGACCCGACCCGCGACCCACCGGGCCGAGCGGCCCCGGCGATCCCCTGCCCGAGGTCCTCCTCCAGACCCTGGACGGCCCCCTGGACCTGGCGGATCTCCGCGGCCAGGTGGTGGTGCTCAACCTCTGGGCCACCTGGTGCGCCCCCTGCCGGGTGGAGCTGCCGGCCCTCGACGCGCTCACCGCGCGCCTCCGCGAGGCCGGCGTGCCGGTGCGGCTCGTGGCCGTCTCCACCGACGCCTCCCGGGAGGCCTGGCGGGCGGCCCTGCCTCGGCTCGGCCTGGATGGGGCGGTGATGGCCCACGGTCCGGCCCTGGGCGAGGCCCTCGGGGTGAGCATCCTGCCCACCACCTTCCTGGTGGGGCCCGACGGCGTCATCCGCCACCGCAGCACCGGCTGGGAGGAGGAGCGCCTGCCCGCCCTCGAGGCGGCCATCGAGGCGCTGGCGCGGTAGGTCCCGGGCTGGACCGTCCCGCCGAAGGGATTTCAAGGACGGGCGTCCGACGCGACAACAGATCGGCAGCGGCCGTCCGATGGACGGATCCCGCTCACCCGGAGGCAGCCACCATGTGCGGAATCGTCGGATACATCGGGAGGGACGACGCGCTCTCCCGCCTGGTCGAGGGGCTGCGTCGCCTGGAGTACCGCGGCTACGACTCCGCGGGCATCGCCCTCTTCGATGGCTCGGGCCTGTGGTCGCGCAAGCGGGTGGGCCGGGTGGATCAGCTCGACGACGCCCTCGGCGCCGCCCCCGAGGCCCGGATCGGCATCGCCCACACCCGCTGGGCCACCCACGGCGGCATCACCGAGCCCAATGCCCACCCCCACATGGACATGGCGCAGCGGATCGCCGTGGTCCACAACGGCATCATCGAGAACATGCACGCCCTCAAGGAGGGGCTCGAGGCCCAGGGCGTCACCTTCCGGAGCCAGACCGACACCGAGGTGCTGCCCCACCTCATCGCCCGGCACTACACCGGCGATCCGGTGAAGGCGGTCCGGGCCGCGCTCCGGCAGGTCCACGGCACCTACGGCATCGCCGTCCTCTTCGCCGACCACCCGGATCGGATCATCGCCGCCCGCCTGGGCAGCCCGCTCGTGGTGGGCCTCGGCGAGGGCGAGACCGTCCTGGCCAGCGACCCCCAGGCCATCGTGGAGCTCACCCGGCGGGTGGTCTACCTGGACGACCGCGAGATCGCCGTCATCTCGCGCGACGGCGTCAAGGTGGAGCGCCTGGATGGCCGCAAGCGCGACGCCGCGGTGCAGGTGCTCGACGACGACGCCTACGGCGTGGCCGACCTGGAGGGCTTCGAGCACTTCATGCTCAAGGAGATCCACGAGCAGCCCGAGAGCATCCAGCGCTGCCTGCGGGGCCGGGTGCAGGTCGACGACGGCAACGCCAAGCTGGGCGGCTTCAACATGGAGCCGCGGGATCTGGTGCGGATCGAGCGGGTGATCGCGCTCGGGTGCGGGACCAGCTACCACGCCGGCATGACCGGGGCGATGGCCATCGAGGCGCTGGCCCGGGTGCCCGCCCGCGCCGAGGTCGCCAACGAGTTCCGCTACCGCAACCCCATCATCCCCCGCGACGCTCTCTTTTTGGCGGTGAGCCAGTCGGGCGAGACCATGGACACCCTGGGCGCGGTCCAGGAGGTCCTGGTCAAGGGCGGCAACGTGGCCGGCGTGGTCAACGTGGTGGGCTCCACCATCGCCCGGACGGTGGGCAAGGGCGTCTACCTGCACGGGGGCCCCGAGATCGCCGTCGCCTCCACCAAGGCGTTCACCTCCCAGGTGACGGCCCTGATGGTCTTCACCCTCATGCTCGCCCGGACCCGCAACCTCTCCCTCGAGTCGGGCCAGCGCATGGCCCGGGAGCTCCAGGCCATCCCGGCGAAGGTGGCGGCCTACCTGCGCGAGCCCGGGCCGGTCGAGGCGATGGTCGAGGAGATCTCCCTGGCCCGCTACGTCCTCTTCCTGGGGCGGGGCTTCAGCCACGCCGTGGCCCTCGAGGGCGCGCTCAAGCTCAAGGAGATCGCCTACGTGCCGTGCGAGGCCTACCCCGCGGGCGAGATGAAGCACGGCCCCATCGCCATGCTCGACGAGGGGACCCCGGTGATCTTCGTCGCCCCCCGGGACAACCACCGCGACAAGGCCATCTCCAACATGAAGGAGGTCCTGGCGCGCGGGGCCCGCCTCATGGTCATCCACTCCGAGGGTGACGATGAGATCGCCGATCTGGCCCACGTGAGCGTGCCGGTGCCGCAGGTGGCCGACTACCTCTCGCCGCTGGTGACCGTCCTCCCGCTCCAGCTCCTCGCCTACCACGTGGGCGTGGCCCTCGGTCGGGACATCGACAAGCCCAGGAACCTCGCCAAGAGCGTCACCGTCGAGTAGCGCCGGCTGGACCGCCCCCGGCCCGGGGGCTACCCTCCGGCGTCGCCGTCGGAGGAGCCATGCCGGTCGAGGTCCGCCCCGCGTCCTTCCCGAAGGACATCGTCCGCTTCTGCAAGGTGTGGTGGCGCGTGTACCGGGACGATCCCCACTGGGTCCCGCCGCTGATCTTCGAGCGCAAGACCTTCTTCCACCCCGAGAAGAACCCCTACTACCGCCACGCCACCATCCAGCCCTTCATCGCCTTCCGCGATGGCGAGGCGGTGGGCACCATCGCGGCCTGCCACGACGAGGACTTCGAGGCCTCCATGCCGGGCCACGGCACCTTCGGCTTCTTCGAGTTCGTCGACGACGCCGAGGTCGCCCGCGCCCTCCTCGAGGCGGCCATGGACTGGCTCCGGGAGCGGGGGCTCGAGCGGATCACCGGGCCGTACAACTTCTCGCCCAACCACGAGTTCGGCCTGCTCGTCGACGGCTTCGACACCGATCCGGTGGTGGCCAACCCCCACAACAGCGCCCACTACCCGCGGATCTACGAGGAGATCGGCCTGGTCCCCTCCATGACCTGGTACGCCTACTGGATCGACTACAAGGAGGAGCCGCCGCGGATCATGAAGATCGCCGAGCGCCTCGTGAAGCGTCGGCCCGAGATCCAGATCCGGCCCGTCTCCAAGAAGGACTGGGACCAGGAGCTCCAGATCGTCCGCGACGTCTACAACGACGCCTGGCACGACAACTACGGCCATGTGCAGGTCCGGCCCTATGAGTTCGACCACATCGCCAAGGACATGAAGATGCTGGTCGAGGAGGACCTCTGCTACGTGGTCACCATCGACGGCGAGATCGCTGGGATGAGCGTGAGCTTCCCCGACCTGAACCAGGTCGTGAAGAAGATGAACGGCCGCCTGCTGCCCCTCGGCTGGTGGCCGCTCCTCACCGGGCGCAAGTCCATCGACGTGGTCCGCGTGTTCATCCTGGGCGTCAAGCGGGCGTACCAGCACCTCCCCATCGGGGCGATCATGTACTCCCGGACCTGGGAGGCCTGCTACGCCCGCAAGGTGCGCGGGGTCGAGGCCAGCCTGATCCTCCACGACAACGTGGGCATGCGCGGGGCCATGGAGAAGATGGGCGCCTTCGTCTACAAGACCTACCGGACCTTCGAGGCCCCGCTGGTCGAGGGGGCGCCGGCCATCGAGCGCGACGTGGGCGAGATCATCCCGGCGCGCCCCATCGGCTTCTCCCTCACCGAGGCCGGGCAGGCCGAGCTGGCCGCCCGTCCGCCGGTGGGCCGCAAGGGCGGGTGATCACCCCTCGTCGGTGTCGGCCGGTGGGCGGGCGCCGCCCGGGCCGTCCGTCTTCTCGGGCCCGTCCGGACCCTCGCCGGGGGGCCAGGCCACCGTGGGGGGATCGGGATCGTCGGGGCCCAGCACTTGGGCCTCGTAGCCCGAGCCCGAGGCCGCCATGGCCAGGTCGGCGCTGCTGACCAGCGCCGGGTCGTGGCGCACCACGACCTTGCCCGAGCCCAGGATGATGTCCACGTGGTCGATGCCGGGCTGGCTGCGCACCGCCACCCGGAGGTCATTGGCGCAGGGGATGCAGCCGGCGACGGCGGGAGCCACGAGCCGGGTCTCGACCAGACCCGCCTCGACCGGTGGGGAGGCCGGCGGCGGGGCCCCACAGCGGCAGGCGGAGAGGAGCAGCAGGACGGGCAGCAGGCGGACGGGGGGCATGGGACCTCTCATCATGCGCCGGGCGCCTATCCGGTCCGGACCGGGAAGGGGACCGGCCCCGAGGGGTCGCGGTGGGGTTGTGCCCGCCCGGTCGAGCCCGTAAGGTCCCGGTCCCGTCTCGGAGGCGCCATGCGCGTACCGCTCCGCGGCCTTCGGGTCGCGCTCCTCGTCCTCCTCGCCGCCTGTGGCGTCGACCCCGGCAAGGTCCCCACCATGGAGATCTACGGTGGCGACGGCGAGGCGCCTCGCTCCGAGGATGCCGTGCACTTCGCGGTGGTGGGCGCCACCCGGAGCGTCGCCTACGGCGCCCGCGCCGAGCCGCCCGCCCCCCAGGAGACCATCGCCGACATCCGCACCGCGCTGGCCGTCCGCGGGCTCGACGGGATCATCCTCACCGGTGGCTACGTCCGGCGCTCCACCAACGACGAGTGGACCCGCTTCGGCCGGCGCTGGCGCGATGTGATCGCGAGCGAGCTCTCCTCCGACAACAAGGGCCGCAAGCCCGCCATGGCGCTCCCCGGCTCGGGCGAGATCCTGGGGGATCGGCGTCTCGCCGGCTACGGCGCCGCCTTTCCCGGCATCGGCACCGGGATCGGCTTCAACCGGAACGCCTCGTGGGGGCAGCTCGACCTGCAGGTCGGCGACGCCACCTTCCGCCTCCTCTTCCTCGACACCCACAAGGCGGCCATGGGCTCCCGCTGGAAGGAGCAGCTCTTCTGGCTGCCCAAGGCCGTGAGCGAGGGCGAGTACGACCGACTCATCGTCTTCATGCCCGACCCGCGGGTCACCCTCGCCGAGAAGGGAGGCATGGACCGCCAGGACGCCCCGAGCGAGCTCATCGAGATCATCGAGGAGTACGCCGAGCTCAACAGCCTGGTGGCCGTCATCTCCGGGGGCCCGCGGACCAACGAGGTCATCCTGCCCACCGGCACCTTCGGAGAGGCCTACCTGGTGGCGGCCAACGCGGGCATCGACATGCCCACCCTGCTCAAGGCCGGCCCGGCCGACGAGGCCGGCTACAAGGACGTGAGCCTCGAGCCCCTGTACGTGGTCGCGCTCCAGCGGGAGTTCGACCGGCGCGTCACCGACGGCGCTGGCTTCCCGGAGAGCGTGGTGGACCAGGCCCGCGGCGAGGGCTCCTGGACCAGCTACACGCCCCGCTGGGACGGCTCCGCCTTCCCCATCCAAGGCTGGTGGATCCTCTCCCTGAAGCCGGACGAGGCGGTCCGGCTCACGTTCCGGATGCGTCGTCCCGACGGCACCTTCTTCGATGCCTACGCGGTGGAGCGCGGCGTGCGCGGAGGCTGGCAGCCGGTGCCGGTGAGCGGGCCGTGACTGGGTAGGGTGTCGGGTATTGCCGCTTGGCGCTGCTTGGTGGGAGGACGGGGATAGGGTGTCAGGTGTTTCTACTTGGCACTGCTTGGCGAGGGCACGAGCCACGAGGGCACGGGTCCACGAGGGCACGAGTCCACGAGGGCACGAGCCGCGAGTCCACGAGTCCACGAGGGCACGAGCCACGAGGGCACGAGGGCACGAGGGCACGATCCGCGTGCCCACGATCCGCGTGCCCACGATCCG
>CAZPJM010000322.1:0-5796 GCA_964586865.1 uncultured Enterobacteriaceae bacterium
GGCTAGGTGGGGGGTTGGCGGCGACGGGAGGACACCGGGCCTCGTCAGGTCTCCGCAACGTCCGGTGTCAGTCCTCTTTGCCGGTGGTGGCGGGCCGGATAGGGCTCTGCCTCACGCCGGTGTCGGTGTACCCGGGCTCGCTGGTCCGCCCCTCCCCCATCCGAGGTGTCCATGTCCACCCCCGACCTCTACAACCCCACCGAGGAGCACCTGCAGCTCCGCGAGATGGTCCGCCAGTTCACCGAGAACGAGGTGGAGCCCCAGGCCGCCACCTTCGACGAGAAGGGGCACCTCAACATCGAGCTCTTCCAGCAGGTGGGCGAGCTGGGGCTGCTCGGGATCACCATCCCCGAAGAGCACGGCGGCGCCGGCATGGACGCGGTGGCGGCCTGCATCGTCCACGAGGAGCTCTCGCGCAGCGACCCCGGCTTCTGCCTGGCCTACCTGGCCCACTCCATGCTCTTCGTGAACAACTTCTTCTACGCCGCCAACGACGAGCAGCGCGCCCGCTACCTCCCCAAGACCATCAGCGGCGAGTGGGTGGGCGGCATGGGCATGACCGAGCCCGGGGCCGGCACCGACGTGCTCGGCATGACCACCACCGCGGTCCGCGACGGCGACGAGTACGTGGTCAACGGCACCAAGACCTACATCACGAACGGCGTCGAGGGGCACGTCTTCTGCTTCTACGCCAAGATCGACGGCCGGATCTCGGCCTTCGTGGTCGACCGGGACTGCCCCGGCTTCTCGACCAGCCAGAAGATCGACAAGCTCGGCATGCGGGGCAGCTCCATGAGCGAGCTCATCTTCGAGGACTGCCGCATCCCCGCCCGGAACCTGCTGGGCGAGGAGGGCGGTGGCCTGGTGCACATGATGCGCAACCTGGAGATCGAGCGGCTCGCCCTGGCGGCCATGAGCGTGGGCATCGCCCGTCGCTGCGTCGATGTGATGGTCCGCCACGGCCAGGAGCGGAAGGCGTTCAAGCAGCCCATCAACCGGTTCGGGCAGATCCAGCGCTACATCGGCGAGGGCTACGCCATGACCGAGGCCGCCGCCGCGCTCGTCTACAAGGAGGCCCGCAAGTGCGGCCCCGACGTCGAGAACCGGCTCGGCACCGACGCCGCCAAGCTCTTCGCGGCCCCGGTGGGCAAGATCGTGGCCGACTACGCCATGCAGGTCATGGGCGGCTCGGGCTACTGCCGCGAGTACCCGGTGGAGCGCCTGTGGCGGGATGCCAAGCTGCTCGAGATCGGCGGTGGCACCCTCGAGGCCCACCAGAAGAACATCACGAAGGACCTGGCCAAGCGCGCGCCCGTGGGCTGAGGCCTCAGTCGGGGATCTCGCCCAGGTCGTTCTCGGCGCCCTGGAAGGTCAGGGTCAGATCCCCCTCGATGTCCACACACAGAAGCTCGCCCCCGTCCCTGGCGCACGACAGATCGAGCTCGTCCTCGTCGAAGGACAGGGCGAAGGCGCCCCCGACCCGCTCCCAGGTGCCGGCGTAGGTGTACTGCTCGAGCTCGTAGTCGCCGAGCGAGGACGAGTAGACGTAGTAGGTGCCGATCCGGGCCGAGCCGTCCGACTCGGCCGTCAGTCGGATCCCGAAGACTTCGGTGTAGGTCTCCCCGCCGTACACGTCGACGGTCACCTCGGGCAGGACGTAGACATCCGAGCCGTACTGGCTGCTGGTCGCGGCCCACTCGCCGACGATCCCCGAGCGCAGGCAGCCGGTGGTGCCCACGAGGGACAGGGCGGTGAGCGGCAGCAGGAAGGTGCGGTCCATCGAGAGCCTCCGGGGTGCCCGCGCGCAGTCTAGCCCGACCCCTGCGCGGATCGCCCGGGGCTCCCCGAGAGCACCCGGGCGGTCTCGGCAGCCAGGGCCTCGGGGGTGTGGGGCTCGGCCACGCCGTGGCACGGCAGGCCCGCGCGCTGGAGGGCCGCCGCGGTGGAGGGACCGATGGCCGTCACCCGGACGGGGGCGGGCCAGGGGCCCGGGCGATGGGCCACCAGCCGACGCACCGCCGAGCCCGAGAGGAGCGGCACGGCATCCGGGGGCCACACCCGCGCCAGGGCGTCCGCCGCCCCGGGGGGCTCGTGGTTCGTGTACGCCACCACCGCGTCCACGGTGGCGCCGGTGCCCCGGAGGGCCTCGATGCGCGCGGGGGGCGCCTGGTCGGCGTGGGGGTAGAGGATCCGCTGCCCGGTGAGGGCGCCGAGGGCCTCCACCAGGGCCTCGGCCGTGGCGACCCCGGGCACCCGGTCCACCCCGAGCCCCGCCGCCCGGGCCGCCGCGGCGGTCTGGGGCCCCACGCAGGCCACCCAGCGGGGGCGCACCCCCAGCTCGGCCACCGTCCGCACCGCCGCCGGCGAGGTGAGGATCCAGCCGTCGTGGCCCCGGGCTGCGCGCCGGGCCACCGCCTCGGGGTGGAGGGTGCGGGCCAGGAGGGGGATGCGGACCGGGGTGAGGCCGTGGGCGCGCAGGGCGGCCTCGAAGGGCGGGGCATCCTCGGCAGCGCGGGTGACCAGGGCGGTGGGCATGGAGGTGGCGTATCGCGCGCCGGGGCCCCGGGGTCGGCCGGGGCTCAGCCCGCGCGCTCCAGCACCACGCAGACATTGGTGCCGCCGAAGCCGAAGCTGTTGGACAGGGCCACCTCGCCGTCGAGGGCGGTGGGTGCCCGCAGGGGCGGGTGGTCCTCGAGCGCCGGGTCGAGCGGGTCGGCGTGCCAGGCCCCCGGGGCGCGGCGCCGCTGGAGGGCCGCGGCGGTGAAGAGCGCCTCGAGGGCGCCGGCGGCCGAGACCCCGTGGCCGGTGGCCCCCTTGGTGGAGCTGTAGGGCACCGAGGTGCCCAGCACGGACTCGAGGCCGCGGACCTCCTCCACGTCGCCCACCGGCGTGGAGGTGGCGTGGGTGTTGACGTAGGCCACCTCCTCGGCGGCGACGCCGGCGTGGGCCAGGGCCGCGGCGACGGCCCGGGCCGCGCCGTCGCGGGAGGGCTGGACCATCTCGCCCTGCCCGTCCGAGCTCATGCCCACCCCGCGCAGCACGGCCAGGGGGACGGCCCCGCGGGCCTCGGCGTCGCGGCGACGCTCCAGCACCAGGATGCCGGCCCCCTCCCCGAAGACGAAGCCCGCCCGATCGGCGGCGTAGGGGCGGCTCATGGTGGTGGGGGTGCCGTCCTCGTCGGCGCAGTAGGCCCGCATCCGGTCGAAGCCGCAGTGCATGTGCAGATCCCAGCACTCGGCGCCGCCCACCAGGGCCGCCCGGGCCAGCCCCTCCTTCACGAGCAGCGCCCCGGTCGCCAGGTTCCAGGCCCCGCCGGCGCAGGCCGCCGCCACGCTGGCCGAGGGGCCAGTGGTGCGCAGCGCGTTCACCAGGTTGGCCGAGACGGTGGAGGACATGAGCTTCGGCACCACCGTGGGCGAGACCCGGCGGGCGGCGCCGGTGCGGTCGAGGCGGGACTGGATGTCCATGTGGGTGTCCGCATCCCCGGAGCCGCTGGCCACCAGCACCGCCAGGTCCCGGACCCCCTCCAGGCCGGCCGAGGCGAGGGCGTGGCGGGCGGCGAGGAGCCCCAGGCGGGCCGCCCGCCCGAGGAAGCGCCCCTCCCGGCGGGTCACCCCGAGGGCCTCGTCGGAGAGGTCCGCCGTGACCCGGCCCATGTGGGTGCAGCGGCACCCCACCGCCGCCGCCTCGGGGATGGGCAGGAAGGGCGTGGGGACGCCCGCCTCGAGGGCATCCACCACCGGGTCCAG
This sequence comes from uncultured Enterobacteriaceae bacterium, assembly GCA_964586865.1. GTDB lineage: Bacteria > Myxococcota_A > UBA796 > UBA796 > REDI01. Next base: position 3,750 of record CAZPJM010000322.1, read on the forward strand.
GCCGGTGCCCAGGTGGCAGACCACCCCGGCCCCGGAGATCACGAGCTCATCGTCCTTGGCCACCGAGCCCCTCCGCGGCGGGGAGCCTACGTCGGGAGGGTCCCGGCCACCACCCCGAGCGCCCTCGCCCCGCCGGGCGCGCCGCCATAGGGCTCCGGCCCCCGGAGGTGTGCGTGCTCGAGGCCGCCTGGCCGCTTCTGTGGCCCGCCGTCCTGGCCGGCCTCGTGGCCATCCTGGTGACGGTGGCCATCGAGCGCCTCGGCGGCGTGGTGGGCGGGCTCCTGGGCACGCTGCCCACCACCATCGTGCCCTTCGCCCTCGGTGCCTGGGACGGCCGGGCCGACGCCTTCGCCGACACCATGGGGGCCGTCCCCGCCGGCATGCTCCTGAACGCCCTCTTCCTGGGCCTCTGGCGCATCCTGCCCGAGCGCCTGCCCCCGGGGTGGTCCTTCGGGGCCCGGCTCGCGGCCATGACCATGGCCTCCCTCCTCGCCTGGCTCGCGGCGGCCCTGGTCCTGGTGCGGGTCCTGGATGCGGTGCGGGCCGGGGGGCTGCCCACCCTGGCCGTGGGCCTCCTGACGCTGCTGACCATGGTGAGCGTGGGCATTCTGGCCACCTGGCGCCCCCGCCCGGCCCCGCGCGGCACCCGTCGGGTCGGGCCGGTGACCCTGGCCCTCCGCGGGGCCCTGGCCGGCGGCGCCATCGCGGTGGCCATCGCCCTCGAGGAGACCGGCGGCCCCCTGGCCAGCGGCGTGGCCAGCGTCTTCCCCGCCATCTTCGTCACCACCATGGTGAGCCTGTGGCTCTCCCAGGGCGAGGCGGTGCCCGCGGGGGCGGTGGGTCCGATGATGCTCGGCTCGGCCTCGGTCTCGGGCTTCGCCCTGCTCGCCGCCCTCACCTTCCCGGTGCTCGGGCCCTGGCTCGGCGCGGCGGCGGCCTGGGGCCTGGCGGTGGTGGTGACGACCCTGCCGGCCTTCGCCTGGCTGCGGCTGCGCGCGCGGACGGCGCCGGGCGGGTGAGAGCGCCCGATGTCCGGCCAGTCGGTCAGGACACCCGGGCCACCGGGGCGCGAACGCTGCGGGCCACCGGCAGCCCCAGGCTCTCGGCCTCGGCCACGCTCGTGTAGAGGTTGCTCACCTCGTAGCCATGGCTCCGGAGCAGGCGGGCGGCCTCCTCGGCCTCGATGCAGAAGCGCCCCCGGCAGTAGACGACCAGCGGCAGATCCCGGGGGATGCCCATCGCCTCGGGGCCATGGGCCTCGAGCTCGCCGAGCGGCAGGGAGACCGCCCCGGGCAGGTGGGCGGCCTCGTGGTCGGCCCGGGAGCGCACGTCCAACAGGCGGGCCGCGCCGCGCCGCACCCGGTCCAGCACCGCCCGGGCGCGCTCGGCCGACAGGGCCACCACCTGCCCGAAGCGCTGGTCCACCATGCGCTGGAAGGCCGGGGACACGGCCAGGGTGGTCTCCTGGAGGGCGAGCACCAGCCCGGCCACCGACGGATCCGCCAGCCGGTAGAAGGCGCGCCGACCCTCCTTGTGGGTCCGCACCAGGCCGGCCTGGGCCAGGGCCCGGAGCTGGGCGCTGGTGTTGCCCCGGGACTGGTCCACCCGCGCCGCCAGCTCGTCCACGTGCATCTCGCGCTGGCAGAGCGCCGCCAGGATCCGGAGCCGGACCGGGTTGGACAGGGCCTTGGCCACGTCGGCCGCGGCCTGATGCTTGAGGGCGACGTCGGCGCAGCGATCCATGGCGGGACTCCCCTTCCTTTCGTAGGCCGTATCGCAGCGGGGGGATGGACTCACACTCTAGAAGTCTTTAAACTGTTGCCATGATGGCAGACGCGTTCCGTCCCACCACGAGATCCCCATGCCCCGCCCCTCCCCCGCCACCTCGAATCCCGCTTCGCGACGTGACTTCCTGCGGTCCACCCTCGGGCTCGGGGTGGGCCTCGCCCTGGGGGCGGCCGCCTGCGCCCCGGCCCCGGCGCCGCCACCGACCCGCGAAGATGTACCGGAGCCCACGCCAGCGGCGGGAGCCTCGGCCAGCCCCTCC
>CAZPJM010000323.1:0-5782 GCA_964586865.1 uncultured Enterobacteriaceae bacterium
ACAACGGCTGCGGCGGCGACCGCCAGCAGAAAGGTCTGACGCTTTTGAACCCACGCCCAGCTTTTGCGGAAGGTTTCGACCAGATAGTCTTCTTCCAGATCGTGGCGAATTTCTTCTCTCGTGATCTTGCCCATCGATTACGTTTCTCCCCGGACATTCGTATTTTGTGGACCGGCCGATCTCCCCCGCGCCCTGATAGCTGATGCGAAACTCCAAACGACGGGACGATCGGGCCGGACAATCCTTCATGTGATCAAAAGGGGAAGATTCTTTCCTGTCGCCCCCCTTAAGTTCAAGCCTTTTCAGTCCACCACCACGATGGGCGGCCCCCCCCGGGGCAGGGCGTCGAGGAGCCGCTGGACCGTCCCGGGCCGGTCTCGCGTGGGGATGCCGACGGCCGTGATCGTCGCCGGATCGGCCACCCGATCGGGGAAGCGCTGCCGCGCCTCCTCCTCGGTCTCCACCAGGCCCAGGGCCCGGAGCCTTCCCACCCCCCGCCGCGCCACCTCGGGCCGGGCGCCGAGCCGCGCCACGTGGTCGTCCAGGGTGTCGAAGCGGTCCAGGGCCCGCAGCAGGGTGGCCAGCCCTCGCGGCAGCATCGCCGAGGGCCCATCCTCGGCCGACACCGCGACCCGCTCCCCGGCGGGGACCGCCCGGTGGGCCCGCGCCCGCACCCGAGGGGGGCTCAGGGCCGCCCCCAGGCCCTGGCCAGGCTCAGCATTCCTCGACGCAGAAGATGTTGCCGGCCCCGGGCGTGCCCAGGTCGCCATCCCCGTAGGTCTCCTCGCTGGTGCACCAGTTCCAGGGGCTGTCGTTGCGCCCCGCATCCAGCGTGTCGTTGGAGAGCTGCACCGAGGCGCCGTCCACCTCGGCCCGGGCCCAGTCGGAGTCGTCGTCGTCATAGGCCACCTCGTCGATGGTGACCCCGTCCAGGGTGATCCGCACCTCGTCGGCGCTGTTCGCGAGCTGGAAGTCGGTGTACTCGTAGTCGACCGACAGGCCGCCGTTCAGGCTGGCGTCGTCCTCGATGGCGAAGACCACGTAGCTCCCCGCGCTGATGGTCCACCCGGCCGCGATGTCGTGGCCGTCCGTGTCGAAGTCCTCGATGCGCCATCCCTCGCAGATGGGGATGTCCGTCTCGCTCACGTTGTGGACCTCGAACCACTCGCCGGCCTCGTCCAGGACCGACACCGGGTTCCACATGATCTCGGAGATCACCAGGTCGCCCGGGTTGATGAAGTCCTCGTCGCACAGGGTGTCACAGTCGTTGTCGATGCCGTCCTGGGCCTCGGCGGCCCCGGGGTTGATGGCGGCGTCCGTGTCGATGCAGTCGTCGCCGCCGCCGGGCGCCTCGACGACACGGAAGCCGTCGCCGTCCTGGTCGTAGTCGTCGTCGCCCTGACAGTCGGCGTCGATCCCGTCGTACCAGGTGTCGGGCGCGCCCGGGTAGGCGTCGGGGTTGCTGTCGTCGCAGTCGGTGGCGTCCGCCACGTCGGTCTCGGCGGCGCGGGCGCACGAGGCGGGGGTGGCGTCGCGGTCGCCGAAGCCGTCGCCATCGCTGTCCGGCCACCACTGGGCGCCCGGCAGCTCGAGGGCGTCGTTGTCATCGCAGTCGTCGTCGTTCAGGACGTGATTCTCGGGCAGGCTGCACGCCCGGGTCACGTTGCCGGGGTCGCCGAAGGAGTCCTCGTCGAGATCGGCGTAGAAGGGCTCGGCATCGGCGGCGTCGCCCTCGTCGGTGGTGCCGTCGCAGTCATTGTCGATCCCGTCGCACAGCTCGTCCGAGCCCGGGTTGGCGTCGTTCTCTTCGTCGTCGCAGTCCCCGGGCTCGACCGCCCAGCCCACCGGGGGCTCGCAGGCGGTGCGGGTCTCGTCTTCGAGGCCGTAGCCATCGGCGTCCTTGTCCCGGTAGTAGAGCGTTGTGCCCTCGGCGTCGTCCTCGTCGACCTCGCCGTCGCAGTCATTGTCGATCCCGTCGCAGGTCTCCAGGTTTCCAGGGAAGGCGTCGGGCTCGTTGTCGTCGCAGTCCTCCTCCTCGGGCGAGCCATCCCCGTCCAGGTCGGGGATGCACGCGGCAGAGAAGAGCGCCAGGAGGGGAAGGGTGAGGCGTCGCATCGGGACCTCCGAGTCCCGGCGATCCTGGCCCCGGAGTCCCGAGCCCGTCAAGGGCCGACAGGGTCGCGAAACCCCGCGCGGCAGGCCCCGGGGGCACCCACCGCGCGGGGATCGGGCCTCAGCGGGTCAGGGTGAACGGGCTGTCCTGCAGCTCGCAGTCGGCCCCGAAGCGGGCCTCGAAGGGCCCGCGGGCCACGCCCCGGACCTCCTCGGCGCTCACCACCTCGGTGCCCTCGAGGCAGATCTCGTTCTGCGTGCCCGACCGCACCATCTCCCCCTCGTGGTCGTACATGGGGAAGTCGCCGCAGATGCTGAAGCCGTCGTCGTCGGCCTGGCCCCGCAGGATGAAGAATTCGCTGCCGTTGACGTCGACGGTCAGATCGTCGGCGGGCCCCTCGAAGCCCAGGTTCCAGGTGTCGGTGCCGCTGTTGGAGGCGGTGTCGCCGAAGGACAGGTCGCACTCGACGGACCACTCGATCTCGACGGTCCAGCGGCCGGACCAGTCGGGCGCCTCGGTGGTCTCGCCGGTGTCGTCGTCGCCACCGTTGCCGGTGTCGTCGTTGTTGCCACCGTCGGTGTCATCGCCACAGGCGGCCAGCAGCAGGAACGGGATGATGAGTCGCAGCTTCATGGGAACCTCCTCGTCGTGTGGTGTGCCGAAGCACGTCCCCTCGACGTCCGAAGGAACCCGGCCCTTCGCGCACGGCGGGCGACACCCGGTGACGGGCTGTGTCACCGATGTGACGGCGGCGGAGGGTCAGGCTGCGGGGCCACCCTCCCGGACCAGGTGGCGGTCGAGCAGTCGGTGGGCCCAGGCCCGGGGCGCACCCGCCGGCGTGGGATCGGCGCGCCCCTCGAGCCGCGCGGCCAGGGTCTCGCGGAGGGCTGCCAACCTGGGGCCGGGCCACCGCGCCTTCCGGGCCCGCTGCCACAGCCGCGCGGCCTGATCGGTCTGGCCCCGGCGCCGATGCCACAGGGCCAGCCACCCGAGCGCCAGACCCGCCGTCGCCGGATCCTCGTCGCTGCGCAGCACCACCGCCTGCTCGAGCCAGGTGCGCGCCTCCTCCGGGCGGGCCTCGAGCCAGGAAGCCAGGCCCCGGAGCTCAACGAGGGTGGCCTCGATCCACGCGAAGCCCGAGCCGTCGGCCCCCTCCCGGGCCTCCTCCAGCAGCGCCACGGCCCGCTCCACCGCGCCGTCCTCCAGTTCGGCCCGGGCCAGGTCCCGCAGGCACAGCACCGCCTGCCGCTCCGCCCCCACCTCGCGGGCGAGCACCCGGGAGCGCTCCAGGCGCGGTCGGGCCTCGAAGGTGTCGCCCAGCTCGACCAGCACCGTCCCCAGGCAGCGATCGGCCAGCAGGATCAGCCGGGGCAGGTCCAGGTCGTGGGCCTGCACCGCCGCCCGCCGCGCCCGCTCCAGGGCCACCTCATCGCGCCCCAGCTCGGCCTCCAGCACCGCCAGCGCCGTCTCGCACGCCACGGCCTGCCGGACCGGCCTCACATGGGGGAGGGCCTCCTCCAGATCCGCCACCGCCTCCTCGTGGCGCAGGGCCACCTGGTGCAGGGTGGCCCGCCAGGCCAGCCCCAGGGCCCGCTCGGCCGGATCGTCGGCCACCGCCACCGCCTCGTCCAGATCCGCCACCGCCGGGCCCAGCCTCCCGGCCCGCCGCCGGGCCGTGCCCCGCAGGCGCAGCAGGACGGAGCGATCGTCGGGGGCGAGGTCGAGGGCCAGCACCTGGCCGAAGCGGACCATCACGTCGGCGTCGTAGCCCTGGTCGATGCGGACGGAATCCAGGCAGCGGCACAGGAGCCCCGCCTCGCGGGGGGCGTCGGGGATGCAGACGTCGAAGGCCGCCGCGACCACCTCGGGGGCCGCGTGGGGGAGCTGCGTGCCGGCACTGCGCGCCCGGGTGATCCGAGCCAGCCAGTCGCCGGGGAACCACCGGCCCCAGGCGCGGCGGGCCTCCGGGTCCGGTCGACGCTGGCGGACCCAGGCGCGCTGGAGACGACCGGGGGCCACCCGCCCGTCCACCTCGGCGATCCAGCCGGACCGCAGCAGGCGGTCCAGCGCCGGGTGACCCACCCCGAGGACCTCGGGGACCACCACGCGCTCCAGGGGCCCCTCCAGGGCCGAGAGGGCGGCCAGGGCGGCGCGGGCCTCCTCGTCGAGCGCCTCCCACCGCGGCTCGAGGGCCGCGGCCAGATCCGGGAAGGCCGTCACCGGATCCTCCAGCCGGACCCGGACCGCGCCGGTCGAGCTGGTCTGGAGCCAGTCCGCCACCCGGCGGAGCGGCTCGGGCTGGGGGTCGCAGGCCTGCAGCAGCCCCTGGAGGTCCGGATCGCCGAGGAGCCCGAGCTGCTGACAGGCCCGCAGCAGGAGCGCGCGGGAGGCCGAGGGCGCCAGCGGGCCGAGCGGCACCACGGGGACCCCCTCGGGGGCGGGGGCCAGCACCACCTCGCGACCACGCGGGGGCCCCTCGGGGCACACGGTGTGCACGGTGAGGTCCCGGCCCAGGGTGAAGCCCCGCTCGGCGGCGGCCCGGGCGACGAAGCCCTCGGCATCGCAGCCGGGGGGCCCGACCACGTGGACCCGCGGGTGGGCCTGGAGGGCGGCGAGCAGGCGGGCCCGCTCGGCGGCGCGGCCGTCGGGGGCCGCCTCGGTGGGCCGCTGGACCTCGAGGCGGTAGCCCTCGCCCGGCACGCTCAGGAGGTGACGGGGGTTGGACGGGTCGGGCTCGAGCTTGACCCGCAGCCGGCGCACCGCCGTGTCCACGCAGCGGGTGACGACGGGGCGCCGGATCCCCCACACCTCGGCCAGCAGGGTGTCCCGCGACACCGTGCGCCCGGCGTGCTCCAGGAGGCAGGTCAGCAGGCCGGCCTCGCGGGGCGTGAGGTCCGAGGCGTGGTGATCTCCGGCCACCCGCCGGGCCTGCAGGTCCACCGAGCGATCGGAGAGGACCAGGTACATGACCACCTCCAGGCCGAGGGGAACGCGTCGGGACCCCTCCTTCATCCGCCGCATGGGGGTGGCGGTCAACCGGGTGGCCCCCTCAGGATCGATCCACCACCTCGGGCTGGTGATGCAGAGGTCGGGGCCGTCGGCGTCAACGGTGCCCTCGCCCCCCCGGGCCAGCAGGGCGTCCCGCAGCGCCGCGGCCGACGCGCCGGACCCCACGAGGCGGACCCGCACCCGGGCCACGTGCCGGAAGGTGGCGAGGGATCGTCGGTAGGCGCCCAGGTTCAGCGGCAGCGGCAGGCGCGAGAGCCGGGCCACCTCCCGCCGCTGGGCCCGGCGGGCGAGGGCGCCGAAGAGCCGATCCACGAGCAGGGAGCTCGCGAAGATGAGCCCCGCCAGACCGGGGATCAGGACCACGAACCACGCCACGTGGGTCATGAATCCCCAGACCGCGTCACCCAGGAAGACGAGGCCCAGGATGAGGCCGAAGAGGCCGCCCATGGTGAGCCCCAGGGTCCACAGCCCGGCGTGCTCCAGCAGCCACGCCTCGAACGGGGGCAGCAGGGCCTCCTCGGTGCGGCGGCGCAGGGCGGCCTCCTCGACCCGCCGCTCCCGGGTCTCGGCGCGGAGGGCGCGTCGGTGTTCCCGCCGGCGCTTCCGGGCGTCCAGGGATCGCCCCCGTGCCGCCAGCGCGCCCAGGGTTCCGGTGCCGGG
>CAZPJM010000324.1:0-5779 GCA_964586865.1 uncultured Enterobacteriaceae bacterium
GGGTTCTTGGTGTGGAGGTGGAAGAGGGAGGCGTCGATGACCTGCACGGACTCGACGCCTCCCTCTTCCACCTCCACACCAAGAACCCCCTGACCCTCGAGACCCGGCGCTCCAGCTTCGGCGCCGGCGTGGTCACCCCGGTCTCGCGGTTCTTCGTCCGGAACAACCTGCCCATGCCCGACCGGTCCATCGTTCGGGACCCGGACGCGTGGGAGGTGGCGTTCGAGGGGGTCGGCACCCCCCGGCGCCTCTCGGTGGGCGCGCTGAAGCAGCTCGGCTGGGAGACCCTCGCCACGGTGATCCAGTGCTCGGGCAATGGGCGGAAGTTCTACGCCCACGGCCCCTCGGGCAGCCAGTGGGGGGTCGGGGCCAGCGGGTGCGCGGTGTGGACCGGGGCGCCCCTCCGCCTGGTGGCCGACGCCCTGGGCGGCGCGGTGCAGGGCCTGTCCTGGCTCACGAGCACCGGCGGCGAGACGCTGCCCGAGGGGGTGGATCCGCTGGACGTGATCGTGGAGCGGTCCATCCCGCGCGAGAAGGCGCTCGACGATGTGCTCCTGGCCTGGGAGATGAACGGCGAGCCCATCCCGCTGACCCACGGGGGCCCGCTGCGGCTCATCGTCCCCGGCTACTACGGCTGCAACCAGATCAAGTACGTCCGCCGGGTCGCCTTCACCGCCGAGCAGACCCGGGCGAAGATCCAGCACTCCGGCTACCGCCTGCGACCCATCGGAGAGGCGGGCAGCCCCGAGCAGCCCTCCATGTGGGCCATGAACGTGAAGTCCTGGATCAACGGCCCCGGCGCCGATGCGCAGCCGGTGCTGGCCGGCCGGGTGCACTTCCACGGCGTGGCCTTCTCGAGCGGCACCCCCATCCGGAAGGTGGAGTGCAGCCTGGACGGGGGCCGGACCTGGAAGCCGGCCCGCCTCACCGGACCCGACCTGGGCCCGTACGCCTGGCGCCAGTTCGTCTTCGACGCCGAGCTCGGGCCCGGCAGCCACACCATCGCCAGCCGGGCCACCGACGCCGAGGGCCAGGTCCAGCCCGCCGCGCGCTTCGAGAACGAGCGGGGATACGGCAACAACAGCTGGAAGGACCTGGCGCTCACCGTCCTGGTCGTGGACGAGCTGCCCGATCGCGCCCCCACCCCCACCGGGGACGCGACCGCCGCCCCCGAGGCGCCCGCCCCCACGCCGACCCGGACGGTCGCGCTGGATGAGCAGGCCGAGCTGGGTCGCGCCGCCATGCTCTCCGAGGCCAACCCGCCGTGCGGCGCCTGCCATACCCTCGGCGACGCGGGGATCCAGGGCGCCGTCGGGCCGAACCTGGACGATCTGGGCCCCGACGCGGCCCGGGTCCAGGCGGCCGTCACCAACGGGGTCGGCGCCATGCCCCCGTACAAGGGCCGGCTGGCCCCCGAGAAGATCGACGCCATCGCCCACTACGTCGAGCTGGTCACCAAGAAGCCCTGAGCGCCGCCCGCGCGGCCGGAGGTTCCCATGGACATCCCTGCAGCCCTGCAGAGCTGGTGGTTCTACCCCGCCTCCCTGGCGGCGTTCTCGCTGCTCACGGTCCTCCTCGAGGCGCTCTTCAAGTGGCGGAAGGACCAGAAGCAGCTCCGCCCCTTCCTGTGGAGCGACCTGCTCCACCTGGTGTTCAACGGGCACTTCCTGGGCCTGATCATCTTCGGGATCGCCGCCCATCACGTGCTGCCGATCTTCGACCAGCTCCTGGCCCAGGTCGGACTGGTCGACGTGCTCTACCGCAATGCCGCCAGCACCTGGCCCGTGTGGGTCCAGATCGTGGTCGCCCTCTTCGTCGTCGACTTCTTCCAGTGGTGCGTGCACAACATGCTGCACCGGGTGCCCATCCTCTGGGAGTTCCACAAGACGCACCACTCGGTGAAGGACGGCGAGATGGACTGGATCGTCTCGTTCCGCTTCCAGTGGACCGAGGTGGTCGTCTACCGGAGCGTGCTGTTCTTCCCGCTGGCCTGGTTCGGCTTCGGCTGGGAGGCGGTGCTCTTCCATGCGGTCTTCGGCACCCTCATCGGCCACCTCAACCACAGCAACCTGGCGTGGGACTACGGGCCGCTCCGGTACCTGCTGAACAGCCCGCGCATGCACATCTGGCACCACGACTACGAGGGGGACCTGAAGACCACGAAGAACTTCGGGATCATCTTCAGCACCTGGGACTGGATCTTCGGGACGGCCTACATGCCCGACCACCCGCCCGAGAAGATCGGCTTCAAGGGCGTCGAGACCTTCCCCCAGGACTTCTTCAGCCAGATGGCCTGGCCCGTCTCCAAGTGGGTGCCGGACGGCGCCCCCAAGCAGGCGTTCACCGTCACCGCCGGGGTGGCCGTCATCGGGGCCGGCTTCTGGGCCGCCCAGCCCCCGAGCGGGCCCGAGACCCCCATGCTGGGCGAGGTGGCGGCCACCAGCCAGCCCACCACCGACCGGCGCTTCTTCGACTACGCCGACTCCCCCGAGGAGGCCTCCTCCCGCCTGGACGCCTTCGGCACCGAGGCGACCGAGGCCGGCTTCGCCCGCCCGGACCTGATGGTCTCCCCCGACGAGCTGGCGGCCGCCCTGGGGGCCCCGGACCTGGTCCTCCTCGATGTGCGCCCCACCGACCGCTTCGAGCTGGGCCGCATCCCCACCGCCCAGGCCGTGGACCGGGGCGACTACTCCCACGGGGATCCGGCCCCCGGCGTCTCCCGGCCCCCCGGTGAGCTCCAGGCCATGCTCCGGGCCCGCGGCGTCGACAACGGCGACGTCATCGTGGCCTACGGCGATGGCGGCCCCGAGCCCTACCGTCTGTGGTGGACCCTGCGGACCATGACCGACCTGGACATCCGAGTCCTCGACGGGGGCCTGGCTGCCTGGAAGGCCGCAGGTCACGGCCTGGCCGCCGGACCCGCCCTCGAGGTGGAGCCGGGCGACATCACCATGGAGCCCCGCCACCAGGTCTCGCCCACGGTCTGGTCCGAGTTCGGGGAGACCTTCGCCAGCCTGGAGGCACCCGTCCTCCTCGATACCCGCAGCATCGAGGAGTTCACGGGGGAGAAGCACCACCGGAAGGCGGCCCGCGCCGGCCGCATGCCGGGCGCCCGGCACATCGAGTGGTGGTCGGTGTGGCAGGACGGGAAGTCCGACCAGCGGCTGAAGCCCCCCGAGGAGCTCCGGGCCCTCGCCGCCTCGTACGACATCGAGGCCGACCGGCCGGTGGTGACCATGTGCCAGTCGGGCACCCGCTCCTCCACCGTGTTCTTCGCGCTGCTCCAGGCCGGGCACGACCCGGACGCCCTGTGGAACTACGACGGCTCCTGGGCCGAGTACTCCCGCCTCGAGGAGCTTCCCATCGAGACCGGGTCCTGCACCTCGTGCTGAGCGCCGCCGGGCGCGGCGCCCGACTCCGCCGGCTGGGCTGGCTGGCGGGTGGGGGGGGACTCGCCGCGCTGCTCCTGGGCCTGGCGCTCGCACCCGCCGGACCCCCGCCCCCGGGCCGGGCCATCCGGGGGGCCGCGCTGGGGCTCTTCGCGACGGATCCGGCCTACGACTACCGGGTCATGGTGGGCGAGATCGCCGATCGCGGCGCCACCGACCTGCTCGTGGTGGTGCCGCTGGTCCAGTCCGGCCCCAGCCACCACGACCTGGCGTGGGTCCCGGGCACCACCCCCCACCTGGACAACGTGCGGCGCACGGTGCGTCAGGCCCGGGACCGGGACCTGCGGGTGGGGATCCTGCCCATCGTCCGCCTGGCCCACCGACGGCCCGACGAGTGGCGCGGCGTCATCCGCCCCGAGGCCGGCGTGGATGCGTGGTTCAAGGCCTACGCCACGGCGATCGAGCCGCTGGTGGCCCTGGCCGCCGAGGAGGAGGTGGTGCGGCTCGGCCTGGGGAGCGAGCTGTCGAGCCTCGAGGGGCACGAGGCGCACTGGCGCGCCCTGGCCGCGCGGGTCCGCGACCGGTACGACGGCCGGCTCTTCTACGCCGTCAACTGGGACCGCACCGGCGAGGTGGGCTTCTGGGACGCCGTGGACGAGGTCGGGATCAGCGGGTACTTCGAGCTCGCCCCGCCGGGGGAGGACCCGGACGACGCCGCCCTCGCCCGGGCCTGGGTGGCCCCCCGCCGCACCGTGGCCGAGCTGGCCCGCACCGTCGACAAGCCCGTCTTCTTCGCCGAGATCGGCTACCCCGCCCACCGCCTGGCCGCCGCGCGGCCCTGGGACCACGTGGCCGAGGCCGAGCTCGACGTGGCCCTCCAGGCCCGCCTGTGGGGCGCCTTCTGCGAGGCCTTCCGCGCCGAGCCCGCCGTCGAGGGCTTCTACGCCTGGAACTGGTTCGGCCACGGCGGTCCCCGGGACCGCTCCTACAGCCCGCGCGGCAAGCCCACCGCCGCCGTCCTGGCCCGGTGCTGGGCCGAGCTCGTCCGTCCCCTGCCCGAGGAGCCCACATGACCCGCATGCTCACCCTCCTGGCCGCGCTGGTGGCCAGCCCCGCCCTCGCCGCCCCCGTGGAGCCCGACGTGCCCCTCGTCGTCAAGGAGGACATCAAGGTGGTCTTCCAGATCGACGATGACGACGAGGTGGACGGGGAGGACGCCGGGCTGCGGGCGGTGGGGCGGCTGCTCGACGTCTACGACGCCGATCCGGACATCTCCACCCAGGATCGGCAGGTGGTGGTGGTGGTCCACGGCGAGGCCGGCCACCGGGTGCTCCAGGACGCCCCCTACGCCCGGGCCCTGGGCAAGCGTCGCGCCGACAACCCCAACGCCGAGCTCGTCGCGGCCCTCCAGGCCCGGGGGGTCTCGGTGGAGATCTGCGCCAACACCCTGAAGGCCCACGGCTGGACCCGAGAGGACCTGCTCCCCGGGGTCCGCATCGTCCCCGCCGCCCTGGCCCGGGTGACCGACCTGCAGCTCCAGGGCTGGGCCCTGCTGCGGTTCTGAGGCGGCACCGGCCCGCCCTCATCGACGACGGGGGGCCCGGTCGGGATCCTCCTCGCCGTCGGCCCCGAGGGGGAAGTAGCGGGCATCCATGACGGTCTTGCGCCACAGCCCCGACCGGTCCCGCACCCGCCCGCGGCCCACCACCTCGAAGGTGGCCGCGTCCCAGACCTCGCTCATGGGGATCCCCTCCCGGTAGACCCGGCGGCCATCTCGCGCATAGCCCTCGCCCAGCGCCTCGAAGCCGGACACCTCCGCCCCCTCGATCGGTCGGGCGCCGAACCAGACCTGCGCGGCGTCGTGGCTGTACCGGGTCCCGGCGGCTCGGGTCCACGTGGGCCGATCCACCCCCGGCAGGGGCAGCGGCCCGCGGCGGGTCTCGTACCAGACCTGATCCGCGTCGACCAGGAAGGGCCCCTCCAGGTCCTCGAACGTGTCCGGATCGGCGCCCTCGAGGATCCGGTGGGTGTAGGTGCCATGGTTGTCCCGCCAGAAGACCCGCTCGGCGTCGAGGGAGTAGCGACCGTTCCCATCGCCGTACGGCCGCCAGGTCGCGCCATCGGCCTCGGGGATGCCGGTCCGGCCGCTTTCGAGCCACACCCCCACCCCGTCGGTGGCGAAGTCGGTGCCCTCGATGGGCCGCCAGTCATCCGCCCGGGCCGGGTGGACGCCTCCGTCGCGCGCCACCTCGACCCGGCCGTCCGCGGTGTAGAGGTGCTCCGCGTCCCGCCAGAAGGGACCGCCCTCGACGCGTCGGAAGGTGGCCGGATCGGCGTGGTCGATGTGCCGGGCCCGGTAGAACACGCGCTCCGCGTCGGCGGACCAGTAG
>CAZPJM010000325.1:0-5779 GCA_964586865.1 uncultured Enterobacteriaceae bacterium
ACCAAAAAACCCGCGTGGAACGCGAGGTTCCACGCGGGTTCGTCAGATGGTCGGGGCGACTGGATTCGAACCAGCGACCACTTGACCCCCAGTCAAGTGCGCTACCAGGCTGCGCTACGCCCCGAGGGGTGCCGGAGGGGGCCCCGGCGTGGGGGTGCCGACAGGGGGGAACCCTGAAGGCCCCGGCGGGGTAACAGGGGCCCACGAGGGCGTCAACGGGTCGTGGGCAGGTCCCGGATGGGCACGGCGAGCAGGGTGCGCCGGACCTCACGGATGCGCTGGCGACAGCCGGCGATGCGGCGAGCGGCGTCGGCGGCGCGGTCCACCTCGACCCCCGGGACGACGCCGCTGCGACCCTCCTGGAGGGCCTTGCGGGCCCCGGCGATGGTGAAGCCCTGCTCGTGGACGAGCTGCTTGATTCGCAGGAACTTCTCCAGATCCTTGCGACGGTACATGCGCTGGCCCGAAGCGCTGCGCTGGGGGCGCATGCGGAACTCGCCCTCCCAGTAGCGGAGGACGTGGGGCTCGACGCCGACCAGCTCGCCGGCCTCGCCGATCCGGAAGAACATCTTGTCGGGAATCTCGGGCCGCTCCACGGGGACCTCCCTGCGCCGACGGGCAGGATAACGGACGCCGGGGGACGGTCACGGAGGGGGCGCGGGCCGACCCGGCCGCCCATCGCGCTACCCTCCCCCCTCGCCACGGGGGAACCGCCATGCCGCCTGCCGTCCGCATCGAGCTGGAGGTGCTGCCCCAGGTCGCCCTGGGCCTGGTCGAGGCGGGGATCCCGGTCCTCCGAGGGGTGCGGCTGGCGGCCGAGGCTGACCTGGAGGGGGTCGAGGTCGAGCTGCAGGCCGAGCCGCCGTTCGTGCGGGCGCGCACGGTGGTCCTGGACCGGCTCGCGGGGGAGGCGTCGGACGGGCTCCTCGAGGCCCTCGAGCCCGAGGTCGACCGGGATCGCCTCCTGGGGCTGGCGGCCCCGACGCGCGCCCACGTCCACGTCCGGGTCCGGCAGGGCGCGACGCTGCTGGCCGAGGCGACGGCCGCGGTGGGGCTGCAGCCGCCCGGGTGGTGGCCGGGGCTGGAGCTCTTCCCGGAGCTGCTGGCCCTGTGGGTGCGACCCGGGGCCCGGGCCCTCGGGGAGCGCTCCGGCCCGGCCCCCGAGACCCGCCGCCCGCCCCGGGACGCGGAGAGCGCGCGGGAAGCCGTGGAGGCGGCCCGGGCCCTGCTGGACGGGGTGCCCGCCTCGGATCCCCCGGAAGGGCCCGCCGGCGCCGGTCAGCGCATCCGGAGCCACGCCCGCACCCTCACCGAGGGCGGCACCCCCCTGGAGCGGGCGGTCCTCCTGGCGGCCCTGCTGGAGCGGTCGGGGCTCCATCCATTCGTGGTCCTCACCGAGACCCACGCCCTCGCCGGCGCCTGGCTCGGCGACTTCCACCTCCCGAGCCCCACCACCGACGATCCGGCCGCCCTGCGCAAGCGGCTGGGCCTGGGCGAGGCCTTCGTGGTCGACCCGGCCCCGATCCGAGAGAGCGCGGCCGATCCCCTGGGCGCGGCCGATCCCCTGGGCGCGGGCGAGGAGGCCCTGCGCGACCCGTCCCGCTTCGCCGCGCTGGTGGATCTGACGGCCTGTCGGCAGGCCGGGCTCCATCCCCTGCCCCTGGAGCCCCTGGACGCCCTCCCCGCACGCCGCGGGGGCCGCACCCCCGATGGCGCGAGCCCCGCGCAGCCCGTCGCCCCCTCCGAGGACGCCCCCAGCCCGGATCGCCTGGAGGCCTGGCGCAACCGCCTCCTCGATCTCTCGCTCCGCAACCGCCTCCTCAACCTGAAGGAGACCCGCCGGACCCTCCGGCTGCCCGGCCTGGACCTGCACGCCCTCGAAGACGCCCTCGAGGCCAACACCCGCTTCTCCATCGCCCCGCGCCCGGCCCGCCCGGGGGATGCCGCACCCGCCTGGAGCCCGGAGACGATCCGGGCGGCCCAGGAGGCGGGACGACTGGCGGTCGATGCCCCCCCGGGCGAGCTGCACGGCCGCCTGGTGGAGCTGTACCGCCGCAGCCGGGCCTCGGTGGCGGAGAGCGGGGCCCACACCCTCTACCTGGCCCTCGGCATCCTCCGCTGGTTCGAGGCCCCCTCCAGCGAGCAGCCCCGCCTGGCCCCGCTGGTCCTGGTGCCCGTGCGGCTCATCCGCCTGCCGGCCAATGCCGGGCATGCCCTGGGGCGCGCCGAGGAGGAGACCCGGGTCAACGACACCCTCCTCGAGAAGCTCCGCCGGGACTTCGGCCTGGACGGCACCGGCCTGGACGAGCCGCCCACCGACGAGGCGGGCCTGGACCTGCGAGAGGTGCTCCGGCTGGCCCGCCGGGCGGTCCTCGACCAGCCCCGCTGGGACGTGCTGGAGGACGCCTGGCTCGGGCTGTTCTCGTTCACCAAGCACCTCATGTGGCGCGACCTGCAGGCCAAGCGCGAGGCCCTGCTCGACAACCCGGTGGTGCGCCACCTCTTCGAAGGCCACGGCCAGGCCTTCCCGCTCGCCCGGGCGCTCGTGCCGCTGGACCGGGTCGACGGGGACCGCCCCCCCGAGGAGGTGCTGCCCGTCCTCCCCGCCGATCCCAGCCAGCTCCAGGCGGTGCTAGCGGCCAGCGACGGCTCCTCCTTCGTCCTCCAGGGACCCCCCGGCACGGGCAAGTCCCAGACCATCACCAACCTGATCGCCCAGCTCCTGGGAGAAGGGCGCACGGTCCTGTTCGTCTCGGAGAAGCGCGCTGCCCTCGAGGTGGTCCAGCGACGCCTGGAGGCGGTGGGCCTCGGGCCGTTCTGCCTCGAGCTCCACAGCGAGAAGGCGTCCAAGAAGGCCGTGATGAAGCAGATCGGCGAGGCCTTCCGCGCCGCGGCCGCCGCCCCCGAGGTGGGCTGGGTGGCCCACGCCCGCGCCCTCGCCGAGGCCCGCTCCACCCTGGATGCCCACGCCGCACGCCTGGCGGCCCCGAGCCCGTTCGGCGGCCCGGTCCGTGACGTGGTGGCCCGCCTCTTCGGCCTGACGGCCATCCCGCCCCTCCCCCTCTCCCTGCCCTGGGCCGAGCTGGACCCGGACGGGGTGCAGGAGCGGACCCACCGGGTGGCCCGCCTCACGGCCCGCCTGGCCGAGACCGGCGATCCGGCCGCCCACCCCTGGCGCGACGTCACCCGGCCCACCTGGGATCCGGCGTGGGCCCGCCGGACCGTCCAGGCCACCGGGGCCCTCGCCGAAGCCATCGATGCCGCCCTCGCGGCCGCCGCCGAGGTGGACCGCCGGCTGGGCCTCTCCGGGGCCACCCCCACGCCGGAGACCCTCGCAGTCCGGGTCCGGCTGGCACGGGGCCTGCTCGCGGCCCATCCCCTCCCCGCCGCCCTGCTGCACGGGCCCGAGGTCGACAGCCGCGTGGCCACCCTCCGCGGCTGGGCCGCAGAGGGACGCGCCCTCACCCGGCGCGCCCAGGACCTGCACACCCGCTGGACCGAGGCCCTGCTCCGGCTGCCCCTGGAGGACCTGGAGGCCCGCTACCAGCGATGGGGCCGGGCCTTCTTCCTCCTGGCCTGGATCCTCCTGTGGGGCGCCCGGAGCCGGCTGGCGGCGGTGGCCCGGGAGCGGCTCGGTCCGGCCGACGCCATCACCGAGGACCTGGGGGCGGCCATCGCCGTGCGGGACGGCCGGATCCGGATGGAGGCGCGGGCCGCGGAGGGGCGGGCGTGGCTGGGCGGCCTGTGGCGCGGCACCGAGACCGACTGGGACGCGGTGGAGGCGCGGCTGCAGACCCTGGAGCTCCTCGCGCCGGCCCTCCGGGCGCTGGCCCGGGAGCTGGAGCGCCCGGTGGACGGGCTCGGCCCGGTGGTGGACGCCGCCACCGACCCGCAGGCCCTCACCCCCGCGGATCGGGCGGCCCTCGAGGCGCTGGTGGCCGCATGGGCGCCCCTCGAGACGGCCCTCGAGACCTGGACCGGGACCACCGGCGGCACGCCCGGGCCCCTGCCCGCCCTGCGCGACCGCCTGCGCCAGGCCCTTCACGCCCCCGATGCCCTGCGGGCCTGGTGCGCCACCCGCGCCGCCCTGGACGCCGCCCGGGAGGCCGGCCTGGGACCCCTGGTCGACGCCGTCCTCGACGGCGCCCTGGCCCCCGAGGACCTCCCGCGCGCGTGGGAGCGCAGCGCCCTGCAGGGCTGGTGGGAGGATCACCTGGCCCGGGAGCCCGCCCTGGCCGCCTTTCGCGGCGTGGAGCACGGGGCGGTGGTGCGGCGCTTCCAGGCCCTCGATGCCGAGGCGCTCACCCTCGCACGCCAGGAGATCGCCGCCCGGGTGGCGGCCCGCGTCCCCGATCTGCACGGTCCCGGCGACGATCTCGCCTTCCTCCGTCGCCAGCTCCAGCTCCAGCGGCGGCACCAGCCGGTCCGTCGCCTGTTCTCCCGGATCGGCCCCATCCTGGAGCGCATCGTGCCATGCGCCCTCATGAGCCCCCTCTCGGTGGCCCGGTACCTGGACCCGGCCCTTCCCGGCTTCGACGTGGTGGTCTTCGACGAGGCCAGCCAGATCCCGCCGTGGGACGCGGTGGGGGCCATCGCCCGGGGTCGGCAGGTCGTGGTGGTGGGCGACAGCCAGCAGCTCCCGCCCACCACCTTCTTCGACACCGGCGGGGAGGACGACGACTGGCCCCCCGATGACGAGGCCCTCACCGACACCGAGAGCATCCTGGACGAGGTGGTGGCCGCCGGGCTGCCCGAGCTGCGCCTGCGGTGGCACTACCGCAGCCGCCACGAGTCCCTCATCGCCTTCAGCAACCATCGGTACTACGACAACCTGCTCCACACCTTCCCCTCGGCGCTGCGCGAGGGCCTCGGCGTGGAGCTCCGGAAGGTGGCCGACGGCGTGTACGACCGGGGCCGGTCCCGGACCAACCGCGGCGAGGCCGAGGCGGTGGTGGCCGAGCTGGTGGCCCTGCTGGACCGACCGGCGGCGTCCCGGCCCACCGTGGGGGTGGTGACCTTCAGCCTGGCCCAGCAGCGCCTCATCGAGGACCTGGTCGACACGGTGCGCGCGGAGCGCCCGGCCGTGGACGCCGCCTTCGACGACGACCTGCCCGAGCCCGCCTTCGTGAAGAACCTGGAGAGCGTCCAGGGGGACGAGCGCGACGTGATGCTCTTCTCCATCGGCTACGGGCCGGACCGCGCGGGCAAGGTGACCATGAACTTCGGGCCCCTGAACCGGCGCGGCGGCGAGCGGCGGCTCAACGTGGCCATCACCCGGGCCCGGGAGCGGCTCGTGGTCTTCACCTCCCTGTCGGCCGACGCGATCGACCTGCTGCGGACCCGCGCCGTGGGGGTGGCCCACCTCGAGCGCTTCCTCGCCTACGCCGAGCACGGCATCGAGGCCCTGGACCGAGGGGCCCGTCCCGCCCACGAGGCCACCTTCGAGTCCCCCTTCGAGGCCCAGGTCCACGCGGCCCTCGTCCGGGCCGGCCACACGGTCCACACCCAGGTCGGCGTGAGCGGCTACCGCATCGACCTGGCGGTGGTCGACCCCGACGCTCCCGGGCGGTACCTGCTCGCCGTCGAGTGCGACGGGGCCGCCTACCACGGGGCCCACGGCGCGAGGGAGCGGGACAGGCTGCGCCAGGCCGTGCTCGAGGGGCTGGGGTGGCGCTTCCACCGCGTCTGGAGCACCGACTGGTGGTACGAGCGCCCCGCCGCCGAGCGGCGCCTCCTCGAGGCCGTCCAAGAGGCCCTCGACCATCCCCATGAGGCCGGC
>CAZPJM010000326.1:0-5754 GCA_964586865.1 uncultured Enterobacteriaceae bacterium
GGGGCCAGGTCGCCCGTGAACTCCACGGCGTCGACCTGGGGGATCTCGGCCTGGATCTCCCGGGCCACGAAGTCGCGCAGGCGCACGAGATCCGGGCTGGCGTCCTTGTCCTCGCGGACGAGCTCGATGGTGACGACCTGGTCCAGCACATCCACCACCTTGGCGTCGATGCCGACAGAGCGGACCAGGGGGCGCAGATCCTCGACGACCTGCTCGACGCGCTTCCACATGGAGGCCTCCAGGGCAAAAGGGGACCGGATGGGTCCTGTATTCGAACCGCGGGGCTGGGGCGACAGGCCGAGGCCGGGACGTGAGCCGCCTCACCCGTCGGCGCACGGGGGCTCAGGCCGTGGGGTCGGCGGCGCCCCCCAGGAGCAGGACCCGGCTCTCCATCTCCTTCAGGGGCATGAGGTCGCCCCGGCGGGAGGCCACCTCCATCCCCGCTCGGTAGACATCGAGGGCGTCGGCGTCGCGGCCGAGGCGCTCGAGGGCCTTGCCGCGGGCCAGGAAGGCCGCGGCGTTCTTCCCGTCGACCTCGGTGGCGCGCTCGAGGGCCTCGGCGGCCTCCTCCCAGCGCTCCAGGGTGGACAGGCTCTTGCCCAGCCCGAACCAGGCCACCGGATCCTCGGGGTCGAAGTCCAGGACCTGGCGGAACATGCCCTCCTTGCGGGCGGCGTCGGCCCGGCGGGCGGCATCCTGCTCCTCGGCGATCTGGGCGGCGGAGCGGGTCTCGGGGCCGTCGCCCCCCCGGGCCATGGCCTTGGAGGCGGCCTTGCCGGCCTCGGCCTCGGCCGTCGCCTTGTCGCCGAGCTTCATGTAGTAGAGGGAGAGGTTGGTGTTGACCAGCGGCTCGCCGGGCACGACCTCCTCGAGGCGCCGGAAGAAGTCGATGGCCTCGTGGTACCGGCCACCCCGGCCCAGGATGACGCCGATGGCCTCGTAGCCGTCGGCGAAGGCCGGGTCGAGCCGCAGGGCGTCCTCGAGGAGGGCGAGCGCCCGATCCTCGTGGCCGTCGGCGAAGGTCCGGATGGCGCGGTCGTAGAGCTGCTGCACGCGGGTGTCGCGGTCGGCGGCGCGGTGCAGGGGCAGGAGCGCGACCCGCGCCTCGCGCAGTCCGCCGGGGGTGCGCAGGAGCAGCCGCTGGCCGGGGGTCCGGTGGTCGCGGCCGAGGAAGGCGAGGAGGACCGGGGCGCCCTCGGCGGGGGAGAGGGCGGCGGTGGCGGCGTCCCCGGCGGGCCGGCCGCTGTCGAGCATCACCTTGTCGCCGGGGGCGGGCAGGCCCTCGAGGCCCCCGTCCAGGACCAGGGCACGCAGGGCCCGGGGCACCGAGCCGTAGGTGCGGACGCGGGCGATGACCTCCTGGCCCAGGTAGCAGCCCTTGGTGTAGCTGACGGCGTGCTGCTCGAGGCCGGTCTCGGGGAGGAGGCGCTTCTTCGGGATGTCGACCGCGACCCTCACGAGCCCGGCCTCGACGCGGAGGGACTCCACCACGGCGGAGAGGGTGGCGGCCTCCAGGTCGCGGAAGCCCCGCCCCACCGCGGCCTCGTGGATCCGGGTGGCCAGCCCCGGCGTGCCCAGCACCACCAGCCCGGGATCGCCGGTGAAGCCGCGCTGTACCACCAGGCCGTCGTCGAGGGCGACGACGGTGCCCTCGTCCCCGGGGACACCGATGGCCGTGGAGAGCTCGGGCGTGGCGGGGCCCTGCACCCAGAGACGCACGTCGTCGCGGTCCTCGAGGGTCACATCGTCGGCGAAGAGGAAGCCGTCGAGGGACGCGCGCAGGCGGTCGCGGTCCTCGCGGGGGAGGAGGAGTAGGAAGGCCTGGACGCCAGGCCCGGGATCGGCGAGCCGGTGGAGGCTGCAGGCGGCGACCAGATGGCCGGTGCGGGTGACGCGGGCGTTCAGGTTGCCCTGGCCGGGTTCCAGGCCCTCGACCTCGTTGGTGAGCTGGCTCTGGAGGAAGGCGGCGGCGTCGGGGCCCCGGGCGACGAGGCCGGCCAGATCGGCCCAGCCCACGCTGTCCGGACCCACGGGGCCGACGGCTCCGTGCTCGCGGACCTGACGCAGGAGGGGGAGATCGACGGCGTCGCCGGCGCTCACCGCGCCCTCACAGGCTGAAGCTCTCGCCGCAGCCGCAGGTGTTGCTGGCCATGGGGTTCTGGAACACGAAGCCCCGCCCGGTCAGGCCCGACTGGTGATCCAGGGTGGTCCCGGACAGGTAGATGGTGCTCTTGCGGTCCAGGTAGACCTCGAAGTCGTCGAAGAGCACGACCGTGTCGCCCTCGCGGCGCTCGGTGAAGTCCAGGTGGTAGGTGAGCCCGGAGCAGCCGCCGCCCTTGATGCCCAGGCGCAGGCCCAGGCCGGCGTGCTCGTCCAGGGCGAGCAGGCGGCGGACCTCCGCCCGGGCGGCGTCGGTCAGGTCGATGACCTTGTGGTCGGGGCGGCCGGCGCCCCCCTCGGGCGAGCCGTTCGTCTCGGTCGACGCATGCATGCGGTCTCCAGGAACGTGGGGCGGCCGACGCCGCCTCAAGTCAGACGTGTAGTCCCCACCCGGGCCCGCGGCAATGGTCCGGCCCGGTCCCGACCCCCCGCAACCGCCTGCGGCGGGATCCGCGCTACGCCGCCAGCACCACCCGGTTCCGTCCGGCCTGCTTGGCCTCGTACAGCGCGCGGTCGGCCCGCTTGTACAGCTCGAGGCCGCTCTCCTCGCCGTCGTGGGCGGCCAGGCCCAGGCTCACCGTCACCGCGAAGGCGCCGCCCTCGCCGGTGAACCGCTCCGCCTCGACCGCGCCCCGGATCCGCTCCACCACCTCCCGGGCGTCGTCGGCGGTCGTCTCGTGGAGGAGCAGCCCGAACTCCTCGCCGCCGACCCGGGCGACGCGATCCGCGTCGCGGACCCGCTCCACCAGTCGGAGGGAGAGGGTGCGCAGGACCTGGTCGCCCGCGGCGTGCCCGTGTCGGTCGTTCACGCCCTTGAAGTGGTCCACATCGAGCAGGACCAGGCAGAATCCGGTCCCGGCCTCCCGGCTGCGTCGCACCGCGGCCAGCAGATCCCGGTCGAAGCTGGCCCGGTTGGGGATCCCGGTGAGCCCGTCCTGCTCGGCGGCCTGGCGGGCCTCTTCGAGGGAGTGGTCGGCCTCGTCGAGGGCTGCCTCGAGCTGGCGGATGTGCTCCTGGGCCCGCTTGAGCTGGCCCCGCAGGGCGGCGCTGTTGCCGGACAGGTCCCGGAGGGCGAGGAGCAGCTCGCTGCGCATGGCGTAGAGACCCTCGGGCTCGCTGGCGCTGGCGAGGGTCCCCGCGAGCTCCGAGAGGCCCCAGTCGATGGCGGCGCACTGGCTGCCGGTGGGCTGGAGGACCTCCTTCAGCTCCCGGAAGCCCCCGTGGAGCATCGCCCGGGTGGCCAGCGCCCGCTCCCGGGCCGGCCCGGCCACCTCCCGCACCCGCTCGGCCTCCGAGGTCAGGCGCCGGGCGTCGCCCCGTCCCACCTTGGGGGGGACCGCGGCCTCCAGGGCCGCGATGGCGTCGTAGAGTTCCTGATCCAGCAGGGCCGAGGCGCCGAGTGTGTCCACCAGGGCGCCCGTCATCTCGCCCACGGCCTCCGCGGTCTCGACGCTCCGCCCCGGGGCCGGGGCGGCGGGTCCGGGCAGGCCGCCCACCACCGCGTGCACCTCCCGGACGAGACCGGTGGGCACCGGCGGCCGCTGGAGGCGGTCCACCAGGCGATCCAGGCGCGCCCGGGCCTTGTCGTCGACGCCGTCGCCGAGGTGGGCCAGGACCCGCAGCAGGGCCTCGCGGAGGAGGGCGGTCTCGCCGGCGTCGGCGTCTCGTCGGAACCAGCTCATGGGGTCCTCCCCGGGGGGGTCTCCGGAGGGTTCGGAAGCGGACCGACCCGGCTTGACCCCCGAGAGGCTCCGGGGCACCCTCCGCTCCCGGAGGCCCCGATGACCGTGCTGCGCGCCCGCGTCCTCACCCCGGATCCCGACGCCGAGGCGCCGGCGATCCTGGACGGCGCCGGCCCCGAGGCGCTGCGCTGGCTCGATGATGCCTTGGTGGTCATCGATCCGGACGGCCGCATCCGCGAGGTCGGTCCGCCCGACGGTCGGGCGGTGGACGCCGATCTGCGGCCCGGGGTCCTGCTCCCGGGCTTCGTGGACGGCCACATCCACCTGCCCCAGACCCGCATCGTGGGCTCGGCCTCGGGCCCGCTGCTCCGGTGGCTCGCGCGCTCCACCTTCCCCGAGGAGCGTCGCTTCGCGGATGCGGATCACGCCCGCACGGTGGCCCATCACTTCGCCGCCCTGCTCGCCGCCTCGGGCACCACCTTCGCCCTCGTCTACGGGAGCCGTCACGCCGAGGCGGCCGATGCGGGCCTGCAGGCGCTGGCCGACCGTGGCCTGCGCGGACGGGTGGGGCCGGTCTGGATGGACGTGGACTGCCCGCCCGAGCTCGCCATCCCCCCCGAGCGCTCCGAGGAGGACGTGAGGTGGCTGGTGGAGCGGTGGCAGGGGCACGACGATCGGCTCGAAGTGGCGGTGCTCCCCCGCTTCGCCCCGACCAGCAGCGCCGAGGGCCTGGCACGGGCGGGGGCGCTCTCCCGGGAGCTGGGGCTGTGGGCGAGCACCCACCTGGCCGAGAACCCGGACGAGTGCGCCCACGTGCGGGAGCGCTTCGGGCGCGACTACCTGCGGGTCTACGAGGACGCCGGCCTGGTGCACGATCGGAGCGTGCTGGCGCACTGCATCCACCTGGACCCCGACGACTGGGACCGCTTCGCCGCGGCCCGGGCGGTGGTGGCCCACTGCCCCGACAGCAATGCCTTCCTGGGCAGCGGCCACATGCCCACCGGGGCGGTGCTGAGCCGGGGGATCCCCCTGTGCATCGGCACGGACGTGGCGGCCGGGCGCTCCTTCCGCATCCCGCGGATCCTGTCCTCGGCCTACGACAATGCACTGGCCGCCGGCCATCCGGTGGCCCCGGCCACCCTGCTGCGCTGGGGCACCCTCGACGGGGCGCGCGCCCTGGGGCTCACCGGGGTGGGGGCCATCCACCCGGGCTTCGAGGCCGACCTGGTGCTGCTGGACCTGCCCGAGTGGGTCGAGGACGCCGAGGGCGTGCTGGCCTGGAGCCTCTTCTGGGCCGACGCCCCCCTCCCCCGGCGCACCTGGGTCCGGGGCCGGGTGGTGTGGGACCGGGACACCTGGGGGCTCCAGGGCACCCCCTTCCCGTGGCAGGGGTCCGTCGGCCCGACCTGATGGGCTATCCTGGGCGCCCTCCCCGGCCCCGCCATGCGCCTCGTCCCCGCCGTCCTCGTCCCGCTCGCCGCGGGCCTGCTCCTCCTCGCCTGCACCCCCCGGCCCCGGCTGGATGCGGCCGATGTGCGGGCCGGTCGGGTGCGGCTCGACGCGGCGCTGGATCGGGCCCTGAGCCGGCACGCCGAGGGGGATCGGGAGGGGGCGCGGCGGGCGTGGCGCGAGGCGCACCAGACCTGGGATGACCAGCTCGCGCCGGGCCTCGAGGCGCACCTGGACCGCCTCGAGGTGGTCCGGCTGGAGCTCCACCTGGGCCGCATCCGGGTGGCGCTGGACGCGGCCGACGGGGATCCGGGGGCCGCGGTGGACCGCTGGCGCCACGCCCTGGCCTCGCCGCTCTCGGCCCTGCCCGCCGCCCCGGGGGCGCCCGGCGAGACGGGCTGAGCCGCCTCACGCCGAGGCGGGGCGCTCCCGGGCGGTGATGGCGGCCATGGTCTCGAACCAG
>CAZPJM010000327.1:0-5726 GCA_964586865.1 uncultured Enterobacteriaceae bacterium
GTCCAGACCGACGCCCGCAGCCGCCGGGAGCGCACCGAGGCCGCCCGTGCGCTGCTCGAGCAGGTGATGGCCCGCCGGGACCAGGAGCGGCGATGAGCCGGCTCCGGCCCTGGCTGCGCCTCCTGCTGGCGGCCCTGGTCCTGGTCCTGCCCATGGCGGCCCTGGCCCAGGACGCCCCCGGGGAGCTGGGCTCCCTGGCCGACGGGGTCGGCGCCGTGGTCACCGACGCGGCCACCGACGAGGTGGACGCCGCCGTCCGGCTGCTGGTCCTGCTCACCAGCCTCTCCCTCATCCCGGCCATCCTGGTCCTGATGACGCCGTTCACCCGGTTCATCATCGTCTTCGCGCTGCTCCGCCAGGCCCTCGGCCTGCAGCAGTCGCCCCCCAACCAGGTGCTCATCGGGCTCGCCTTCATGCTCTCGATGGTGGTCATGCAGCCCACCCTCGACACGGTGCAGGCCGAGGCCCTCGACCCCTACCTGGCCGGCGAGATCACCACCGTGGAGGCCATGGAGGAGGCCATCGGCCCCATGCGCGGCTTCATGCTCGACAACATGGAGCCCGACGATCTGAAGGCCGCCATGCGGGTCTCCCGGATGACCACGCGGCCCGAGACGGTGGCCGACATCCCCACCCCGGTGGTGGTGACGGGCTTCGTCCTCTCGGAGCTCCGCGCCTCGTTCGTCATCGGCATCAAGGTCTACCTGCCCTTCCTGGTCCTCGACATCATCGTCGCCAGCGTCCTGCTCGGCATGGGCATGATGATGATCCCCCCGGTCGTCATCTCCATGCCGTTCAAGCTCATGCTCTTCGTGCTCATGGACGGCTGGGGGCTGCTCGTGACCGGGCTCGTCTCCAGCTACGGCTGAGGTCGCCATGTCCATCGACGAGGCCGTCTTCCTGGGCCAGCAGGGGCTGATCACGGCCCTCTACGTGGGCGGACCGCTGCTCCTCACCGCCCTCGTGGTGGGCTCGATCATCTCCCTCGTCCAGACCGTCACCCAGGTCCAGGAGATGACGCTGGTCTTCGTGCCCAAGATCCTGGCCGTCTTCCTGGTCCTGGCCCTGGCCGGCGGCTGGATGCTCCAGGTCTCCATCAGCTACGCCCAGCAGACCTGGGCCACCATCGGCGATCGGCCGTGACGGCCACGGTGGTCACGGCCGGACTGGTCTTCGCGCGGCTCAACGGCCTCCTCTTCACGCTGCCCGTGTTCAGCACGGTGGGCCTGCCCCGCTACCTGGCGCCGCTGCTGGCGCTGGTGCTGACCCTGCTGCTGGCCCCCGGGGTGCCGCTCGTGGAGGGCGAGGTGAGCACCGGGCTCATCGTGCTGGGCCTGGGCGGCGAGCTCCTGCTGGGCGCCGGGCTCGGGCTGGTGGTGCGGGCGGTCTTCGCAGCCTCCGCCATCGCCGCCGAGCTCCTCTCCCAGCAGACGGCCCTCGGCATGGCCACCCTGTTCGACCCGGTCCTCTCCTTCGGCCAGAGCCCCCTCGGCGTCCTGGCCTCGTGGCTCGCCGGGCTCGTCTTCCTGGCCGGTCACCAGCACCACCAGGTGCTCGTGCTGCTGGCCGACTCCTTCGCCGTGGTCCCCCCCGGCGGCGTGGTGCGGCTCGGTCCCGTCGCCACGGCCCTCGTCGAGGCGGTCGGCACCACCTTCGTCCTCGGCGTGGAGCTGGCCGGCCCCCTCATCGCCCTGGTCTTCCTGGTCAACGTCTTCATCGGCATCCTGGGCAAGCTGGCGCCGCGCATGAACGTCTTCTTCAGCGTGGGCATGACCGTGAACAGCGTGGTGGGGATCTGGCTGTTCGGGGTCGCCCTGCCGTGGATGCTCGAGCGACACCGCAGCGCCCTGGAGGACGTGATCCGCCAGCTCGCCGGCTTGGTGGCGGCGGTGGGCTAGCCCATGGCGGAGAGCCCGGACGGCCAGGAGAAGAAGCACGCCGCGACCGACAAGAAGCGGCGGGAGGCCGCCGAGCGCGGCCAGATCGCGCGCTCCCAGGACCTCTCCGCGCTGGCCATCGTGGCGGCGGGCGGCCTCACCCTGGTCTTCGCCGGCGGCCTGGTGGGACAACCCCTGCTGCACCTGGGGGTGGACCTGTGGGATCTGGGCGATGGCCGGCGCCTCGACCTGGACGAAGCCCGCCGGATGGGCGCGCTGGTCCTCACCGCCCTGTTCCAGGCCCTGGTGCTGCCCCTGGGCGCGGTGGCGCTCGCGGCGGTGGCGGCCGGGCTGGCCCAGTCGATGGGGCAGATCGCGCCCAAGGCCCTCGAGCCCAAGCTCGGCAAGATCAACCCGCTGGCCGGCTTCAAGAACCTCTTCCTCTCCTGGACCCCCCTGGTGGAGCTCGGCAAGGGGGTGGGCAAGCTGGTGCTCCTCGGCGCGGTGGTGGGCTGGGTGCTCTGGGATCGGGTCGAGGAGCTGCCCGCCCTCTCCGGCGTGCACCTCCGGGCCTTCCTGCACGAGCTGACCGAGCTGGCGGGGCTCGTCCTGTTCGCCTGTCTGCCCATCATCGCCGTCCTGGCCGCCGCCGACTACGCGTACTCCGCCTGGAAGACGAGCCAGGACCTGAAGATGACCGACCAGGAGTACCGGCAACACCACAAGGACAGCGACGGGGATCCCCTCTTCAAGGGCAAGCGGCGGCAGCGGCAGCGGGAGATCGCCATGGGCACCCTGGTGCAGGCCCTCCGGGAGGCGGACGTGGTGATCACCAACCCGACCCACTTCGCGGTGGCGCTGCGCTACCAGCGCGACCGGGACGAGGCCCCGGTGGTGGTGGCCAAGGGCGTGGACCACCTGGCCCTGCACATCCGACGGCTGGCCCGGGACCTGGAGGTGCCACAGGTCGAGAATGTGCCGCTCGCGCGGGCCCTCCACGCCGAGGTCCCGGTGGGCCACCCCATCCCGGAGCACCACTACGGGCCCGTCGCCCGGGTCCTGGCCGTCCTCTGGCGCCGCCGCCGGAGCGCCTGAGACCCTCGGCCCCCCGGCCCAGGATCGGCGTGGCGCTCGGCGTTGTCGCGAAACGTCACCGGCCTGTCGGACCCGAGGGCCGCAGGTGTGCTAAGCACGGGCCGAACCCAGGGAGAACCCATGCTCCGCAAGACCCTCCTCTCGACCGCGGCCCTCGGGGCCTTCGTGGCCCTCGCCTTCGGCTCCGCCGGGGGCGAGAGCGACTTCGACTTCGGCGACCTGGACGACGCGAGCGGCTCCACCACCGCCGCCTCGTCGGGCGGCGGATCCGACAACGAGGCCGCCTGCCGGGCCTATGTCGATCACCAGAACGGCCTCGACTGCATGCCCGCCAAGCTCAACGCCGACCAGATGTGCGGCAACCTGGGCATGAACCCGCAGAACATGGTGCCCTTCTACAACTGCATGAAGGACAACGCCAAGTGCAACGGCGACCTTCCCGACCTGGCGGGTCAGGCGGACTGTCAGTCCAAGCTGTAGGGCGGCCCCGACAGGGCGGCCTCGGTCAGCCGGACGCACAGGGCGTCGAGCCCCGGGCGGTCCGGCCCTCGGGGCAGGGGGGCCGGCGGATCCTCCTCCAGCGCGGCGAGGCGGGCCTCCTCCCGGTCCACCTCCTCCCGCAGCCGCTCGTAGGACCACGCGCCCCGGCGGATGGCCAGGAGCTCGGCGGCGTCCCGGTCGCCGCGCCACACCTGCAGGGCGCCCTCCTCGAGGAGCTCCCGGCCCATCCGCAGCAGCCGGACCAGGTGCATGCCGTGCTTGGTGTCGTATCCGTATCGGGCCTCGAGTTCGGCCCGCTCGGGATTCCGGTTCCTCCTCCAGCGCTGGTACTGCTTCCAGTGCTGTCGATCCCGTCGGTAGCGGCGCTCGGCGGAGAGCACCTCGATCAGGCTGTCCTCGAGGCCCACCGCCCGGGCCGCCGCGGTCCAGCGATCATGGGCGAGGATCTCGGCGAGGGTGTCGCGGATCCGGGCGCGTAGCGGCGCGTCCACCTCGGAGAGGACCCCGCCCCACGCGGCGAGCTGCTTGTCGACGGCGGCGAAGGCGGCCGTGCGCTGATCCGCCGGCAGGGTGGCGTGCTCCGGCAGGCCGTAGGCGGCCCGGGTGGGCGGGGCCTCGGGCGGGTCCAGGAGCCAGGCCCGGTGGCCCTCGATGCGCTTGAGCTGGGCGCCGGCGTAGCCAGCGTAGCTGTGGCGCGCCCGGCGCGAGAGGAAGGCCCGGCGGTGCTCGCGCAGGGCGCGGCCGAGGGGGGTGATCCGCCGGATCTCCGCCTCGCGGCCGAACAGGACGTCGAGGATGTTGGGGTTGCAGTCGGCGGCGAGGCGCATGAACTTGGCCAGGCCGTAGACGGTGCCCTCGAGGCCGTGGTCGCGGGCCGCCGCGGCCTCCTCGGCGAGATCGGCGTGGAAGGGGGCGAGCTCGCCCGGATCGTCGGCCTGCTCGAAGGTGTGCAGGAAGCCCAGGTGGAAGCGGGCGGGGGCGATGGCGACCCCGCGGAGGTCGACGTCGGAGTCGGGACGGTGCAGGCCGTAGGCACGGCTCCCCGCCAGGGTGAGGAGGTGGGTGTGGGCGGGGAGGGGGAAGGTCAGGGACATGGCGGGACCTCGACAGACGGCCCACCCAGCCCCCCGGTCTGACGCCCGGGGGCATAACCCGCTGGCGCCGCCCACGGATCCCACGCGCCCTGGACTTCCGGTGGCCTCCTCCGCTACGCCGCCCGCGACAGCTCCCGGCTCACGTGGGGGCCGAGGGCGTCGAGCAGGTCGACGAAGCGATCCACCACCTCCCGCCGGCCGAACCCGTCGGTCCGGGCGAAGGCGACGGCCGTGAAGAGCTGTGCCTTGACGTAGAGATCGTCGGGAAGGGCCTCGGGGCCTCCGAAGCGGCGGAGGGCGAGGGGCAGCACGACCTCGGCCGGCAGGGCCGGTGGCAGGCCGCGTCCGCCGTCGGCCTCCGGATCGGCCTGGACGAGGGCCCGGGCCACCCGGGAGAGGGCGCGGCCGGCCGGGGCTCCCTCACGGGCCAGCTCGAACCCGGCGAGGGCGATGTCCAGAAAGCCGAGCAGGTCCGCCCGCACCGACACGGCGAGCGCGTAGGCCATGACCGGATCGGCGGCCCCGTCCGAGAGGCGCCAGGTGAAGGCGGCGTGCTGGAGGATGGGCCAGACCAGGCCCGCGCGCAGGACCACGTCGGGCGACCACCGGCTGGCGTGCACCAGCAGCGGGCCCCCCACCGCCGCCAGATCCTCGGCGGTGGCCGGGGCCCCTCCCCCGACCTTGCCGCCCCGAGCCGCGTGCGCGCGCAGATGAACCGTCGACATGCCACCTCCCTTGGGACCGGGGGTCGGACCGGGGGCGCGGGAGCATGAGGGATTCCCGGACCGGGAGCTACTCGGGGGGAGGCGGGGTCGCGCCCGGGTACATGGCCTTCAGGAAGACCGACTCGACGGTCACGTGGTCGCCCTGGGGCGCCACCTGGCCGAGCTGGACGACCCCGCGCCCGATGGCCAGCACGACGACGCGCTCATCGGGCAGCATATCCCCGGCCTTCACCACGGTCTCCGAGCCGTCGGGCAACCCCAGGATGGCCCGGGGGGGGCTGGCCTGGTCGACGGTGGACAGCAGCCGGAGGCCCCACGAGAGGCTCACCGCGCTGGACGGGGTCCAGGGGGGCGGGGTCGCTGCCCTGCCCGCGGCATCCCCGGCGGAGGAACCCGGCGGTGCAGGGAACGGCGCATCACCGCCCGGAGACCCG
>CAZPJM010000328.1:0-5708 GCA_964586865.1 uncultured Enterobacteriaceae bacterium
CCTCGAGCTGGTGGATCGCCTGCCCCCCGGTGAGGCCTCCGATCCGCGCCTGCCCTGGTCCGACCCCATCGCCACCCGCTGGCGCCGCGATCCGCAGCTCAGAGCGGCGCTGGTGCACCTGGGGGCCGATCTCTCGACGGCGGAGCCGTGAGCCTCCTCCGGGTCTTCGCCTATGGCTCCCTCGTCGAGGAGCCCTCCTGCCCGGACCAGGTCCGCGAGGTCCGGCTGGCCCGGGCCCCCGGGCTGGCCCGCCGCTTCCACCTGCGCAGTCGCTACCGGGGCTGCCTCGCCCGCGTGGCGCGCTACCCTCACCTGCGCGTGGCCGACTTCGTCGATGCCGACTTCCACGACTCGCTGGTCCTGGGCACCCGGCCGGCGCGGGGGGCCTGGCTGACCGGGGCGGTGGTGACCTGGGACGACCCCGATGGCCGGGTCCTGGCGGCCCTGGACGCCCGGGAGGGGGTGGATCCGCGCCGTCCCGAGGCGGGCCCCTACTTCCGTCGCACCCTCCGGGTGGAGGTGGACGGCCGGCAACAGGAGGTCCTCTACTACCCCTCCAACCCCCGCCACTGGCGTGCCGTGGACCTCTCGGTGGCCGACGAGGCCCGGGTGCTCCTCCACGCCACCCCCCGCGAGACGGACCGGGATCGGGGCGCCCTCTACCTGGTGCCCCTTTGGCGGTGGCTCCACCGGAACGGCCTGGCCGACCCCTATCTGGACGCGCTCATGGACGTGATCCACGACCATGTGGACACCCTGCCCGAGCCGGTGCTCCAGCCCGGCCCCTACGGCATGCTCGACCCGCTCCCCGCGTCGCCCTCGGACGGCGCCGACCGGTAGCGATCCGCCCGCGGTGGGCGGGGGTAGCGCCGCTCCAGCTCGGCCGTCCACCGGAGCCCCAGCGCCTCGCAGTGGACCCGCAGCTCCCACCGCGCCCGCAGGGCACGCTCCCGCGCCTCTTCGTAGCGGGCCACCGCCGGCCCGATGCGGTCTGCCGCCGCATGGCCCAGCTCGCGCCCGGCCGCCGCCGCGGCCTCGAGGGCCTCCTGGACCTTCTCGTGGGCCCGGCTGTACGCGCGGGCCCGCTCGGCGTCGATCTCGGCCTCGAGCGCCTCCATCCGGGCCCGGGCCTTCTCGGAGCGGTTGCGCCCGCGGTAGACCGCGATGAGGGTCTCGAGGTCGACCCGCCCGCCCACCGGGCCCTTGTCGGGGCGCGGGTCGGGGCGACCCACCTCGGGGGGCTCGGCCCGCCGCCTGGAAGAGGCCATGCCTTCAGCCCCGCGGTGGGACGATGGGGAAGTGCCAGGCCTCCTCGGCGCAGGCCTCGGGCAGGCAGGTGCTGTTGTCGAACTCGTCGACCGCCTCGAGGTAGTAGCGGAGGCCGCCCGAGGTGACCTCGTCGCCGGGGATGGCCCCGTCGTAGAAGGTCTCGGTCCGGGGAGCCATCCGGAGGGTGGTCCAGGCCTGGCCGTCCGTCTCGCGCTGGAAGACGATGCGGACGTCGTCGATCTCCGAGTCATCGGTGATCACCGCGTCCAGGAAGATGTCCTCGCCGAAGGTCCGCGGCGAGGGGTCGTGGACGTGGTCGATCACCGGGCCCTCGGTGTCGGGATCCTCGTCCTGCTCCACGACCCGCGTCGCCGGACCGGTGTTGGCGCCGCAGGCCGTGAACAGCAGCCCCGCGGCCGCACAGAAGATGAGTGGGTGGCGCATGGTCGTCTCCAGGACAGGGCCCCGCTCCACCCGGCAGTGAGCCACGCCCCGCCGGGATCGTCAAGGGGCCAGGGCGTCGGGATCGGGCCGGGGGACCGGATCGGCGCCGACGGTGGTGGGGGCGTCCACGAGCTCGCCCACGAGGTCGTAGTCGGCGGCCTGGGTGATCCGCAGGCGCCGGATCTCGCCCACCCGGACGCCCGGGGGCGCACTGGTGATGTAGACCTGACCGTCCACATCGGGGGCCTGGAAGCGGGTGCGCCCCCGGAGCAGCAGGGCCGATTCCTGGGCGAGCCCCTCGACGAGGACGTCCACCTCGGTGCCGACCCGGGCCTCGAGCCTCTCCCGGGAGATGGCGGCCTGGATGCGCATCAGCTCGGCCTGGCGCTCCAGCTTCACGTCCTCGGGGACCTGGCCCGGCAGCGTGGCCGCGGGGGTGCCCTCCTCGGGGAAGTAGGTGAACACGCCCACGTGGTCGAAGCGCTGGGCGCGCACGAAGTCGCACAGCTCGGCGAAGTCCTGGTCGGTCTCGCCCGGAAAGCCCACGATGAAGGTGGTACGGAGGGTGGCGTCGGGGACGAAGGTGCGCAGACGGGTGAGGATCCGCTCCTGGCCAGCCCGGGTGACGCCGCGGCGCATGGCCTTGAGCATGGGCCCGCTGGCGTGCTGGAGCGGGATGTCGATGTAGTTGCAGACCTTCTCCTCCTCGGCCATCGCCTCGAGGAAGGAGCGCGGCACGCCGTGGGGATAGGCGTAGTGCAGGCGGATCCACGCGATGCCATCGACCCGCGCCAGGGCGCGCATCAGGCCCCCCAGGTCGGTGCCGTCCTTCAGGTCCCGGCCGAAGGCGGTGCTGTCCTGGCTCACCAGGTTCAGCTCCCGTACCCCCTCGGCGGCGAGCCGCTCGGCCTCGGCCACCAACGAGGGGATGGAGCGCGAGCGCAGCTTGCCGCGGAGGGTCGGGATGATGCAGAAGGCGCAGGTGTGGTTGCAGCCCTCGGAGATTTTCAGGTAGGCGCTGCACTTCGACCACGAGTTGAGGCGCGGGGCGAACTCGTCGTGGATGTACAGGGGGGTGTCGACGAAGGAGCGCGGGGCCCGGGCGTCGCGGGCGCGGAGCACATCGGCGATGCGGTGGTACTCGCCCGTCCCCAGGAAGTGGTCGACCTCGGGGAGCTCGCCCTCGAGCGCGGTGCCGTAGCGCTGCACCATGCAGCCGGTGACCACCAGCTTCTTGCAGGAGCCCGCCTCCTTGAATCGGGCCATCTCGAGGACCGTGTCGATGGACTCCTCGGTGGCGGGCTGGATGAAGCTGCAGGTGTTGACGACGATCACGTCGGCCGTGGAGGGATCGTCGACCAGCTCCCAGCCGCCGTCGGCGAGGGTGCCGACCATGACCTCGGAGTCGACCCGGTTCTTGGGACAACCCAGGCTGACGAGGTGGACGCGTTCCATGCGGACTCCCGGCGCCCGGAGAGCCGACCGGGCGAGCCCGCGCCCTTAACGCATGGGCCGGCGAACCGTCGAGATCCGGGCCCGACGCCGCACCGAACGGCGGATCAGTTGCTGATCCGGGCGGCGCCCTCGGGCGGCGTGAAGGTGAAGACCGCGGGGTCCACCTGGGCATCGAGCGAGACGTCGCGGAAGGCGATGTCGGTGACGTTGTCGTAGACGTCGGTGAAGACCACCCGCTCGAGCACCAGATCCGCGGTGAGTGC
Source organism: uncultured Enterobacteriaceae bacterium (assembly GCA_964586865.1). Taxonomy (GTDB): domain Bacteria; phylum Myxococcota_A; class UBA796; order UBA796; genus REDI01. The sequence goes on from CAZPJM010000328.1 coordinate 3,432, forward strand.
GAGCCGGATCTTCTTGTACATGCCCTCCTTGCGCGGCACCAGGTCCAGGGTGGGCCCGTCGTCGTGGGAGACCAGGGTGACCTGGAAGACCTCGTCCAGGCTGTCGAGGCTGGTGAGGAAGGTGTTGGCCGTGCCGGTGGCCTGGGCCGTGTCGGTGATGACCATGTACTGGTTGTCGGCCTTGGTGTAGATCCAGAGCGTGTCGCCGTCGGTGACGAACTGGCTCTCCTCGCCGGTGGTGAAGCGCCAGCGCATCTTCGTGGGCCGCTGGAGCACCACGTCGCCGTCCTGCTCGACCTTGCCGAAAGCGTCCTTCTTCACCTGGGTGAAGTCGGCCTTGATGGTGTCGACCGAGGCGTACTTGGCCTCGACCGCGGCGACGACGGCGTCCACGGTGGGCGCGGCGTCGGCCGTGGGGGCCTCCGGAGCGTCCTGGGCGGCGGCGGGAAGCGCGCCGAGGGGCAGGAGGAGGAGCGCGACAGGGAGGAGACGGGGCAGCTTCACGAGGACCTCTCGGGGGCCGGCAGCGGAGGGGCGGGGCCGCGGAGAACCCCTAGTAATGAAGTCGGGGCGCGGCGTCCGCCGGTGGGACGGGCGAGGCGGTGGGTTCCTTCAATCAGATGGACACCGCAGGGGCGGTGGGACAAGACGGCGGGCGGGTCAGGAGTTGTCAGCCCGCTGGATCGGATCGGGTCGGCGGCCACGTCAGGGCCCGCCGTCGCCCACCAGGACCTCGCGCGGGCGGGCCCCGTCGGCAGGCCCGATGAGCCCCGCCGCCTCCATGGCGTCCACGATGCGGGCAGCGCGGTTGTAGCCGATCTTCAGGTGGCGCTGGAGCATGGAGGTGCTGGCCTTGCCGGCCTGGACCACCACCTGGCAGGCGGCATCGTACAGCTCGTCCTGCTCCTCGGCGTCGAAGGCCAGATCCGGGTTCGAGGTGTCCTCCAGGTCCCCGATGAAGTCGGGATCGGCCTGCTCGCGCAGGTAGCCGGTCACCCGGGCCACCTCCTCGTCCGAGACGAAGGCCCCGTGGCAGCGCTGGAGCCCGCCCACCCCGGGGGGCAGGTAGAGCATGTCGCCCTTGCCCAGGAGGTGCTCGGCGCCGATCTCGTCCAGGACGGTGCGGGAGTCGTGCCGGGAGCGGAGCTGGAAGGAGATCCGGCTCGGCAGGTTGGCCTTGATGAGGCCGGTGATCACGTCGACCGAGGGGCGCTGGGTGGCGATGATGAGGTGGATGCCGCAGGCGCGGGCCTTCTGGGCGATCCGGCAGATGGACTCCTCGACCTCCTTGCCGGCCACCATCATCAGGTCGGCGAGCTCGTCCACGACGACGACGATGTAGGGCATCTTCTCGGGAGGCGGGGGGGGCTCGTCGTCGGGCCAGTCCCGGGGGGCGTAGCGACGCGCCTTCTCGCGGCTCCAGCTCCGGGCCTCGCGCTCCACCTTCTTGTTGAAGCTGACGATGTTCCGGGTCCCCCACCGGGCAAGGACCTCGTAGCGCTCGTCCATCTCGCGGCAGGCCCACGCCAGGGCCGAGGCCGCCACCTTCGCATCGGTGACCACCGGGTGCAGGAGGTGGGGGATGTCGTTGTAGAGCTCGAACTCGAGCATCTTGGGATCGACCAGCAGGAGCCGGAGGTCCTCGGGCGCCAAGGCGAAGAGGAGGCTCATGATGATGCCGTTGACCCCGACCGACTTGCCCGAGCCGGTGGTGCCGCCGATGAGCAGGTGGGGCATCCGCGCCAGGTCCGCCACCACGGGCCGCCCCTCCACGTCCTTGCCGAGGGCGCAGGGGAGCGCCGCCTTGCTCTTGCGGAAGGTGTCCGAGGCCAGCACCTCGCGCAGGTAGACGGTGAGCCGGCGCTTGCTGGGGATCTCGATGCCCACCACCCCGCGCCCGGGGATGGGGGCCACGATGCGCACCTTCAGCGCCTTGAGGGCCATGGCCAGATCGTCGGCCAGGCCGCTGATCTTGCTCACCTTGATGCCGGGCTCGGGGAGGAACTCGAAGATCGTGACGACCGGCCCGGGGAGCACGCCCGTCACCTCGCCGCGGACGTTGAAGCTCGCGAGCTTCTCCTCGAGGGTGAGGGCGAGGGCCCGGAGCTCGGCCTCGTCGTAGACGGCGCGCTGCTCGGGGACCTCGTCGAGCAGGGCCAGGCGAGGCAGCTCGAAGGTGTCCTGGGACCGGACCGCCTGGCCATCGTCGTCCACCCGCTGCTCGAGGAGCTCGTTCCGGCGCACCGCCACCCCGGGCCCGGTGGGCTCGCGGACGCC
>CAZPJM010000329.1:0-5661 GCA_964586865.1 uncultured Enterobacteriaceae bacterium
CCCGATGGCGCCGCCCCTCGGCCTGGCGGAGGGCGCGGCTCGGACCGCGCTCAGCCCCGGTTCGGCCGGTCCAGGGTCCGCTGGAGCAGGTCCACCAGGCTGGACATCTTGAGCGGCTTCTCGACGAACCCCTCGAAGCGCTCCCGGGCGACCCGCGCATCGAGGGACGGGTCCCGGTAGGCGGTGCAGGCGACCACCGGGATGTGCCGGGTGGCCGCGTCCTCGCGAAGACGACGGTGGACCTCGAAGCCGTCCATGTCGGGCATCATGATGTCCATGAGGATGATGTCCGGGTCGAAGCGCGCTACCGTCAGGCCGGCGACGAAGCCCGACTCCGCCACCTCGACCGCGAAGCCCTTGATCTCGAGGTAGTCCTTCAGCATCTCGCTGAAGTCCTGCTCATCGTCGACGATCAGCACCCGCCACGGACGGTCGGTGTCGCGATCGTCGGCCCGGGCGATGGCCGACTCGGCCTCGTCGAGGCGGACGCCCCGATCCTGGGCGAAGTCGAGCAGGTCCTGCCGCGGGATGCGTCGGTGGCCGCCGGCGGTGCGGTGGGCATGCAGGCGACCGCTGTCGCACCAGTTGACCACCGTGGGGATGGACACGCCCATCAGGCGCGCGACCTGATGGGTCGTGTAATAGCGGGGCGGATCCCCTGCCCCCGATGAGCGTCTGGAACCAACCTTCCGTCCCATCCCGCTCCTCGCTGGTGACCCGAGTGCCTAACCCCCGGGGCGGACGGCAGCCATGGCGGCCCGTACCGGCCGGACGGGCTCCTGCCCGATCAGTCGAGGATTCGGAACCGGAAGAAGGTCTCGCCGATGATGATCTCTTCGCCACCGAACAGGCGCCGCTCGGTGATGAGCTCGCCGTTGACGAGGCTGCCGTTGGCCGACTTGTTGTCCTCGATGTAGTAGTTGGGGCCGCGACGGTAGATCTTGCAGTGGTAGCGCGAGACCTTGGAGTCGTTGCGCACCTGGATGTCGTTGTCGCGCCCGCGGCCGATGCTGACCACGTCCTTGGCGACCGGGTGGACCTGCTCCTCGGGGGTGGCCTCGGCGTACAGGAGCACCGCGCGACGCGGCTTGATGTCCCCGCCCTCGGCGCCGCCCAGGGAGATGGGCTCGTCCTGGCCCAGGATGTCCAGATCGTCCTCCTCGCCGGGGAGGACGTCGTCCGGCAGGAGGACCTGCTCGTCGCGGGTGTCGGCGTCGTCGTTGTCCTCGAAGACGGCCGACACGTCGTCCTGCACCGTCACCTGGCCCACGTGGACGCCGTCGGCCCCCGAGGCGTCGACGGTCTCCATGGGCAGGTCGTCGGCATCGTCGTCGACCTGGATCTCCATGATGTCGTCGTCGTCGGCCACCATCACGTCGTCATCGACCATGAAGGCCGCGTCGAGCTCGAGCTCGGCGGGCTCCTGGGACTCGGGCTGGGGCGCCGGCTCCGCCGCGGGCTCGAGGGCGACCACGGGCTCGGGCTCCGGCTCGGGCTCGGGCTCGGGCTCGGGCTCCACCGGGGCGGACAGGACACCGGCCTTCTGGCCGAGCTCGTTCCAGGTCTCGAGGGCCTCGCGGAAGTCGCCGAGCTCCTCGTCGAGCTTCTCGACCTTGGCGTTCGCCTCCTCGAGCTCGTCCTTGATCTCGCCCGCCTCCTTGTCGAAGCCCTCCTGATCGAGCTCGCCGATGGCGTGACGGAGCTCGAGCTCCTGCATGCGCAGGTTCTGGGACTCGTGGGCGCCCGCGATGGAGGACTTCTCCTCGTCGAGGGAGCGGATCACGTCCTCGACGTCGGCGGTGAGCGGGATCAGATCCTCGACCACCGCCATGGACTTCTCGCGGTTCGAGGAGATGACCTTCTGTACGACCTCGGCGGCGAATCGCTCGGCCTGGGCCTCCGCCTTCTCGATGAAGGCCTGATACCGGGCGAACTCGTCCACCTTGGCCTTGAACTGCGACAGGAGCTCCGGCTTGTCCATGGATCCGCCATCTCCGTGTGGGGCGTTGTCGACCGTCACGCTCGGGAGCCCCGGCGCGTCGGGTCCCCGTATACAACGGTTCCGTCCTGCGGCCAAGCCCGGCCCGACGGCGCCAGCCCCACCCCGGAGAGCGCGCGGTTGCACCCCCAGGACCGACCGCGCCCCACCACACGCCGCCGGCCCGCACGCCACCCGGGCCCCCCGGGCCGCGGCGCAGCGACGCCGCCCTCAGTCTGCCAGGACCCCACCCTCGACGTAGTCGTCGAAGCGCGTGTACCGCCCCTGCCAGGCCAGCTTGACCGTCCCGGTGGAGCCGGCGCGCTGCTTGGCGATGATGATCTCGGCCAGGCCGGGGTTCTCGGAGGACTTGTCGTAGTAGTCCTCGCGGTAGATGAACAGGATCACGTCGGCATCCTGCTCGATGGCGCCGGACTCGCGCAGGTCCGAGAGCATGGGCCGCTTGTCCTGCCGGCTCTCCACCCCCCGGTTGAGCTGGGAGAGGGCCACCACCGGCACCCCCAGGTCCTTCGCCAGCGCCTTGAGGCCCCGGCTGATCTCCCCCACCTGCTGGATGCGCGGGGCGCGCGGGTCGTCGCCCCGCATGAGCTGCAGGTAGTCCACCAGGATGAGGCCCAGCTCCGGGTGGTCGGTCTGGAGCTTGCGCGCCCGGGCCCGGAGGTCGCCGATGGGCAGGGCCGGGGTGTCGTCGATGAAGACCCGGGCCCCCCGCAGCTCCTCGGAGGCGTCCAGGAGCCGGGTCCAGTCGTCGTCGTCGAGGCGGCCATTGCGGACCTTCTCGGCGTCGACCATGGCCTGGGCGGTGAGCATGCGGTTGACCAGCTCGCCGCGGGTCATCTCGAGGGAGAAGATGGCGACCCCCCGCCCGGTGGCCAGGGCGGCGTTCTGGGCCATGTTCAGCGCCAGGGCCGTCTTGCCCATGCCGGGGCGGGCCGCGAGGATGATGAGCTGGCCGGGACGGAAGCCGCCGGTGGACTGGTCGAGCCCGTGGAAGCCGGAGGTCAGGCCGACCACGTCCTCCTGGGCCTCGTTGACCTCCTGGATCCGGTTGATCTCCTCGTCGAGGATGAGGCTGATCTGGGTCCAGGTGTCGCGGCGGTGCCCCTGCCCCAGGCCGGCCAGGTCCTTCAGGCCTCGCTCGATGAGCAACGCCACGTCGTCATCGTGCTCGAAGGCCCGACGGGCCATGGACTCGGCGGTCCGGATGATGCCGCGGAGCATGGCCTGCTCGCGGATCACATCGGCGTAGTGGGCCAGGTTGGCGGTCGAGGGGCAGTGATCCGGGAGCTGGACCACATAGGCCGTGCCGCCGTACCGCTCGGCATGACCGGCCGCGGTCATGCGGCGGGGCAGGGTCACCAGGTCGATGGCCTCGTCCCGGTCGTGCAGCTCGAGCAGGAGCTCCCACAGGTTGCCGTGGTCGGGCCGGTAGAAGTCGTCGGGCCGCAGGCTGTCGGCGAGGCGCGTGATCGCGTCCGGCTCGAGCAGGCAGCCGCCCAGCAGGGCCCGCTCGGCCTCGAGGCTGTGCGGCTGGGGCTGGCTCATGAGCGCTCCTGGGTCCGGGGGTCCGGTCCCCGGCGTGACGCCACGGGAGCCGCCCCCCCGGGGCGGCCGTGGGCCCGGGAGGGGCCCACGGAGCCTATCAGGACTTCATCACGTAGACCTTGACCGTGGCGCTCACCTCGGAGTGCAGGCGCACCGTCACCTGGAACAGGCCCAGGCTGCGGATGGGCTCCTCGAGCTGGATGAGCTTCCGGTCGACCTCGACACCCTCGGCGGCGAGGGCCTCGGCGATGTCGCGGTTGGTGACCGAGCCGAACAGGCGATCGTCGTCGCCCGACTCACGGCGGATGGTGATGGAGGTGCTGTCGAGGCGCTGGCCCAGCGCACGGGCCTGGTCCAGCTCCTTGCGCTTGATGGAGTCGGCCAGGCGCTGCTGGTGCTCGACCTGCTTCACGCTGCCCTCGCTGGCGGGGATCGCCAGGCCGCGCGGGATCAGGTAGTTCCGGCCGTAGCCGGGCTTCACGGTGACGATGTCACCGGCGTCGCCCAGGTTCGGCACTTCCTTCTTGAGAATGACGCGCATGGGTACCTCCCGGGCTCAGCCGGCCTGCTCGTTGCTGGACTCGGACTCGGCGTTCTCCGCCTCTTCGGCGGCGCGACGGGCCTCGGCCTCGGCGCGGGCCTTCTCCTCGGCCTCGGCACGGGCCTTGGCCTCGGCCTCCCGGCGGCTGCGCTCGGCGGCGGCCTCCTCGAGGCGCTCCTCCACGTCGACCTCGCGCTCGATGAGCGCGGTCATGAACCGGATGACCCGGTCCTCGTTGCGGATGTTGCGCTCGAGCTCGGCCACCAGCTCCGCCGGGGAGAGGTGGTTGAAGAGGATGTAGTGGCCCTTCTGGTGGCGCTGGATGTTGTAGGCGAGCTTGCGCTTGCCCCAGTCGTCGCGCAGCAGCAGGTGGCCGCCCTGGGCGTCGATGATGCCCTCGAACTTCTCGACGATCTTGGTGGTGTCTGCATCATCCAGGTCCGGACGGACGATGATGATGGTCTCGTACTCATGGAAGAGCTGGGTCACGGGATGCCTCCACGTGGACGTGAGGGGGCCGGGCGCGCCGACCCCGCGGAGGGGAGAGAGGAATCAGGCGCCGAGGGCGCTGAAGAGAAGGTCCCACAGGGGCTGGAAGCCCACATTGGTCCCGGCGTCGTTGATCTCGAGCGCGATGAGCGGCGCGATGACCAGGGCCACCACGCTGATCAGCTTGACCAGGATGTTGAGGGAGGGACCGGCGGTGTCCTTGAAGGGGTCGCCGACGGTGTCGCCGACGACAGCGGCGTCGTGGGCCTCGGAGCCCTTGGGCAGGATCTCGCCGTCGGGCATCTTGAAGCCGCCGCCCTCGAAGGACTTCTTGGCGTTGTCCCACGCGCCGCCGGCGTTGGACATGAAGATGGCCATGGCGACACCGGAGACGGTGACACCGGCGAGCAGGCCGCCGAGGGCCTGGGGCCCGAAGACGATGCCCATGGCCACCGGGGTCACCACGGCGAGGAGACCCGGCACGATCATGCGCTGGATGGCCGCCTTGGTGGAGATGTCGACGCAGCGTGCGGTGTCGGGCTCGGCGGTGCCCTCGAGCAGGCCCTTGATCTCGCGGAACTGGCGACGGACCTCGGTGATCATGTCCATGGCCGCGTCACCCACGGCCTTCATGGCCATGGCGGAGAACAGGAAGGGCAGCATGCCGCCCACGAAGACGCCGGCCATGACCTTGGGGTCGAGGATGTTGATCCCCTGGGCGTTCAGGTTGGCCTGCTGGGAGAAGGCAGCGAACAGCGCCAGGGCGGTCATGGCGGCGGAGCCGATGGCGAAGCCCTTGCCGATGGCGGCGGTGGTGTTGCCGACGGCGTCGAGCCGGTCGGTGCGCTCGCGGATCTCGGGGGGCTGGTGGCTCATCTCGGCGATGCCGCCGGCGTTGTCGGCGATGGGGCCGAAGGCGTCCACCGCGAGCTGGATGCCCGTGGTGGAGAGCATGCCCAGGGCGGCGATGGCGATGCCGTAGAGGCCGGAGACCTGGTAGGCGATGAGGGTGCCGCCGGCGATGAGCAGCATGGGCACGGCGGTGGACTGCATGCCCACGCCCAGGCCCGCGATGATGTTGGTGGCG
>CAZPJM010000330.1:0-5572 GCA_964586865.1 uncultured Enterobacteriaceae bacterium
GGGGGGGTGGGAGGGCTCGGCGAGGCCCCCCCCCGCCGGCCAGGCGCAGTACACCGCCGTCCCGTCGCCGGGCTCGGACACCACCGCCACGCTGCCGCCGCCCGCCGTCAGGATCTCGTGCACGGTGGCCAGGCCCAGCCCGGTGCCACCCTCGTCGTGGCGGGTGGTGAAGAAGGGCTCGAAGGCCCGCTCCCGCACCCGGGCCTCCATCCCCTCCCCCTCGTCGATCACCCCCAGGACGACCCAGTCGCCCGCTGGGAGCCCGCGGGGCGGCGTCTCGCCCGGAGCCGGGACCTGACGCTCCTCGATCCGCAGGACGATGGGGGTGCCCGGGGCGCTGAAGCGGGCCGCGTTGAGGCAGAGGTTGAGCACCACCTGCTCGACCTGCCCCCGATCGGCGTCGATGGGGCGGACCGCGGCTATCTCCATGTCCAGCGACCGGTCCATCAGGCGCTCGACCAGCGGGCCGAGCTGCTCCACCACCCGGGCCAGATCCACGCTCTCGGTCCGGGGGGCCTGGGTCCGGCCATAGGCGAGGAGCTGACGGGTGAGCACGGCCATGCGGTCCACGGCGGCGAACATGGCCCGCCGATCCGCCTCCTCCGCGTCCTCCTCGATCCCCAGGCGGATGACGGTGAGCAGGTTGTTCACGTCGTGGGCCAGGCCCGCCGCCAGGCGTCCGATGGTGTTGCGACGGATCTCGACCTCGGCGCGCTTCTCGGCCCGGCGCCGCGCCGAGGCATCGCGGGTCGAGGTGTGGATCGCCACCAGGCGTCCGTCCTCCAGGACCGTGGCGGTGGTGGACTCGACCCACCGCCAGGTGCCGTCGGGGGTGCGGAAGCGGTAGGTGAGGGCGGCCGTCTCCTCGCCGAGGAGGCTCGGATCGTGGCCCTCCCGGCGGATCCGGGAGACATCGTCGGGGTGGAAGAAGGTGTAGGGGTCCCGCCCCAGGAGCTCCTCGGGCGCCCAGCCCACCACGGTGCGACTGGCCGGCGAGACGTAGGTGTAGCGGCCATCGGGCTCGTGAATGCAGATCATCTCGCGGGCCACGTCGGCCATGCGACGGTAGCGGGCCTCCTCTCTGGCCAGGTGGCGAGCCCGCTCCTCGCGGTCGGTCACGTCGATGGCCACGCCGAGCACGGCTGTGACGCGGTCGTCCTTCCAGGCGGCGGGCTTCTCGCGGCTCTGGATCCACCGCCACGAGCCATCCTTGTGGCGCATCCGGTAGGTCAGCTCCCGGATCTCCTCGGGACCGGCGCCCACCCATCCCGCTTGGTGGTCCGCGACGCGGGGCATGTCGCCCGGGTGGATGAGCCGCTCGAGTACCCGGTCCCCCATGCTGGCCAGGTCGTCGGGGCCATAACCGAGGAGCGCCGTGACCTCCCGGTTCGTGTACAGCTTGCGGCCGGCCTCCAGGTCGTGGACGTAGACCACGTCGGGGAGCCGATCCAGCAGGGCTTCGGGGTCGAGGGGGGGCGGGGCCACCGATGCTCCAAGACGAACCTATACCACCCACGCGTGTCGACCCGGTTACGACCCGCCCCTTCGATCCGACCGCCGGAGGTCCCCGTGATCCTCGCCCTGCTCGGGCTCGTCGCCCTGGCCGCCCCCCCGGAGGATCCCCTCCTCGACCTGCTCGACACCGAGCTGGATCGCGCCACCTCCGCCCTGTCCGACGCCGACGAGCCCCCGCATTACGCCGCGCTGGCGGTCACCGACACCACCACCTGGTCCGTCGGCGCCCAGGATGGCACCCTCTCCACCCAGGACGTCGACCGCCAGCGGATCCTCGACGTGGACCTGCGCGTGGGCTCCCCCGCGCTCGACAGCACCCGGGAGCTCCGCGGCTTCTCGGGCTTCGACGGGGCCCGACGGCGCCCGGTGCGCCTGCCCCTCGACGAGGACGGCGCGGCGGCGACCCGCCTGGCCATCTGGCGGGAGCTGGACAGCCAGTACCGCGATGCCGGGGAGCGGATCCTCATGATCCGCGCCGAGCGCACCGTAAAGGTGGCCGAGGAGATCCAGGCCGACGACTTCGAGCCCCGGGAGGGCATCCAGGATTCCGTCCCCGTGCCCACGGTGGATCCGGACCTGGACGCCTGGGCGCCGGTGCTGGTCCGGCTCTCGGAGCTGGCCGACACCTCGCCCGTGGTCCACGGGGTCTCCGCCTACCTCCGGGTCACCCGCCAGATCACCCGCTTCGTGGACACGGAGGATGCCCGGCTCCGCCATGGCCGCACCCATGGCCGGCTGCACCTCTCCCTGTCCACCGTGGCCGAGGACGGCGACAATGTGCGCGTCTTCCGGGCCTTCGACGTCCACGACCCGACCAGCCTGCCCGAGCCCGCGGCCCTCGACGACTGGACCCGCGAGGCGGTCTCCCACCTCGAGGCCCTGCGCGAGGCCCCGCGGGGCACCCCCTACTCGGGTCCGGTGCTGCTGCGGGGGCGCGCCTCGGCGGTCTTCTTCCACGAGGTCTTCGGCCACCGCGTCGAGGGCCACCGCCAGAAGTCCGAGACCGAGGGCCGCACCTTCGCGGCCAAGGTGGGCGAGCCCATCCTCCCCGACTTCATCGACGTCTACGACGATCCCACCCTGCGCGCCTGGGAGGGCACCGACCTGAACGGCCACTACGTCTACGACGACGAGGGGGTGGCCGGCCAGCGGGCCGAGCTCGTCGAGGACGGGCGCTTCGCCGGCTTCCTCATGGGGCGGAGCCCGCTTCCCGAGCACAGCAGCAACGGGCATGGCCGGCGCCAGGCCGGGCGGCCCCCGGTCAGCCGGATGGCCAACACCATCGTCGAGGCGAGCGAGACCATCTCTCGCGAGGCCCTCCGCCAGCAGCTCCTGCGCGAGGTGCGGTCCCAGGGGCTCGAGTACGGCTACATCGTGGGCGACATCGACGGCGGCTTCACCCTCACCGGCCGGGTGATGCCCAATGCCTTCAACGTGCGGGCCAACACCACCTGGCGGGTCTACGCCGACGGCCGGCCCGACGAGCTGGTGCGCGGCATCGATCTCGTGGGCACCCCGCTGGTGGCCTTCCGCAACGTGGTGGCCGCCAGCGACACCTACGAGGTCTTCAACGGCAGCTGCGGGGCCGAGTCTGGCTGGGTGCCGGTGAGCGCCGTCGCGCCCGACCTGCTGGTCCGTCGCCTCGAGTTCCAGCTCAAGGAGAAGGGCCAGGAGCGCCCGCCCCTGCTGCCCAAGCCGAGCCCTGCCGACGATGGCACCGCGGAGGCCCCGTGATCCCCCTGCTCGCCGGCCTCCAGGCCCTCGCCGTCCCCACCCCCGCCTCGCCCGACGCGCTGACCGACACCCTGACGGCCGCCGTGGTCCGCCACCGGGAGGCCCTCTCCCTCGGTGAGGACGCCCCGCCCATCCACCACCTGCGCTACCACCTCGTCAGCCTGGACCAGGTCGACATCCACGCCAGCCTGGGCCACGCCCTCCGGGTGGACGAGGATCCCTCGCGGACCCTGGCGGTCGAGCTGCGCGTGGGGACGCCCGCCTTCGACAACACCGGCTTCGGCGGCTGGGAGAACGGCTTCGGCCGCCGGGGGCTGCCCGACGTCCTCACCCCCCACGCCCTGGACCTGGCGGCGTGGCGCCTCACGGACCAGGCCTACAAGGAGGCCGTCGAGCAGTACGCCCGCAAGCAGGCCCAGTGGACGCCGCCCCCGGACCACCCGGGGGACTACACCGAGCACCCGCCGGTGACGGTGGACACCCCGCCGCGTCCGGCGAGCGAGGCCGCCCCCCTCCGCGAGCTGGCCGAGGCCCTCTCGGCGCGCTTCGTGGGCGTGCCCGGGGTGGAGCGCGGCGACGCCTTCGTCGGCCACGAGGCGGGCCTGCACGTGGTCGTCGACTCGGGCGGGCACCGGGTGGATCGGCCCGTCGAGGAGACCAGCCTCAGGGTGGTCCTCCACCTGCGCGCCGACGACGGCATGCTCCTCACCGACAGCCGGCTCTGGTCGGTCCGCCAGCCCTCCGACCTCCCTCCGCGCGAGGCGCTCATCGCCGAGGTCGACCGCATGCGCGACGCCCTGGTGGAGCTGTCCCGGGCCCCGGTCCTGGACGAGGAGGTGGTGGGCCCGGTGGTCTTCCACGACCGGGCGGCGGTGGACCTGTTCCGGGAGCTGCTCCTCCCCCAGCTCGAGGGCACCCCGCCCGAGGTCCCCTTCGAGACCTTCCTGGGCGACCTGGGCCGCGGCGGCGACGGCCAGGTCCGGATGGGGCGGCGGGTGCTGCCGCTGGGCTGGGAGGTGGTGGACGATCCCGAGCGGGACCTGACCCACCCGGGCGCCTTCACCCACGACTACGAGGGCACCCCCGCCCAACGGGTCGCCCTGGTCGAGGACGGCATCGTCCGCTCCCTCCTCATGAGCCGGGTGCCCCGGAAGGATCTGACCGAGACCAACGGCCACGCCCGCGGCGGGCTGAACGGGCGCCTCTCGGGCCGCCCGATGGCCACCTCCATCACCCCGCCCCGCCACCGCACCCGCAAGCGCCTGCACAAGCGCGCCCTGCGCCTGGCGCGGGCCTACGGCCGGGACTGGTACCTGCGGGTAGACCGGCTCCAGGTCCCGGCCGTGCGCGCGCTGGCCGGGGACGGCGGGGTCTTCGGCGGGGACGAGGATGGCCTCTCCCTCCCCAGGCCCGTGGCGCTGACCCGGGTCTGGGCCGATGGGCGCACCGAGCGGCTCCGGGGCGGGCGCTTCTCCGGCGTCCAGCGCTTCGTCCTCCGCGACATCGCCGAGGCCGGCCCCCCCGTCCAGGGCACGTTCATGCTCCCCCACTCGCCCGGTGGTCGGAACTGGACCCCCATCACCGGCCTGCCCACCTGGATCGCCGCCCCCGAGGTGCTCGTGGGCGAGCTGGAGCTGCTGCCGACGCCGCCCGACTCCAAGGACCGCCCCCGTCTGCCCCACCCCTTCGCCAGCGCCGACGAGGCCGACGAGACCGCCCTGGGCACCCGCTGACCGCCCATGACGGGGCCGGCCCTTCCCTCGGTCGCGCGTCGAGAACCGCGCTCACGACGGCATCTCGCCGGCTCGCGACGAGCTGTCATGACGGATGCGGGCTAGAAGCCGCCCGCCGGCGACGGGAGGCCGCCCCCGGCTGGAAGGACCATGGGCCGGAAGCGGCAGAAGCAGCGCCCCGAGGTGGGGTGGCTCGGCAAGGACCTGACCCGGCGCTCCAAGGGGCGGTGCGAGCTGTGCGGCAGCGGGGATGCGGTGCGCCCCTTCGAGCTGTGGCCCTTCCCGGAGACGCCGACCCTCGCGCGTACCCTGCATGCCTGCGCCCGGTGCCGGCGCTGGCTCGAGCGTGGCGTGGTGGACGATCCGGTCGAGGCGCGCTTCCTCGAGGAGGTCATGTGGTCCGAGGAGCCCGCCGTGCGCCTCGCCGCGGCCCGGCTGCTCGTGGTCGCCGACTTCGCCGACGAGCCCTGGATCCGCGACGCCCTGGACGCCATCCACTTCGACCCGGAGACGGGCGAGCTCACCCGGCTGCCCGGCGAGGGCTCGGCGGCGTAGGGGGCCCCCCCCGGACATGCCCGCCCCGGCCCAGG
>CAZPJM010000331.1:0-5559 GCA_964586865.1 uncultured Enterobacteriaceae bacterium
GACCCGGATGTCCACGTCCTCGCCGTAGTACTTCGCCACGCCCTCCACCAGGCCGGGCATGAGGGCCACCATCCCGCGCGCCGAGCTGTAGTGCATGACGAGGCCGTGCGGATCGGACTCGTCGTAGCTGAACCGCGGCGGGGCGGCGTCCTTGACGGTCTTGGTGACCACGTCGTGGACCTTGTCCATCGAGAGCAGGAAGCTGCGGGCATCCTGGGCCCGCTTGAAGAAGTGGCCGTAGATCTTCGGGGCGTAGGTGGTGGACCAGTGGATCCCGAAGGCGTGCATGGCGTCCTTCTCGGAGACCCCCAGGGTGCGGGCGGCCACGCCGATGAGGGCGACCACGTCGCCGTCGGGAACGTCCTTCGACAGGCGGAAGCGGTGGTCCACGGGCAGCCCGGCGGCCTCGCAGACCTGGTTCCAGGCCTCCTGGCCGAAGTTCTGCCGGATCATCTCTTCGAGACAGACAGCGATCGTTCCCTTCATGGTGGCCTCCATGCCGAGGGGTCACCGGCTCCCTCGGACCCCGGGCCGGACAAGTTGAGGTCGGCCGAGCCCGGGACGGCGATCAGCCAGGGTCGATGCGGAACAGTGCCCGGAAGTTGTCGGCCAGTTGCTCGCGGACCTGGCCTTCGGTCCATCCCCAGCTCTCGGCCATGAAGGCCACGGTGCCGGCCACGTTGGCGGGCTCGTTGCGCGCGCCCCGCTCGGGGCCCAGGTAGGGGCAGTCCGTCTCGAGCAGGATCCGATCGCGGGGCAGGGTCTCCACCATCCGCCGGAAGCCGTCGTCCCGCCGGACGTTGCAGGGGATGGACAGGTGGTGGCCGTGCTCGGCGATGCGGCGGGCGAGCTTGACCCGACTGCCGTAGCAGTGCCAGTCGACCCGGGTGATCCCCTCCTCGAGCAGGACCTCGAGGGCCCGCTTCTCGCGCTTGCGGGTGTGGATGATGACCGGGAGGTCGGCCTCGCGGGCCAGGCGGAGGAGCTGGCGGAACACGGACTCCTGCCGGTCCCAGAGCGCCTCGGGCACCCAGTGCCCGTCGAGCCCGATCTCGCCGATGGCCACCGCCTGGTCGCGGTGATCGGCGACCCACGCCACCGCCTCCTCGGCGGTCCAGGGGGGATCCCCGTCGCGGGGGTAGTCCACGCCCATGGCGATCATCTCGGTCAGGACGGCATCGACCGGGTAGAAGCCGAAGCAGGGCCGGACCTCGGGCACCGCCGCGGCCAGCTCCCGGACGGCCTCGTTGTCGGCCGGGTTGAGGCCGTTGGCGAGGATGGTGGTGACCCCGGCGCGCCGGGCCCGGTCGATGACCGCGTCGCGGTCCTCGTCGAAGGCGGTGTGGGTCAGGTGGGCGTGGACATCGTGCATGGGCCGGTCCTAGGACCCGGAGGGCTCCTCGGCAACGGGGGCCTCGGGCTCGGGCGGATCGGTGACCAGCGCCCGGATGACCAGGACCGCCCCGACGGCGAAAGCGACCAGCACCAGGGTCACGCCGACCCAGTACTCCCCGAAGTGGGCGCGGAGGAACATCTTGGCCAGGATCAGGTCGCGGGGCTGGCCCCGGACCCCGCGGATGGTGGTCAGGTAGAGGTCCAGGACGGCGTAGCCGACGACGGCGCTGTAGACGATGGCGCCCACCGCGGGCCACCGGCTGCGCCACCCGAGCCAGCCCACCGCCACGACCAGCACCGGCGCCCACACCACCGGGAAGTAGTACCGCGGGTAGAAGTGGCCCCCCTTCTCGAAGAAGCGGAAGACCGGCATCCACACGGCCGCCAGGGCGATGAAGCCCAGGACCAGCGCCCACAGGCGAGGGTCGTCCCACCGCAGATCCCGCCAGCGGTGGCGGGCATCCCAGCCGGCGATGAGCAGCCCCACCAGGGCGGGCAGGGTGAAGGCGCGGGCCACCCAGCGCATGGAGCCCTTGAGGGGGTGGACCCCGCCCAGCTGCGCCCACATGTGGTCGTGGAAGATCTCCCAGGGGCGGAGTCGGAACACATGCCGGTACCACGGACCGCGGTAGGGGCGATCCAGCGTGTCCAGGGCCGCCTGGGCGCCGGTGATGTCGCCGTACTGGATGTAGTTGTTGGCGTAGAACCAGCCCGAGGCCAGCCCGGCCACCAGGAGCACCGCGGCGCCGGCCCCCACCCCGGCGAGGAGTCTGCGACCGAGGGGCTGGTGGCCGTGCAGCAGGGGGGCTGCCGCCAGGCCGAGCAGGGCCGGACCCAGCACCAGGATCCCCGAGAAGCGGGTGAGGGTCAGCGCCGCCGCCCACCCCGCACACCACGCCACCGCCCGCAGGGAGGGGCCGCGGATCATGGCGTGGAAGGTCCAGTAGAGCAGGCCGCTCGCCGTGGTGAAGACGAGCGACTCGGTGTGGATGAGGGCGCTGTAGTTCACGAAGGAGGGGGCCAGGGCGATGAAGGCCAGCGTCAGCACCGCCACCTCGGGCCGCCGGGGGGCCAGCATCCGCAGGATCCCCCACGTGTAGAGCATCCCGGGCACCGCCATGAGCAGGGTGGCCACCCGGGCCAGGCTGACCGCGAACGCCATCTCGCCCGTGGCCTCGCCCCACAGGAGGAAGGGCCCGACCATCACGTAGTAGAGGGGCGGGTGGAGGGCGGCGACCATGATGTTGGTGCGCAGCCGGCCGATGCCGAGCCGCTCGAAGGGCACCTCCTCGGTGATGAGGGGGATGCGCCCGTCCATGAGGACGAGGGCGTAGGCGGCGTGCCGCGGCTCGTCGTCGGGGTGGAAGGCGGGCGTGGCGAAGGCGGTGGCCATCCCGATGGACAGGAAGAGGATCAGCGCCCCGATCATGCCGAGCACATGGGGGCGGGTCAGGGGCTCGAGCCAGGCGGGCAGTCGCACGGGGGCGCTCCGGAGCGTCGCCGGGCGTACTATCACCCCTCGCCGAACACCACGTCGAGGAAGGCCTCGGTCCAGACCTCGCCGAAGCTCCGGCGCAGGTAGCGCAGGCCCGGGGTGTGGACCTTGTGGTGGGCCCGGTAGGCGGCGATGGCCGGGCCGTGCCGGGCGGCGTCGGCGGGCGCGAGGGCCGGCGCCCGGGGCAGGGCGGCGAGCCAGGTCTCCACGAGCGCGTCGTGGGCCGCATCGCAGGCCGGAAGCTCGTCCAGGCTGGCCGGCCGCACGAAGATGTCGTCCCCGCTGCGGCAGTCCACGTACCAGTCGGGGGGATCGTCGCCCTGGGGCAGGTCGGGGCGGGCGGCGTCGAGCCAGGCGCGGGCGTGATCGCCGGCGGTCCGGGTCCCGGGCAGGCCCACCATGTCCAGCACCGCCACCACCGGCTTGCGGCCGAAGATGACGAACTCCATCGCGTACAGGGGCAGGTCCCGGTCCGGGGCGGGGTAGAGGAACTGGGTGACGATGTGGACGCGCGGTCCCGTGATGGCCACCGCCCGCCACTCACCGCCGGGCAGGATCGCCTGGCGCGTCACCAGCCGCGAGGCGTCGTCCCGGCCGAACCAGCGCTCGGCGAAGGTGGGGTCGAGGGTCCGGGGCCGCCCCCCCGCCCGGAGGACGGCCGCGCCGGAGCGCTCGAGCTGGTCGAGGACGTCGATGGGCGGTGCGATGACGGGCACGGGGACCTCCGGGCGGTCAGAGGGGGCGGCGGACCGCCCAGGTGGCGGCGGCCAGGACCAGGGGGGGCAGGGGATCGGGCCAGTCGTCCAGATCGAGCTGGACGGTGGTGGGATCGCCGCCCCAGGCATGGCACCACCCGGCCAGGGCGACGGCGGCCCCGACCCCGTCGGGCTCGGAGGCGGCCACCACCGCGGGGGCACCCTCCTGGAGGCGCGGGACGAGCAGGCGCACCGCGCGCATGAGGGAGCGGCGCGCCCCCAGGTCCATCACGGCGCGCAGGGCCTTCTCGGTGGCGGGCCCCTCGGCCCTGGCGAGGGGCACGTCGAGGGGGATCTCCTCGAGGGTGAGGGGCGAGAGGCGGGCCTGCGGGTGGAGGGCCCCGAGGGAGAGGCCCGAGAGGTTGAGGAGCCAGTCGAAGCCGCGGATCTGGAGATCCACCACCGCGGTGCGGGTGAGGGGCGGGGGGATGAGGCGCACCAGACCCCGGGCAGCCGGGCAGGGGCGGGGGGCGCTGACCGGGCTCATCACGCGGCCCCCGCGGGCAGGTGAAGCAGGTCCGAGAAGTCGGCCGCCAGGGCCCGGGCGCGCTCCAGGGCGGCCGCGTCCACCGGGCGCTCGGGGTGGACGTAGAGGTGGAGGCCCGCGAAGCGCTCGGGCGAGATCCCATCCTCGGCGTCGAGGGCCCGCGCCAGCTCGGGGAGGGCCTCGGGGATGGGATCGGCGGCGTCCCAGAGGATGGCGAGCCCGTCCGCCTGGGCCAGCAGGGCGGCCTGGGCGGCGGCGTGCTCGATGTGCACCAGCCACACCACGGCCCGGTGCTCGGGGCCCTGTCGGGCCGCCTCCCGCGCCCCGGCCCGCACCAGCGGCCAGGGTACCGGGTCCCTCGAGGCGGGCACCCAGGGGCAGGGCAGCTCGGGGTGGGGACGCAGCAGAGGGCCCAGCCGGGTCTCCGGGTCCGTGAGTCGGCCGATACCCGGCTCGGCCGGGGCCTCCACGCCCCCGAGCAGGGTCTGGTCCGCCACCTCGACCACCACGTCGCGACGGTGGCTGGCCCAGGGCGAGACCCGCTCCAGGACCTGGGTGATCCACGGGTGGCCGTAGACGATGGCGATACGGGCGTCAGTCACGTCGACTCCACAGGTGAAGCGCGGTGCTCGCCCCGCCGTCGGTCCAGGTCAGCAGGACCTGCTCGTCGGGGCTCCAGTCGAGGCCGGTGGTGGGCCCGGCGTGGCCCTCGCGAACGGCGCTGCCATCGGGATCGATGCGCCAGAGCTCCCCCGAGGCACACACCAGCCGGCAGGCGCCGTGGGCCAGGCGGACCGCCCGGGCGCCGTCCAGGTCCCGGTCCCAGCGGGTGCCGTCGCGGCCGAGCCAGGTCAGGCGCGGCCGGGGGGCGCCCGACAGGTCGGCCCACCACACGAAGGCCCCCGCGTCCCGGGCGGTCAGGTCCCGGACGAAGCCGGGCAGGCGGGTGAAGCGGAGGGGGGTGCCGTCGGTGTAGCGCTGCAGGATCTCGTCCTGGCTGCGACCGTCGGCGTGCCACAGCGTGCCGTCGGGGGCCAGATCCAGGACGGGCTGGAGGGCGGGGTGGGCCCGGGGGGCGTCCCAGCGGCTCGCTCCCCGCACGTGCAGGCTGCGATCCGTGGCCCAGGCGACGACCCCGGGGCGCGCGGCCAGGGCCAGGACGGCGTCCGGGCCCTCCACCAGGGGCTCCTCGTCCCCGTCGAGGTGGACGCGGCGCAGGCGGTGGGCGCCGGCCACCACCAGGCTGTCGGGGCCGTCCACCGCCACCTGGTGCGCATCCAGCAGCTCGCGCCGGCGCAGGGTCCCGGCGGCCGGGACCAGCAGCACGCCGCGGGGTCGGGGGGCGGCGGCCACCGGAAGGCCATCGCGGGAGAGGGCCAGGACGGCGTCCGGGCCCTCCACCAGGGGCTCCTCGTCCCCGTCGAGGT
>CAZPJM010000332.1:0-5542 GCA_964586865.1 uncultured Enterobacteriaceae bacterium
ATACGAGATCGTTTCACGTGACTGGAGTTCAGACGTGTGCTCTTCCGATCCGCCCATCGAGGCAGCGCCCGCCCTCGCCGCGCTCGCCACCGCCGGGCTCGACCTCTCCGACGGCCTGGCCGCCGATCTGCCCCGCCTGTGCCGGGCCTCGGGGTGTGGGGGCCGGCTGGACCCGTCCCTCCTCCCGGACCACCCGGACCTGCACGGCCCGACCGACGGCCCCGACCGACGCACCCTCGCCCTCGCCGCCGGCGAGGACTACCAGCTCCTGCTGGCGGTGCCCCCCGAGCGCCTCACCGACGCCCACGCCCGGGCCCGCGACGCCGGCATCCGCCTCACCGAGGTGGGGGTCCTCACGGACGACCCGGACTGCCGGCCCCTCGATGGCCCCTGGCCCGCGCCGCCGTTCACCCACTTCGAGGACCCGGCATGAGCCCGGTCCCGCTGGTGCTCGCCGTGGTCCTGGCCTCGGCCGTGGCCTTCGAGCCCGGGCTGCCCCTGGGGCCCACCCTGGCGGTGAGCGCGGTCCTGCTCACCCTCTCCTTCCTGTTCAGCGGCACCGAGACCGCCCTGTTCAGCCTCCAGAAGCTCCAGCGCCAGCGCCTCGAGGCCGCCGGCGGCGCCGGGGCCCAGGCCACCCGCCTCCTCGAGCGGAGGGCGGCGGTCATCACCACCATCCTCATCGGCAACGAGACCGTCAACGTCGCCTTCGCCAACACCGGCGCCCGGCTCTTCGAGGACCTCACCCCCTACGCCTGGCTCAATCCCTGGCTCAACATCCTGGTGGTGACGCCCATCCTGGTGCTCCTCTCGGAGATCACCCCCAAGGTGGTGGCGTTCCGCTTCAACGCCCGATGGGCCCGGGCCGCGGCCTGGCCCCTCACCGCCTTCCAGTGGCTCGTGGTGCCGGTGCGGGTGGTGGTCTCGGGGGTGGTGGGCGTGCTGGCCCGCGGGCTCGGGGTCACGGCCACCGCCCGCGACGAGGGGATCGGCGAGGCCGAGCTCCTCTCGCTGCTGGACCAGGGCGCCCGGGCCGGCAGCGTGGATCTGCACGAGCGCGAGATGATCGAGGCCCTCTTCGAGTTCGACGAGCTGACGGTGGGTCGGCTCAAGACCCCGCGCCCCGACGTGTTCGCCCTGCCCCTCGACACCCCCTGGGACCGGATCGTCGAGGCCTGCCGCGAGGAGGGCTACTCCCGCATCCCGCTCTACGAGAACGACCCGGACGACATCGTGGGGGTGCTCCTGCTCAAGGACGTCCTCAAGCACCTCCACGCCCCCCCCGAGGGCCCCCTCCAGCTCCGCTCCCTCCTCCTGCCCCCGGTCTTCGTCCCCCAGTCCAAGCCCGCCCAGGACATGCTCCGCGTCTTCCTGGACCGGCGCCTCCACATCGCCTTCGTGGTCGACGAGCACGGCACCCTGGTGGGGCTGGTGACCCTGGACGACCTGCTGTCCGAGCTCTTCGGGGACTTCCTGGACGAGGACGACGACGACGGCGACGGCATCCAGCGCCTCGGTCCCGGTGGGTGGGCCTTCGACGCGGCCCTCGACCTGGAGGACGTGGAGGAGGAGATCGGCCTGGCCCTGCCCGAGGGCGACTACCACACCCTCGGCGGCTTCGTCTTCCACCGCCTGGGGCGCCTCCCCCACAAGGGCGACGCCTTCACCTGGCAGGGCCATCGCTTCGTGGTCCGGCGCATGACCGGCCGCCGCATCGACGAGGTGCTGGTCCGGCTCGGGCCCGGCGCCCCCGCCTCGGTCGCCCCCGGCCGCACGGAGGCCTCGTGATCGTCGAGACCCTGGCGGTGGCGGTGGGGGCGGTGATCTGCCTGGCCGCCCAGGCCTTCTTCAGCGGCAGCGAGATGGCCATGGTGAGCGCCGATCGGCTGGCGCTGCGCACCCGCGCCGCCGAGGGCCAGGGGGGGGCCGCGCTGACCCTCCAGCTCCTGGCCCGCGAGGACCGCCTGCTCGGGACCTGTCTCATCGGCACCAACCTCGCCCTGGTCACCGGCACCACCCTGGTGGCCGTGGCCCTCGGGTGGTGGGAGGTGGAGCTGGGCCTGGGTGCTGCGCTGATCTACGCACCCGTGGCCCTCGTCTTCGGCGAGACCCTCTCCAAGACCGTCTTCCAGCACCACGCGGACCGACTGGCCCCCCTGGTGGCCTTCCCGCTCCGCACGGTGCAGATCGTCCTGACCCCGGCCCTGTGGGCGGTGGGCGCGTGGTCGCGGGCCCTGGACACCCTCCTCGGGCGCTCCCAGCGCGACCCGGTCCAGCGCGAGGAGATCGTGGGGCTCCTGGGGGACGGCGATTCCGGCGAGATCGACGAGGAGGAGCGGCGCCTGATCCGCAACGTCTTCGACCTCTCCGACACCCCGGTCGAGGACGTGATGACGCCGCTGGTCCACGTCCACGCGGTCGAGGTGGGCGCCACCGTGGCCCAGGCCACCGCGCTGGTGGTGGAGAGCGGGCACAGCCGACTGCCCGTCTACAAGGACCGGATCGACAACATCGTGGGGGTCATCCACGTCCGGGCCCTCCTCTTCGCGGGACGGGGCGGCGATCCGGTCGAGGCGGTCATGGAGCCGGTGGTCTTCGTCCCCGAGTCCAAGCGGGTGGACGATCTGCTCACCGAGATGCGCCAGCGCCGCGACCCCATGGCGGTGGTGGTGGACGAGTACGGGGGCAGCGTGGGCCTGGTGACCATCGAGGACCTCCTCGAAGAGGTGGTGGGCGAGATCCACGACGAGCGCGACCGGGACGTGCCCGCCATCCAGAAGCTCGGGGAGCGCGAGTGGCGCATGCCCGGCGCCGCCGAGATCGACGAGCTCATCGAGGTGCTGGATCACCCCCTCCCCGAGGGGGACTACGAGACCATCGCCGGGCTGGTGCTGGCGGCCCTGGGGCGCATCCCCCGCACCGGGGAGACGGTGAAGGTGGGCGCCCTGACCCTCCATGTCGAGGAGGCCAGCGAGCGGGCCATCCTCATGCTGCGGCTGGTGCTCCCCCCCTGATGGCACCGGGCCGCGGGACCCTCAGCGCTCGGGGACCAGGTCGTCCAGGGGGGGCTGGGGGCTCGGGGGAGCCGGCGGCGGCTGGGGCAGGCCGAGCCCCTCGGTGAGGAGGTGGACCAGTCCGGCCTCGAACAGGGGCTCGACCCACTCCTCGCCGTCGCGGACCACCGCGAGCACCCACACCCTGGCGTCGGGGTGGCGGTAGACGTGCACCAGCTCCTCGTCGATGTCGCGCGAGGTGGCCTCGTCGGGTCCGAGCACCGTCCCGATGCGCACCTTGAGCCGATCCCCGTCGCCCTCGGGGAGAAAGGCCACCCGCTGGCTCCCGTAGCGGAAGGCCAGGCGGTCTTCCTTGGCGTCGACGTGCAGGTGACCCACGGCCCGCCCGAAGGCCGCCAGCTCTCGGACCAGGGTGCGCCGCGCCTCGCGCGCCGCCTCCTGCAGGGCCGCCCGCTCCGCCTCGGCCTGCTGTCGCCCAGCCTCGACGGCGTCGAGCTCCCCCTTCAGCCGCGCCGCCAGGTCCGCCAGTCTCGGGTCCATCGCTGCCTCCATGCCCGCCCTCGGGCCCGGAGGCACTCTACCGCGACGGGGCCGGGCGCGGGGCGAGCCGTCACCGCGCTTGGCTCCGGGATCCCGATGTGCTAGCACACAGGGCGGACCGGGGGAGCAGGTCGGCTGGTACGACGCCGACGGCCCCAACGCACAGCCCAGCACGAGGAAGCCACCGAACATGGGAAGGGCGATCGGGATCGACCTGGGCACGACCAACTCGTGCGCAGCCCTCATCGAGGGCGGGACCCCCAAAGTCATCACCTACCGGAACGGGCAGAAGACCATCCCCTCGGTCTTCGCCATCGACAAGTCCGGCCAGCGTCTGGTGGGTGAAGAGGCCGCCGCCCAGGCGGCTGCCAACCCGGAGAACACGGTCGCCGCCTCGAAGCGGCTCATCGGGCGCTCTTTCGGCTCGGACGCCATGGAGAAGATGTCCCAGGTCTTCACCTACGAGCTCGCCGAGTCCGACTCGAACGACGTGCTCGTCAAGGTGCAGGGCCAGCTCTTCACCCTCGAGCAGATCTCGGCGGCCATCCTCCGTCAGATCAAGGACAACGCCGAGGACGCCATCGGCGAGTCGGTGGACCAGGCCGTCATCACGGTCCCGGCCTACTTCAACGACAAGCAGCGCCAGGCGGTCCGCTCCGCGGGCAAGCTCGCCGGGCTCAAGGTGCTCCGGGTCCTCAACGAGCCCACCGCGGCGGCCCTGGCCTACGGGCTCGGGCGGACCCTCGACCAGACCGTGGCCATCTACGACCTGGGTGGCGGCACCTTCGACATCTCGATCATCAAGATCAAGGACAAGATCTTCGAGGTCATCGCCACCGGCGGCGACACCTTCCTGGGCGGTGTCGACTTCGACGACCGGCTCATGCAGCACGTCCTGACCAAGTTCCTGGACGAGACCGGCATCGACCTGTCCTACGACCGCCAGGCGGTCACCCGGGTCCGCCAGGAGGCCGAGCGCGCCAAGATCGCCCTGTCCTCCTCCACCGAGGAGCAGCTCTCCATCCCACGGATCTGCACCGACGAGGACGGCACCACCCACGACCTCGAGACCCTGGTGACCCGGGCCGAGCTGGAGCAGCTCACCGAGGATCTGGTCGACCGCTCCGTCCGCACCTGCGAGCGCATCCTCCGCGAGGCCGGCGCCACCCGGGACCAGCTCGACGAGATCCTGCTCGTGGGCGGCCAGTCCCGGATGCCCCTGGTCCGCTCCAAGGTCGAGGGCTTCCTGGGGCGCCCCCCGAGCCGCAAGGTCCACCCCGACGAGGCGGTGGCCATCGGCGCCGCCATCATGGCCCACAGCCTGGTGGCCCGGGGTGCGGGCACCGACATGACGCTGCTCGACGTGCTGCCCATGGCCATCGGCATCGGCAAGCCCGACGGCAAGATGCACGTCCTCTTCCCCAAGAACCAGCAGCTCCCGCACTTCGAGACCCGCAAGCTCACCACCTCCCGCGACGATCAGACCTCCATCCAGGTCGAGATCTTCCAGGGCGAGTCCCGACAGGTCGCCGAGAACGAGCTGCTCGGACGCTTCGTCTTCAGCGGCCTCCGTCCGCGGCCCAAGGGCCAGGTGACGGTCGAGGTCACCTTCGACATCGACTCCGAGGGCATCCTCAACCTGTCGGCCCGCGATCTGGAGACCGGCGACCTGGTGGAGTCCCAGCTCAAGCTCGGCAAGGACCCGGACGCGGCGGGCAAGCGTCGGCGCAAGAAGAAGACGTCCGCCGACGACCGGGGCGCCAAGGCGCCCCCCACGCCCCTCAACATGCCCACCAGCTCCCTGCTCCGGAAGGACCCGCCCGAGGAGCTGGACCGCACCCACACCGAGCCCCACGCCCCACGGCGCGACGGCACCGCCGCCGACGAGGAGCGTCGGGCCGAGGCCGCCGCCCCCATCGAGCCGGTCGACCCCCGGCCCCGCACCCCCACGGCCGCCGATCTCCGCCCCGCGAAGGTCGAGGAGCCCC
>CAZPJM010000333.1:0-5469 GCA_964586865.1 uncultured Enterobacteriaceae bacterium
CAAATACGGGGCGAAGTACGACAAGGCGGCGACGTGCCTGGCGAAGGATCGAACGCCGCAGGGCCTGTCCCTGCCCGCGCACCGGGTCGGACCCGGCCCACCGGCGCCGGGCGCCCTCGGCGGCGACCAGGGCCAGGCCGGCGCGGCCGGTGCGTCGGGCGTGCAGGGCCAGCCGGTAGAGGGCGAGGGGGAGGCCCGCATGGTGTCCGGAACGGGCCAGCCGCCGCGCGCCGTCCAGCAGGGCATCCGTGGCGCCCGGATCGCCGACCCGGCTGGCCGCCGAGCCCAGGCCCACCAGCGCGAGGCCCTCGCGCTCCACATCAGCGGCGCGGCGGAACGGACCCAGCGCATCCTCGTAGAAGCTCCGCGCCACCTCGGGGTGGCCCGACTCGAGGGAGAGCCCCCCCAGCGCCGCCAGCACCCGGCCTTCGAGGGAGGGCTCGTCGCGATCCCGGACCAGCTCGCGGGCCTCGCCGAGGGCCTCGTGGGCGGCGTCGTGGTCTCGGGTGTGGCGGTGGACCTCGGCGATGGCGATGAGCGCCACCACCTGACCCTGGACATCGGCGGCGGTCCGCTGCACCTCGAGGGCCCGCTCGAACCACGACAGGGCCCCGGCGGGATCCTCGCGGTGCCAGGAGAGACGACCGAGCGCCATCCACACCGTGGCCGCGGTCCCCCGCTGCGGCAGGCCATCCAGGCGGGCGCGGGCGGCCTGGAGGGCGGCGGCGGCCTCGTCGACCCGCCCGCGGAGGAGCAGGGCCTCGCTCACGAGCACCCAGGACGCGGCCTCGCCCTCGGCGGCCTCGATGCGGATCTCGTCGACCGCGAGCGGATCGTCGACCTCGCGGAGGTCGGCGAGGAGGTCCTGGTAGTCGGCGATGGCCCGACGCGCCTGGCCCTCGGCGGTCTCGCAGTCCCCCTCGGCCGCGGCCACCTGACCCAGACCCCGCACCGCGTGGGCCTCGCCCAGGCGGAGCTCGGGGCCACGGAACTGGAGGCGGGCCGCCGCGAAGTGGGCGCGGGCCTCGTCGACGTAGCCCAGCTCGAGGGCACGCCGGCCGTTGTGCAGGTGGTGGCGACCGGCATCCAGGCGCTCATCGGCCATGGGGAGGGCTCCAGGCTTGGACATACGGGGAGTGTGGCAAAGACCGGGATCGTCGCGCAAGCCACACCGAGC
This sequence comes from uncultured Enterobacteriaceae bacterium, assembly GCA_964586865.1. GTDB lineage: Bacteria > Myxococcota_A > UBA796 > UBA796 > REDI01. The sequence continues at coordinate 1,178 of CAZPJM010000333.1, forward strand.
CGGACGATTCTCGCGGCACCGCGACGCGGCCCGCCGAAGCCCGGCAGGGCGCAGGAGCAAGCCCTCACTCGGGCCCACGGCGGCCCCGTCGGGGAAGGCCCCGAAACGAAGACAGCCCCCGGGCCGGGACCCGGGGGCTGCAGTGCGGGAGAGCCTGGAGGAACGGATCTGCGAGGGACGGGCGACGACCGGTCGGATGGGCGAGCCATCCTGGCCTCGGGCCTTGGCGGGGCACGCCAGGTCCACGACCACCCGGGCTCCGGTGAGGGAGGGGCGGCCTCTCCCCGAGGGGAGGGTCCTGGGCGGGTCCACCCGAGGCGCCCCGGTCGTGCTGGAGGTCCCGCCGGACCCCCGCCTCGCAGAGCGCGTCGCGTCATGCCCCTCCACCGCATCTCGTCCGCGCGTCCACTCCCCATCCCCGAGGGGATGTTCGGCGGGCCGGTGCCAACCGACCCGATCACGTTCCGCCCGTGCGGTTTCCCACCGCTTCGACGGCTTGCTCCACGCGGACGCCCGCAGGCTTGTTGCATCCTGCAAGCGGTCCTGGGGTTCACGACCTTGCGGGCGTCCCGGACCCCCGAGGGGGGCCGGTGGCCGTTCCGGTCGTGCGTCGACCCTTCGAAGTCGACCCCATCGGCAGCCGCACCGCGTCACCGCGGCCGTGGCCTCCCTGACGTTGCGCGCCAGCGCACCGCGCTCCCCCGGCCTGTACCGGGTCATCGCGGCGTCTCCTCATCCAGGTCCGGATGCTCGAGCCAGCGGACTGGCCTCCACGTCCGACCGGGTGCCGAGGCGACACCCGGGGGCCGGTCTCCCGACCGGGCCTGGATGTGCGACATCCACCCCGACCTGCGAGAGGCCGGACCTTCCGTCGCGGGGTCCCAGCCGGGACCCTCCGAACCACGGGTGTGACCCCGGTGGCCTTCAGGCCCCATCCTGGGAGGGCGGTCGCCTTCGAGGCGTTGCTCCGCCGATGGGTCTCGAGACGGCGCCCGAGCGGGCGCTCGCCTCCGTTCCTTCCATGGGCTCTGTCCCCTTCGAGGGCTGCCGCCCGCCACGCGCCGCGTCCGGAGAGACTCCGGTGTCCACCGGGCGCCTCGGCCCGGCTCGGGGTCGGCCTCCGAAGAGGTCGACCCTGGGCATCCGACTGTACGTGCAGTCGACTGCCCAACGCCATCCCCATCCGACGTCGGCCCGAGGGCCGAGGGTCCACGACCCGCAGGGGGTCGGGGAGATCCGAAGCCGGCACTCCCGCCGTGCTCTTCCCGGGCTCCCCGAGGGGAGGCCGGAGAGAGCGGGCTCGGAGCGGTCACAGGGGCCGCTCGCCGCGCTCGCGAATCCGGATGGTCTGTCCGCGTGGGGGTTGGGATGGGCACCGAAGTGCACATCCACCCTCCATGGGGTCTGGGACGTCAAGGATCGTTCCGGCGGGGGCCTGCGCGGAGGCGAGCCTCCACCGGTTCCGTCGGTCGTCACCGGGCTCTCCCGGCACGTCGAGGGCCAGTGCACGGGCCGTGCCAAGGTGGGCTGGACGGACCAACCTCCACTCTCGGGATCCCCACCCGGCACTGGCTTTCCCGCCGGTTGTCCACAGAAGCATCCCCAGATTCCGCTCCTGACGGGCTCACTTGTCCATAGACCTCGATGCAAGCTCTGCTCTCGGCCGTGGTGTCGCTTTCGGTCATGGGAAACCAACTTCCCATCGCCGAGCGCGCGAGGGCAGGAAGGCGCGCCGGGCCCTCCAGGGGCCCGCCCCACCGACCCCTCGCGGATGCTCAGCCCGGGCCCCGGAACTCGGACGCCTGCAGCCCGTACTGCTTCATCTTGGCGTACAGGGTGCGGCGGCTGATCCCGGCGGCCTGCGCCGTCCGCTCCATGTGGCCCCCGCACCGCCGCAGGACCCGATGCAGGTAGGCGCGCTCCACCTGCTGCACCGCGCGGTCGGTGTTGTCCCGCAGCTCGGCCCGGTCATCGACGAGGAAGCCGTCGGCGGCCGGCTGGCTCCGTCGCTGCCCGGTCATCATGGGGGGCAGGTGGTCGCGCTCCAGACGCCGGCCGCTGTGGGTGATGACCCAGCGCTCGCAGAGCGCCCGGAGCTGCCGCACGTTCCCCGGCCAGTGCCAGCCCAGGATGACCTGGAGGGCGTCGGGGGAGACGGAGGGCGCGGCCATGTCGTAGTCCTGCCCGATCTCGTCCAGGAAGTGCCGCATGAGCAGCGGGATGTCCTCGCGCCGCTGACGCAGGGCCGGCAGCCGGATGGGAAACACGTTGAGCCGGTAGAAGAGGTCCTCGCGAAAACGCCCGGCCTCCACCGCCTCCTCCAGGTCCACATTGGTGGCGGCGATGATGCGCACGTCCACGTGCACCTTCTCGCGCCCGCCCACCCGCCGGAAGGCCATCTCCTCCAGGACCCGCAGCAGGTTGACCTGCACGTTGAGGGTGGTCTCGCCGAGCTCATCGAGGAAGAGGGTGCCCCGGTCGGCCATCTCGAAGAGCCCCTCCCGACGCCCCACCGCCCCGGTGAAGGAGCCTCGCTCGTGGCCGAAGAGCTCGCTCTCGAGCAGGGTCTCGGTGAAGGCGCCGCAGTTGACCGAGATGAGGGGGGCGTCGCGCCGGTGGCTCCGCTGGTGGATCGCGCTCGAGATGAGCTCCTTGCCGGTGCCGGTCTCGCCGCGGACGAGGACGGTGGCGTCGGTGCCCGCGACCCGGCGCACCTGGTCGAAGACCTGGAGCATGCGCGGGCTGCGGGTGAGCATGTGGGAGAAGCCGTATCGGTCGCGGAGCTCCTCGCGGGCGGCCTCGAGGGCGCGGGCGGTGCGGACCTCGTGGAGGGCGCGGCGCAGCAGATCGGGCAGCCGCCCCACGTCTTCCGGAACGGCCAGCAGGTCCAGCGCGCCGCGGCGCACCGCCGCCACGGCCTCGGGGACGGTGGGGAGGCTGGAGAGGGCCAGCACCGGGGCCCCCGAGCGCTCCCGGAAGACCTCGACGACCCGCGGCCCGGTCAGATCGGGGAGATCCAGGTTGCACAGCACGATGTCCGGGGCGAGGTCGTGCAGGGCGTCCAGGCCCTCCCGCGCGGTGGCCGCCAGGTAGATCTCGCGGTCATCGGCCCGCAGGGCGCGCCGCACCGCCTCGCGGCTGATCTCGCCGGCCTCCACCACCAGCACCCGCTCGCCCTGCTCGGGTCCGGCCTCGTCACGCACCCGGGACCTCCCCGGGCTCGGGCGCCAGCCGGATGTCCTGCTCGACCAGGTCGAAGCCGTCGCCGGTGGGGACGAGGGCCGTGACCGCCGCATTGCCCACCCGGTGGAAGCGCCACTCGGACAGCGGGAGGCCGAGGGCGTCGCAGGTGAGGCTGGCGATGACCATCTGGTGGGTGAAGACGCCCACGACCTGGCCGGGCCCGTGCCGAATGGCGATTCCCTCCAGGGCGCGGCGGGCCCGTGCACGGAGGGCGCCCAGGGTCTCGCCGCCGGGCACGGGCGCCCGCTCGGGATCGGCCTGCCAGGCGGCGAAGAAGTCCGGGAAGCGGGCCAGCGCCGTCGCGCCGTCCAGGCCCTCCAGCTCTCCCTGGTCCAGCTCGGCCAGATCCTCCACCACCCGGGGGGCGGGATCGACCGCCGCGGCCGTGTCGCGTGCGCGGAGGAGGGGCGAGGCGTAGACGGCGTGGAAGGGGCCGGGCAGCCGCTCGGCCAGGGTGATGGCCTGGGCCCGCCCCACCGCGTCGAGGGGGACGTCGGTGCGGCCCACGAAGCGTCGGGATGCGTTCCAGGCCGTCCGGCCATGACGGACCAGCGCCAGCACCGGCGTCGTCCGGGCCTGCCACAGTCGCGCCGCGCGCCGGACCGCGTCCATGGACCCTCCAGCGGGCCGGTCTAACCCGCCTCCCCCATCCGACCCCACGTCGGACCGCGCGCCGCTCCATCCCCTCCCCGCCCGACCCCTCGCGTCGATCCCCGCCTGCACGTCGTTGCAAGCTCCTGACCTCGGGGGCCTCCCCACGGAGGCTAGAACGGGGTCCTGACCCGAGGAGACCATGGCGAATCCCAAGGACGGCGAGCACGACCCCACCGACGCGCCGGATCCGCGCTCGATGATCCCGTCCATGCCGGGCCAGGGTGACTCTGACGAGGCGGACACGGTGCGCCCCCCGCCCCCGCGGGACCCCTCGGACGTGGACAGCGACCTGCCCCCCACACCGATGAACGCACCGGCCCGCCAGGACGCGCCCGCGCCCCCCCAGGAGGACCCGGCCGCCCTGGCCCGCCGCCTCGCCGCCGAGGCCAAGGCCC
>CAZPJM010000334.1:0-5433 GCA_964586865.1 uncultured Enterobacteriaceae bacterium
GCGCTGCAGCGCGAAGAAGAGAGCCACCACCGGGACGCTCACCAGCAGGGCGCCCGCCGCGAAGGCCCCCCACTCGGTGCCGTGGTCGTCCACGTAGCGCTGGAGCACCACCGGCAGCGTGAAGGCCCGCGGATCGCCCAGCAGCGTGGCCGCCAGGATGTACTCGTTCCAGGCCGTCATGAACGAGAAGAGGCCGGTGACCGCCAGGGCCGGGCGGGCCAGGGGCAGCAGGATCCGCCAGAAGGTGGTCCACCGGCTGGCGCCGTCCAGCAGGGCCGCCTCCTCGAGCGCCACGGGCAGCGTGTCGAAGTAGCCCTTGAGGGTGAAGACGCTGAAGGGGACGCTGGTGGTGGCATAGACGAGCACCAGGCCCACCAGGCTGTCCAGGAGCCCCAGCGCGTCCAGCAGGATGTAGAGCGGGATGGCCATGACCACCCCGGGGAACATCTGCGTGACCAGAAAGGCCTGCAGGCCGGCGTCGCGCCCGGGGAAGGCCCAGCGCGACAGGGCGTAGGCGGCGGTGGTGGAGAGGGCGAGCCCCACCAGCGCCGTCGCCGCCGCCACCACCAGGCTGTTGAAGAGCTGCCAGCCGAACAGCCAGGTGCCGCCGTCCCAGGTCCAGACCACATCCACGAAGTTGAGCAGGGTGAAGCCCCCCGAGAGCAGCGTGGGATCGGCCGCGAACTGCTGGCTCGGCGACAGGGCCATCCGGAGGACCCACAGGACCGGGTAGAGCGTGATCAGCGTGATCACGACCAGGGCGGCGTGGACCGCGGCGACGCGGAGGGGCGAGGGGGCGCGGGCCATCAGAGCACCTTCCGGCCGGCCAGGCGGTTGGCGCCGCGGCTGTAGATCAGGAGCACCCCGAAGATGAGCACCGCGTAGGCGGCGGCGTAGCCGTAGCGGTTGCCGCGGCTGAAGGCCCACCGGTACGCCTCCGAGATGAGGATCTCGGTGCTCCCGTCGGGCTGGCCGGCGCTCACCAGGTAGACGACGTTGAACATGTTGAAGGTCCACACCGAGCCCAGGATGACCGCCGGGAGGAGGGCGGGCCGGAGCATGGGCCAGGTCACGTGGAGGAAGCGCTGCACGGCGTTGGCACCGTCGACCTCGGCGGCCTCCTCGAGGTCGCGGGGGATGCTCTGCAGCGCCCCCAGGGTCACCACCATCATGAAGGGGAAGCCGAGCCAGGTATTGGTCACCAGATTGGCGGTGAAGCCGGTGGCGAACCGGGCGAACCAGTCGATGGAGGCCGCGCCGTCCTGGAGGGTGAGCCAGCCGAGGAGCTGGTTGATGGCGCCGGCCTGGGCATCGAAGAGGGTCCGCCAGATGAGGGCCGTGATGTAGTTGGGCACGGCCCAGGGCAGGATGAGCAGCGCCCGCCACATCGCCCGCAGCCGCACCCAGGGCTCCCGCAGGAGCAGGGCCAGGGCGATGCCCAGGGCCACGTGGAGGACCACGTTGGTGACCGTCCACAGGACCGTGACGGCCAGGGTGAAGAAGAAGCTCATGGGCGAGGTGATGGGCCAGTCGCGCGCGAGCAGGATGTCGAGGAAGTGGGCCAGGCCGACGAAGCGCCAGGAGCCGGCGTCGTGGGCGAAGAAGGCCACGGCCGCCCCGGTCAGGAAGGGCACCATCACGAGCAGGAGCAGGGCCAGGGCCGCCGGGGCCACCCACAGGTAGTCGACCGCGTGGGCCCGCAGACGGGCGCGGAGGCCCGAATCCGAGAGGCGCCACCCGAGCCACCCGAGCCCGCCCACGCCCAGCAGCACCACCGCCACGGCGTAGGGCCAGACCGCGGCGGGGGGCGGCGGGGGACGGGAGAGGACCCGGACGTGCTCCTGGGCCGCGGCGGCGACCACCGCGGGCGGCGCGGTGCCACGGAGCACCTGTCGCAGGGCCCGCGCCACCCCCTCCCAGGCCGACTGGACGTCTGGATCGGTGGGCAGGGGCACCGCGACGGCCGCCTGGGCGAGCTGGGCGCGCTGGATGGGATCCGAGGGCGGGACCGCGGCGGCGGTGACGGCCTGACCCGCCAGATCGCGGCGGATCCGAGCTCCCTCCGGCCCGGCCAGGAAGGCCGCGAAGGCCCGGGCGGCGTCGGGGCTGCGGGCGCCGTGCGCCACGAAGGCGGCCTCGACGGTGAGGTACGGGCGGGCCGGCTCCCCGGTCTCCGAGACGATGGGGAGCGGGGCGGCGGCCACCGGGCGGTCCACGTCGGCCACCATCCAGGGGCCATTGATGACCATGGCCGCCCGGCCCTCGTCGTAGAGCCGACTGACCTTCTCGCCGGTGGGCTGGAGGGGCATGCGGGCGCCGAGGGCCCGGGCGAAGTCCAGGGCCGCCACCTGGGCGGGGGTGTCCAGGGCGGGGGCCCCTCGGGCATCGAGGGCGGCGCCGCCGAAGCCGTGCATCCAGGGGGCGTGGAAGTAGGGGGTGGCCACCTCGTAGACGAGGCCGTAGCGGCCGTCGTGGGTGAGGGCGTCCACCGCGGCGAGGAGCGCGTCGGTGGTGGGGGGCGGGGTGGGGACCACCGACGGGTCGTACAGGAGGAGCGCCGACTTGAAGGACAGGGGCTGCCCGTAGACCTGGCCCTGGTGGGTGAGGGCGCGCACCGCGGGGGCCCGGTGGCCGACGGGGGCCTCGGGGAGGGGCTCGAGGAGGCCCATGGCGGCCCACTTCCCCAGGTTGCCCTGGGCCGAGAGGAAGAGGTCCGGACCATTGCCACGGGGCACCGCGGTCTCGAGCTTGCTGTCGAAGGCCCCGAAGCTCACCCACACCGGCCGCACCCGGTGCGGGCTGTCGGCCTCGAAGGCCCGGGCGGCCCGCTGGAGGGCCACCTCCTCGGCGCCGGTGTAGGCGTGCCACACCACCACCTCGGCCGCGCGGGACACGCCGGGCAGGGCGATGCCGAGCAGGACCGCCAGCACGGCGATCCCCTCCCCCCAGCACCGGATCACGACCCCTCCAGGCGCCGCCCGCTCTCGGCGTCGAAGCGGTGCACCACCCCCAGGGCGAGCCGGACCGTGTCCTCGCCGGAGAGCCCGCAGGGCTCGGGGACCTGGGCCACGATCCGGACCTTGGGGCCGAGCTCGACGTGGACCAGGGCCTCGGCGCCCAGCGACTCCACCACGTCGACCCGACCGTGGAGCGGCCCCTCGCCGAGGCGCACGTCGGTGGGGCGCACCCCGAGCAGGTAGGGGCCCTCGGCGGGCACGGGCACGACCCCCTCCACGCCCTCCAGCCGCGAGGTGGCCCCCAGGCCGGTGGCCGGCAGCAGCGCCATGCTGGGCGAGCCGATGAAGGTGGCCACGAAGGTGTTGGCGGGGGTGTCGAAGAGCTCGCGCGGGGTGCCCACCTGCTGGACGACGCCACCCTCGAGGACCAGGATGCGGTCGGCCAGCGTGAGGGCCTCGACCTGGTCGTGGGTGACGTGGAAGACGGTGGTGCCCAGGCGGCGGTGCAGGCGCTTCAGCTCGACCCGCATGTGGTGGCGGAGCGAGGCGTCGAGGTTCGAGAGGGGCTCGTCGAAGAGGAAGACGGCCGGACGACGCACGATGGCGCGCCCCATGGCGACCCGCTGACGCTGCCCCCCCGAGAGCTGGGCGGGGGTCCGATCGAGGAGCGGGACCAGATCCAGGAGGGCGGCGACCTCGTCCACGGCGGCGGCGATCTCGGCCTTGGGGCGCCGGGCCACCGAGAGGGCGAAGCCCATGTTCTGGCGGACGGTCATGTGGGGGTAGAGCGCGTAGCTCTGGAAGACCATGGCCACATCGCGGGCCCGAGGACCCAGATCGTTGACCACCCGATCCCCGATGCGGAGCTCGCCGGCGGTGATGTCCTCGAGCCCGGCGATGCAGCGGAGGAGGGTGGACTTGCCGCACCCCGACGGCCCCACCAGCACCACGTACTCGCCGTCGACCACGTCGAGGTCCACGCCGGTCAGGACCTCGGTGGCCCCGTACGACTTCTTCAGGCCGGACAGGGTGACGGATGCCATCAGAAGCCCTGCGCACCCTCGCCGTACCAGGTGTGCAGGCCGTAGACGTCGACCCGGGCCCGGTTGAACGGCAGGGTGGCGCCACCGCGGCGGACGCGGCTGATCCGGAAGGTGACGGCGGGGGCGAACACCGGATCCCACCCGCTCCACACGCCGCCCGGCACGCGGTGCTCGCCATCGTCGAAGAGGGCGCAGGTCACCTCGTCGACCCGGTCGCCCAGGAAGTCGAAGCGCAGCATCTCGACGAGGACGTAGTCGCCGGGGGTACCGCCGGTCCAGCGCAGGGTGGGGCTGCGGGGCACCTCGGCGCGGGAGGCGTCGAGGGCGGGCTCGACCAGGCGGAAGCCGTCGTCGGGGAGGGCCACGGCGCCCTGCAGGTCGAGGGCGGGCCAGCCCCGGTCGCCTGCGACCTGGGAGAGGTCCAGCTCGGCGCCAGGGGGGAACCACCCCTCCTCGAGGGGGTAGAGGAAGAGCTCGCCCTCGTCGTCGGGGGTGAGGGTCCAGTCCGTCTCGGGACCGGAGAGGACCACCTCGGCCACGCCCGGGGCCAGGATGGACAGGGAGGGGCCCTCGCGCACGTGGTCCCGGACGCAGGTGTCGAGCACGCCGGTGTAGAGCTGCCACCAGGCGAAGTCCACGGGCTCCACGTAGAGCAGCCGCGCCGAGCGGTAGCGGGGGCCCACGCCCAGGTCGTAGCCGCGATCGTAGTCCAGGTTCTCCACGACGCCCACGAGGCCGGGCCGGTCGGTCCCATCGGCCCAGTAGTAGAAGGCCCCCTCGGCCCGCTCCCGACGGTCGGCCGACTCCACCACCACGTCCACGGCGCCCTCGATGGTGACCGCGGGGGTCTCGACCACGACCTCCTGGGCCGAGGCCCGCACCAGGGTGGCGGGCACGCCGCCGAAGCTCACCTCGACGTCGTCCGGGTCCAGGGTGCCCACGTCCACGGTGACCTCGAGCCCCCCGGCGTCGGTGCCGATGGTGGGGGCGAGGCCCCGGACCTCCAGGGGGCCCAGGTCGATGGGTTCGTCGGTGTCGACGTCGGTGTCGGGGACGGCCGAGAGCTTGTCGGCGACCTCGCCCGAGGTGACCCAGCACCCGGAGAGCCCGAGCCCCACGAGAAGCGGCAGGACCCGGCTCACCACCGCCCCCGGAGCCGCACGCCGCCGCCTTCGCCGGCCACGGCGACGGCCACGTGGATGCCCGCGATGCCGACCCCGATCCCCACCAGGCTGTAGCCCGACAGGTAGAGGGCGTTGGCGCGGCGGGCATCGGCGGCGATGGCGTCGGAGCGGGCATCGGCCCAGCAGGGCTGGCCCCGGCCGCACGCGCCGTAGCGGTCGTCCAGGTAGGGGTCGTCCCGAAAGCGCGACTCGAGCACCGCGCCCCCGACGGCCAGGCCGCCGCCGAGCAGGGCCACGGCAGCGCCCGCG
>CAZPJM010000335.1:0-3065 GCA_964586865.1 uncultured Enterobacteriaceae bacterium
CCGCCGGGTGGCGGCCCCCGACCGGGAGGGGGTCCCCGCAGGGCGCCCCCGGGGCGCGGCCTTCCCCAGCGCCCGGGCGGTCCCCCCGCCGACGACGAGGCTGGACCCGGCGAGAGCGGGGCCGACCTCCTCAAGCGCCGCCTGAAGGACCGGGGCGCCCCCCGTCGTGGGCCCCGGGACGACACCCCCACCCGCGGCGGACGCAGCGTCAACGACCTGATGAGCCGGATGCGGCGCTCCCGGGACCGCGAGAATGACGACTGAGCCCACCCTGGACCGCCGGTGAGCCGGTGGACGACCCGCGCCTGCCAGGGTCTCCGGGAGCGCCTCGGCCCCATCGAGGTGGCGGCCCGCGCGCTGCCCTGGGCGGATCGGGCGCCCTGGAGGGCCCATCGCCGGATCACCACCGAGCGCCGGGTGTGGGGACGCGGGGCGCCCCGGGACCGGGTGGTGCGGGTGGACCTGCACGGGCTCGACGGCGCCCTGGCGCGGCAGGCCTGCCAGCGACTCCGTGACGCCCTCTCCGAGGAGGCCCTGCCGCTGGCCTACCTGCGGGTGGTGGTGGGGCGCGGCCGCCACTCCACCGACGGGCGGCGCGTCCTGGCCCGGATCGCCGCCGAGGAGCTCGGGGATCCGCCGGCGCCGGTCCGGCTCCGCTCCTCCACCGTGGACAGCCCGGACGGCCACCTGGATCTGGTCCACCCGGGGCGCTGGCGACCCCACGGTCGGCGGCGGTAGTCCGCACCCCTCATGGGAGTCCGGTCGCGAGGGGGGGCAGGGCCTCGAGCACGTGGCGCACCGCCGGCACCGAGAGGCTGTTGCCCACCAGCTTGTAGCGGGCCTGCCGGGGAAGCGCCTCCGGGAAGGGCACCTCGCCCAAGCCCAGGGTCCGGCCGATCTCCGCCGGCGAGAAGCGGCGCAGCGTCGGGCCTTGGCGCAGGTAGCTGCCCGCGTGGACCGGCGAGCGGCCATAGGCGCCGGTGAAGCACTTGGTCACCGCGCCGGCATCCTGGGCGTCCACGATGTGCAGCGCCCCGTCGTAGCGACGCTGAAGCGCCTCCGGGACCTCCAGATCGGCGGCGGGCGACGGGTCCAGGTAGCTGGCCAGGGCATGGACGCGCCCCGTGGGCGGCCTCGGGGGCGCCAGGCCCTCCCGGGAGGCGACCAGGTAGTACCGACGCCGCTCGGCGGGCACCCCGAGGGACGTGGGGCAGAGCACGGTCGTCCGCACCGCGTAGCCGGCCGCCCCCAGGGTCTCGAGGAGGAGCGCCTCGCTCTCCGAGCCCTGGAACCAGGGGACGTTCTCCAGCCCCATGAAGCGCGGGCGGTGGACGTCGAGGGCGGCGCAGATCCGGACGAAGGCCTGGCTGCGACGGTCCTCCAAGTCCCTCTGGTGCCCGCGGATGGTGTAGGGCTGGCAGGGCGGCGACATCCACCACAGATCGGCGTCCAGTCCATCGAAGAAGGCCGGCTTGACGTGGTGCAGGTTGCGCGGGACCGGGGCGCTGCCGAAGCGGCGGGCGTAGGTGGCCCGGGCCGCGGCGTCCTGGTCCACCGCCAGCACCACCCGGGCGGCCGCGCCGAGCGCCGTGGCCGCCCCGCCGATCCCCGCGAACAGCTCCAGGACGCGCAGCATGGGGCGCCGGTATCACGGCCCCCCACCCCGCCGCGTGCGCCGCCGGCACGCGGGACCGGGCAGCTCCGCGGAAGCGCGCCCCGCCCATCGGGGGCCCGTCCTCCGGGGTGAACACCCGGATCCCGTGAGCCACCCTGCTTGTACCGGCGTGCGGAAGGCCCGATGGGTCGACTACATTGCGTGCGCCTCCGGAGGTTTTCATGGTCCGCCGTCTCGTCCCGCTGCTGCTCGCCGCTGCCTGCGCTGGCCAGGCCGGCTCGGGTCTCTCCGACGATCAGGTCCTGGGCACGGTCGATGGCACCACGACCTCCACCTGGCCCGAGGGCGACCGCACCACCGTCACCGCCACCATCGACGCGACGGCCCACGGCTTCGCCCTCGGCGATGGCCGGGCCACCACCGGCATGCTCGGCATGACCTGCGGCGTCCACCTGGACACCGGCTCGGTCTTCTTCGACCTGGACCTCCAGCCCGGGCGGGTCCAGGACGGCACCGACGACCGCGAGCTCACCCTCACCTCCCTGCTGGTGGCGGCCCCCCTCGTCCACATGGTGCCGGTCGAGAATCCCTTCGCCAGCCAGGCCTTCCTGGTCCATGGCGTGCAGCAGGCCCGCATCCTCGATCGCGACGGCTTCGTGGCCCTGCGTCGCACCGAGGGGGACCGCTGCGAGGTCCGGACCTACGACGACGGCCACCTGGTCGACAGCGTCCTCCTCCCGCCCGAGGTCGCCTGCGACGGCAACCTGCACCTGGCCCTGGCCGACGGGGCCCACCACCTCTACGTGGCCGGGCCCTCCGGCGTCTGGTCCCTCCTGGACGGCGAGCCCGCGCCGGTGGGGGTGGCGGGCGACGTCCTCGCCTGGGACGCCACCGAGGGCCTGCTCTACGTGGGCGAGCGCGGCGGCGAGCAGCTGGTCGCCCTGGACGCCGAGGGCGAGGCCTGGACCCTCGAGCTCGACGGGCCGCTCGTTGACCTGGACGACGGCGGCGAGCGGGGTGGGGTCGTGGTGGCGGTCGAGGCCGGCTTCGGCGCCGACGTGATCCGCCTGGATGCCACCGGCGCCGAGGTGGACCGTCTCCTCTTCGACCGGCCGGTCCTCGACCTGGCGGTGAGCCCGCTCGGGGACCGCCTGGCGGTGGGCCGGTCCGACGACCACGCCTACTACCGCCTCGACTGACGACGCCCCCGGCGCGTCAGCGGCGGGCGGCGAGGGCCTTCAGGACGCCCTTGCGGGCCTTCCCTGCGCGCTCGGCCGCCTCGAGGGCGTCGAGGTGCGCATCGTGCTCGCCGGTGTCCAGGCGCCCCCGGACCTGGGCCACGGTCCCGTCGAGCACCGACAGGTCCGGGCCGGCCGCGTCCCCCTCGACCGCCGAGAGATCGGGGCGATCGAGGGGGGCCCGACGGCCCGGGCGCCCGCCCTCGGCGACG
>CAZPJM010000335.1:3165-5432 GCA_964586865.1 uncultured Enterobacteriaceae bacterium
ATGGGCCCGGACTCGTCCTTGGGGGCGCGTCCGCGGATCCGCCCGCCCTCGGCGACGATGGGCCCGGACTCGTCCTTGGGGGCGCGTCCGCGGATCCGCCCGCCCTCGGCGATGATGGGGCCGGACTCGTCCTTGGGAGTGCGGCCACGGATCCGCCCGCCCTCGGCAGGGGGCCGATCCCGGTCCTCGGCGAGGGGGGTGCGGTCCTGCCGGAAGGTGCCGCTGCGGGTGCCCCAGTCGGGCTCGTCGGGGGGTGGGGCGCTGCCCTGGCTCTTCTGCGGGCCCTCGGCGAGGCGCTCCCGGGCCTTGCGGGCGAACGGCCCCTCCTCGTCCGGATCCTCGGGGGGCTCCTCCGAGACGTTCTCGGCCACCCACTGGGAGGGGGGTAGGACGATCTGGCGCTCCGCCTGCCGCTGGTGACGACGGAGCTCCTGGACGCGGCGCACCAGGACCGGATCCTCGTCGCCGCCGAAGCGCTTGGGACGCATGGAGAGGGAGGTCGGTCGCCCCAGACGCGCCGAGAGCGCGACATCGACGCGGATCATGGCCTTGCGGAAGGCCTGGGGCTCGGTGGTGCGGAGCTCCCGGAGCTGGGCCGCCCAGGTGGGGTCCACCTCCTCGAGCTCCTCGAGGACGCGTTCGCGAAGCTGCCGCTGGGTGCCCTTGGCCATGGACCCTCCGGAGCGAGCCTACCAGCGCCCGACTCAGGGCCCCGGCGAGGGCGCGGGCGTCGGGGTCGCGGGCCGATCCACAGCGGGGGAGGAGGGCGCCGGCTCGGGGCGAGGCGCGGCGTGCAGGTGCCCGGCGTGCCAGGCCACGTGCTCCGGCAGGGCGGCGGTCCAGACCTCCCAGGTGTGGCCGCCCTCCACCTCCTCCCAGACGTGGGGGATCCCGTCGGCCTCGAGCTGGGCGTGGAGGGCCCGGTTGGGGGCCGTCCACCGCTGGTCCGCGTCGCCGGTGTGCAGGCGCAGGTGGAGCGCCCGGGCCCGTTCGGGGTGGGCCGCGAGCAGGTGGCGGGCCGACCACGCATGCCAGGCCTCCGGGTCCTCCTCGTAGGGGCCGAGGAGCGCCACGAGCTGCTTGCGGCTCCGGGCGTGGGAGAGATCCACGGCGCCGCTCAGCGAGGAGACCGAGATGGCCAGGCCCGGGTGACGGAGCGCGGTGACGAGGGCGCCGTGCCCACCCATGGACAGGCCCATCACACCCAGGCGGCCGTCGGTGGGCAGGTGCTCGCGGACGTCGGGGACGACCTCCTCGACCAGGTGGGTCGCGATGCGGTTGCCGGCCACCCGCTCGCTGTCCAGGTACCACCCGAAGGGCTCGCCGTCGGGACAGATCAGGATCACCTGGTGGGCCTCGGCCAGGCGCTGCAGCTCGCGGTGGGCGTGGTCCGACCAGGCGGTGTAGCCGTCCCAGGCCCCGTGGAGGAGCAGGAGGGCCGGCACGCCCGGGTCGGGCACGTCCCGGGGCACGAAGGCCAGGTAGGGCACGACCTTGTCCCGGGCGGCGCTGCGGATCTCGCGCCGCACCACCACGGCCAGCTCCTCGTCGCCGACCACCAAGGGGGCCTGCTGCTCCAGCCGGGGGGCCAGGCCGTGCGCCACGTAGCGGGCCCCGAGCCGGGTGTAGTGGACCCCGTCCTGAAGGCGCATCCGCCCCCGCTCGCCCTCGAAGCGGACCTCGACCCGGTAGGAGCGATCGGGCTGGCTGGCGAGGGTCCAGGTCTCCACGAAGCCCGCGCCAGCCACCCGGGCGGCCTCCTGCGTCACCCGGTTCACCCGGGCGATGCGCCCGGCGAAGCCCTCGTCGCGCATGACCGGCATGCCCAGGTAGACCGCGCGCGCACCCCGGTCCTGGATGGCGGTGGCCAGCGCGGCGAGGCGCTCCTGGTAGCGGGCATCCCAGCGCTCGGTGCCGAAGGGGATCCGCCCCTCGGGGGTGCGGAAGCTCTGGGCGTCGTTCCCGCCGAACTGCAGCACCACCAGATCCGGACGATGGGCCTCCTGGAGGCGGGCGATCTCGGCGGGCCAGTCGAAGACGTCGTCCCGCACGAGGCCGGTGCCGAGCTTGCCCAGCCGCTCCACGACCACGCCGGGGTAGGTGGCCTCCAGGTGGCGCTCGAGCTCGATGCCCAGGTGGTACTGGATGCTGCTCGCCCCCACCAGGAGGACCCGCTCGACCCGCTCGCCTCCGGGGTCGTCGGGACCCACCCAGGTGGCGCCCGGCCCGGCCTCGGGCGGGGCGGCGGGCGGCGGGGGCGCGGGGTC
>CAZPJM010000336.1:0-5405 GCA_964586865.1 uncultured Enterobacteriaceae bacterium
TCGTCATGAGGGATCCGGGCTAGCAGGCTGTGATGCAAAGGGACCGAGTCCGGTCCAGGACGCGGGTTTCGCAGCTAGGAGCTAGGAGGGAGCTTGGCTGGCCAAGTGACCGACGACGGGACGACGCTGAGAAGCCGGCGGGCGGGCCGGGCGATGGGAGCTTGCGTCACAGACTGCTAGCGCCTCCCCAGCGCCAGCCATGCGGGCATCACGAGCTGCTGCGGCCCCTCGCCGAGCTCGGCGTCGAGACGGGATGGGATCCGATGGCACAGGTCGGCGTAGTGGGCCGGAGGGAGCTGGCGGCGTGCGATGGCCAGGCCCACATGCGCCCGCTCCATCCCCCGCCACAGGGCATCGAGGCTCGGCACCTCCCAGGCGTGGGTCGCCTCGTGCACCTCCACCTCGGTGAATCCACCGGCTCGCATCTCGGTCGCGAAGGTGACCGGGTCGGACAGGGGGGCCGGGGCCGGGTCCTCCGAGGCGGCCCCGGATGCGGCCTGCAGCTCGGCGTTGATCACCCGCAGGGCCGGGCTGTGGTCCTGGGGCTGCCAGCTCGAGACCACCGCCGAACCCCCGGGCCGCACCACCCGCGCGAGCTCGCTGAACCCCTTGGCCCGGTCGGGGAAGAGGAAGAGGCCGAACATGGAGAAGGCCCTGTCGAAGCGTGCATCCTCGAAGGGCAGGGCCTGCCCGTCGCCCTGGTGCAGGCGGAGGCGGGGCCGGGCCTCGGCATCCGCCCGGGCCTCGAGCTGCGCCAGCATGCCGGCCGAGAAGTCGAGGGCATCGACGGTGGTGATGCGGGCGGCGCGGAGGGTCAGGGTGCCCGGGCCCGCCGCCACATCGAGGACGCGATCGCCGTGCGCCACGCCGGCGAGGCGGATGGCGTGGTCCGCGTAGTGCGCGAACGGGCCGGCGAGGGCATCCGAGTAGCCCGACGCGACCTCGTCCCAGGCCCAGGGCTCGGCGACGGCGGCGAAGTCCAGCTCGGGATCGTCCCTGGACATGGCAGGATCTACTCCTCGTCCACGACGAGCACGCGGCGCTTCACGAGGAGAAGGACCGCCCAGGGGGCTCTCATGGAAGCGCTCCGATGCCGGGAGGAGGTGCGTGAAGGGGCCGGGTCACGCGGGTCTGCGGACGACCGGGCCGGTCCTATTGCAACCGTGTTGCAGGAGCAACCAGGACGCCATGCATCGGGAGGCTTCCCGGTGCTGATGGGGACCGTCGGGATGCCGTCGCGCCCGGCGGCCGTCCCGGCGCGGTCAGGGCGTGGTGTAGACCCGCACCCGGCCGTCCCGGTACCCGACCGCCACCCGGCTGCCGTCCGGAGCGATGGCGACCGCGGAGGCGTAGGGGCCGACGTCCAGGTGGGTCCGGATTCGCCGGTCTCGGTACACGTACACCTGCTGCTCCGCGAGCGAGGCGGCGTCCTGGCCATCCAGGGTGAAGCCGCCGAACGAGGCCGAGGCGTCGGGGGGGTCGGACACGCCGCCCGAGGGCCGCCCCCGGTTGAGCCAGTGGGTGGTCAGGCTCGACCGGTAGCCCCACTGGGCCAGCGCCACGTCGCGATCCTCGGTGCCGGCGGGGGTGTGCCAGCGCTCGGGGACGGCGCCGAGGGGAACCTGTCGGCCCTTGGGGACCGTCCACGCCCGCGCCATCCCCGCGAAGGCATCGAGGACCAGGAGGTGCTGGCCGTCGGCGGTGAACCAGCCCTCGCCGTTGGTGGCCAGGCCCGAGAGGCCCTTCAAGGGCTTGCCATCGGCGACGCGGAAGACGGTCACCCCGACCTCGTAGTCGCAGGACGACAGCAGCAGGTACCGTCCCGCCCGGTCGAACCGGATGCCACCGAGCCCGGTGCACGGCCAGGGAAGGCGGGCCGTGGGGGCTCCCGTGCCGGCGTCGCGGAGTACCACCCCCTCGCTGTACGAGGAACCGGTGGCGAGGAGCCGGCCATCGGGGGACCAGGCCAGGTGGTCCACGACCGCATCACGGGTGGGACCTGGATCCTGCCGGGTCAGGCCGGAGGGGTCCAGGCGGCGCAGCCGGGCCTGGGGGTAACGCACGAGGACGAGCTGGGTGCCCGAGGGGGCCAGGTCCAGGTCGCTGTTGAACCGCCCTTCCTCGCGGGCGCGCTCTCGGCCGGTGCCGGCATCCAGATGGACGAGGGCCTCGGGGGACGCCACGATGATTCCCTCGCCATCATAGGTGAAGGTCACGGGCCCGGCCCAGTTGCGCGCCGAGATGCGGGTGCCCCAACGGCGTTGTCCGGTCGCCACGTCGAGGAGGTCCAGGCCCCCGCCCCACCACGCCAGCGCGACCGTCGTGGCATCCGGAGCGATGGCCAGCCGGTGGCCGAATCTGCGGGGGTGCAAGGGGCCCGCCCCCTCGCTCGCCGCCAGCGTCCGTCGGGAGCCCGTGTCGGGGTCCACCCACACGAGCGCGCCGCCGTCCCGGAAGTCCCCGGCGACGAGCAGGTCCCCATCGGGCAGGAAGGTCACCGCCTCGAGGCGGCGGGCGGCCGTGGCAGGATCGCCGGACGGCTCGCCCTGCAGCGGTGCCCCCCCGCCTCCGGGCCCGGGAAGGTCGAAGAAGCTGTCGCTCGGAGGTGGTGACCGCGGGACGTCGAAGCCGGGCAGGTGGACCGGAGCCGCCCCGGGCAGGCGCCACAGGCCCAGGGCCCCGTCGAGGGTCGTGGCGGCGACCGAGGTTCCGTCGGCCGAGACCGCCACGTCGGAGATCCACCCGGCGATGGGCCCGAGCTGCTGGCGGATCTGCCCGTCCCGCAGGTCGAGCAGGTGGACCCTGCCCTCGTCGTCGCCGATGACCACCGTCGACCCATCCAGGAGCGCCACCCCGCGGGCGGGCCGGGGGCTGACGCCCGCCTCCCACCGGCGGGTCCAGGTGGCCGTGTCCCAGGCCTCCACGCGGCCGGACATGCCAGCCACGACCACCACATCGCCGCCATGGGCGACGGCGGCCGGCTCCACGGTGGACATGGGGGCGGGCGGCACCGCCTCCCAGAGGGGCTCCGGGGAGGGGACGGGCGCCGCGAGGGCCAGGGCCGTGAGGAGCAGGTTCAGCATGGCCAAGGAACGCCTCCGGCCCCGAGGGCTTACACCGCCTTATTCGCCCCCCCTCGCCCCGCTACGCCCCGGCACCGGATGGGACTTCCATCGACCAGGCCCTGGCGGTGGTGTTGGACCGGCTGGTCGCACGGCTGCCGGGGAGGTCTGGAAGGGCCAGGGGTAGACCGCATCCCTCATGAAGGCCCGCGTCAACGAGACTCGGCGAGGATCTGGTCCATCGCGTCCAGCAGTCTGGCATCGAGCACCGGGCGCTCCTGCTCCTGCTCCGGGTGAGCCGGGCGGCGGTGACGATGGGGTTGAGGAAGGTGAAGCAGCGCTCGCGGTAGCGTCTGGGGTATCGTGCCGCCACCGGCAGGGTGGCCAAGGCCGCGCCCCGGTCGATAGAAGAGCAAGGATGCCTCGCGTCTACGTGCCGTACCCAGAGAAGCATAAGTACCCGAAGGGCTTCGGGTCCTTGTGCCCTACGGACATGCCTGATGCGACGCCGCAGGATCTGCTGGAGAAGGCGGTCGAGGTTGACGGCGTCGGCGCCAACAAGCTGTGGGCAGCGTCCGGGAGCTGGTGCTTCTGCGCACACCCTTCGCCGCGCGCCGGCGAAGACGCCTGGCACGGCTTCCCGGTTATCGGCGGTGAGGTCGATGAGCGTGTGCTGAACAAGCTCGAAGATGAAGGCATGATTAGTGCTCGAGAGAAGCGCCGGCTCCGTCGGCAGCGGAGGCTTCCTTCTTCATGGGAATGAACGACTGGTACCAACGGCAATTCGGTGAACGGGGAGAGTTTGCTCTCTCGGTTGCGCTCGGTGTCGATCCACACTCTAGTGGTCGGATGGAGCGCGACCTTTCCTGGGGCGAGCTTGAGGTTTGGACGGCTGGCCGCTGCCTGACCCGCAACGTGTCGGACAGCGGGGTGAGCGACGGCGTGCGATGGAGCCTCCTGCCCGTGCTCGAGTGGCTACTCGACGTTGGGCTTCGCTTGGTCAACGAGGACCCTTACCCTCGGTTCTCGAAGGGTATCGATGTCCCAGATGCCTCTGCTTGGTACGACGCGACGCTCAATGCACCAATGCTCGACAACGACGCAGAGAAGCGCTGGTTCCTCCGCCGCTCCGAGTGGAGACATCACCACGCGCTGCGACGCGCTGCTGAAGACGTCGCGCTCCCGAACATCGTGTTTCGACGGTTGGCCGGCCACACCGAGGTCTCCTGGGACAACGCAACGTGGTCGACGTCGCGGAAAGACCTGGACTTCGTGGAGCGGCGGGGGCGGGAACTGGTCCCAGCCGACAGGTTCGCCTCGGTCTTGAGAGGCGCGGTCGTGGAGGTTCTGCGCGCACTCGCCGAGAGGTCGGGGGAAGGACGGCTGCTTGAGCTGCACCGGCAAGCCGAGGCCCTTCACGCCGGAGAGCAGGACTGGAAGTGGCTGGTCCACCGGCCAACGGCCGCACTGATTCGCGGCGAGATGCCTCAACTGGCCAGTCGACTGGACTCGGCTGCCCGCGCCCAGGCCGCAGGACTGTATGTGCCCCACACGGCGGAGACACAGGTTCTTCGACTGGTGCGTCTCGAGCGAGTGGCGGATGTCGAGGCTGTGCTCCAGGCTTCCCAGCTGCTCCCCGACCGGCCGGTGGAGGCGGCGCTGCAGGCCCTGATCCGTCCGCGGCCCGCTGCGATCGAACGACCTTGGGAGGAAGGGAACGAGTACGCCGAGGTCGTACGGGAGGCGCTCGGTTGGGGTGCTGACCCCCTTCCGAACCTGGCCCAGTGGATGAGTGCCCACGGTCTCGCGGTTCCAGAGCAGGACCTGGGGGTACCTTCGGTCGTGTCGGTCCTTGCGGAGCGCACCGACGATGCACGCGCCTTGGTTCACGTCAATCCGAGGGGTGCGTCCAAGATGAAGAGGGAGACGGGGCTCGCCACTGCGTTGGGCCATATACTCTTGGACGATGTCCCAGTCGCAATGGACGGAGAGTGGGAGCACTGGCCAACCTCTGCTCGGGCACGAGCGTTTGGCGTTGCCCTTACCCTCCCCGAGGACGGTGTGCGGGATTTGCTTGGTGCGGCCAGGGCGATCGGCACCGATGAGGTCCGGGCGTTGATGCACAGGTTTGGGTCTGGTGCTTTTGCGACGACCTATCGCCTGAAGAACCTCGGGCTGATTTCTCGGGACGAGGCGATGGAGCTGGCGCACGCGGTTTCATAGGTCGGCGTGCTGGTGAAGCAACCCGTCCATCGCGTCCAGCAGCCTCGGGTCGAGCACCACGCGCTCCTGCTCCAGCCACAGGTCCTGCTGCGCCAGCGACCGAGCGAGGGCGGGCGCATC
>CAZPJM010000337.1:0-5388 GCA_964586865.1 uncultured Enterobacteriaceae bacterium
TCTCGGCGAGGATGTCCTGGGTGGATGCGAGGCTCGGCGGCGGGTCTTCCCCCGCGGCTGAGGACACCGTTCGACCGTGGCCGGGCAGGTCGATGACGATGCACCGGTAGTCGGCGAGAGCCACGACGGTGTCGCGCCAGGCGCGCGCGTCGGTGTACGCCGGGTGGATGAACAGCACGGCAGGGCCGTGGTCACCGTGCGCATCGTAAGTGACACCGCGCTGGACGCACGTCTTCATGGGCGGACTCCTGCGGTGGCGATCACCGCGGTGAAGATGACGATGTCGAGCAGGAAGTGCAGAAACCACGCCCACCCCATGCCCCGGGTCTCGCCCAGGCTCTTCGCGAGCAGCCAGCCGAGGAAGCCGGCGAGCAACACGCCGACCACCCCACCGGGCTTGCCCCAGTAGTGAACGCCCCCGAAGAGCACCGCGGAGAACGCGTAGCTGACACGAGGACCGTAGCGATCGAACAGGGCGGTGAGCACGGCGTACCGCGTGAGCGTCTCCTCGACGAAGGCGTTGCTCACCGCCAGCGGAATCGCCACCGGCACCGCGGCCAGCATGGCGAGCAGCCCGACATCGGTCCCGCGCAGCACCTGGAAGTAGATGACGAGCGCCGTGACCCCGGTGAGGATGACCGCGAAGTTCCGACCCACGTGCCACCAGGTCTCGTGGGGCTTGGGGCGCAGCCCGATGAGGGGCACGGGCACGACAGGGGCGTCGAGCTGGCCGACGCGTAGGAAGCGGGTCCCACCCGGCACGAGCAGACGAGCGATCCCGATGACCACCAGTGCGAGCATCAGCGTGACGAGCTGGTAGCGAACCAGATCATCGAGCGGCTCCCCCAGCCCGAGCTCCGGCAGCAGCACCACGACATGGTCAGGGAGGAGGGGAAGCGCGACGGTGGCGGCGACCGCCGTCACCAGCAGAACGATGCGGGTCACGCGTTCTCCAGCAGAGCGAGCGCGTCGTTCGCCCAGGCTTCGGCCGCCGCCGCGTTCCGGAGACCCAGGTCCACGGTCAGCAGCCAGCAGCGCCGCTGATGCTCCGTCGCGGGCTCGTCGGCGATGGCCGCCCGGATCCCCTCGAGCATGCCTCGCTGTTGCCGGGCACGTTCCCGGGCGTCCGTGAGGTGGGCGCACAGCAGCGCCTCGTCGGCGAGGCTGGCGAAGAACACCTTGAGGAGGACCTCGTTGCGCACGAGGCTGGCCGTCGCGGCCTCGTCGAGCCACGCGCGAAAGCGCGCGCGCCCGGCATCGGTGATTCCGTACACCTTCCGCCTGCGAGCCGAGGGGGAACGGTCGACGCGCTCGATGAGTCCATCGGCGTGGAGGCGCTTGAGCGCCGGGTAGATCTGGCCGTAGCTCTCCTGCCAGAAGTGCCCCACGGTCCGCTCGATCGTGGCCTTGAGGTCGTAGCCCGACATCGGCTCGAAGGAGAGAAGGCCGAGGAGGACGAACGGAGTGCGAGAGACCGGGGATGACATGCCAGCAGCGTATCTATCTGGCAGATAGATGTCCATGGCTGGACCCGAAACCGAACTTGCAACACCGCAGATCCCGCGAGACCCTCTCAGCGACGGAGGGGAGCGTCCACAGCGCGCATGGGCCTTGATGTGACCCTGAACGATGCCGAGCCGTTGTCCTTCGGGGCCGAGGCGCGCGGGACGTGGCGCTGGACAGTCCACCCTGCTCCAGCGGAAGCGTCGTGGTTGCGGGCTGTCTCGCTGCAGGCCGTGCGGTGGAGCTCCCTCACGCCTCCCGCCGCGGGCGGGCAGTCGCCTCGCCGGGGAGCACCTCGCGGCCCACCGACGAGAGCTGGAGCATCAGGCGCGCCTCCTGCGCCAGGTGCCGTCCTGGTACGTCGGACCGCTCGTGCCCGGGCTGGCCCTCATCCTGGGCCTGACCGTGGTGGAGTCCGAGGGCGTGGCTCGGCTCGGGGTACTCGGCGCCGCGGTGTTCGTGGCGGTCACGCTGGTCGCGGTGGTCCTCCTGAACCGACGCGCCGCCGAGCAGCTCGAGGCCGAGGCGCGGGTCCTGGAGACCGGCACCGACGAGGCCTGACGCGCACCATCCGGGTGGCACGGCACGGACGCACGGGGCAAAGCTCCCGGGAGGGAGCCCCATGGCGCAGGACCCGCCTTGCAGCCCACTGGACGAGGAGGACCGTCGCCGGCTCGTCGCCACCGCCCGTCGCTACAGTCGCGACGAGCAGGAAGCCGAGGACCTCGTGCAAGCCGCGCTCCTCGTGGCCATCGAGCGAGGCCGGCCCCTGTCGGACCGGGGCTGGCTGGCCGGGGTGATGCGCAACCTCGGCGCGATGCGGGTGCGGACCGAGGTGCGTCGCCGGCGCCGGGAGCAGGCCTTCGTCGAGCTCGGCCGCCTGGAGCCCCCGGACCCGCTTTCCGTGCCCGACCCGGACGGGCTCTCCCCGGCGCTCGCGCGCGTCGCGCAGCTGGTCGGGCGCGGGTGCACCCGCGACGAGGTGCGCTGGCTGCTCGGCATCCGCGACACCACGCCGCGGCAGCGCCTGTCGGCCCTACGGCGGGTCGCCCGTCCAGCCGCCCCTCCTGCGGCGGCGCCCCGCCCGCCGGGGCCAGCGCGTCGGGATCTGGTGGACCATCCCGCGCTCCGACAGGCCGTCGTCGGGAGCGCCGACCCGGATGGCCATCTCTTCGTCGTCTCGCCCCTCACGAACCGGGACCCCGCGGCAACAGGAGAACGACACCCGACCTGGAGGACGTCATGCTCAGCACACACCGCATCGGATCCCTGTTCTTCCTCTCCGCCGACATCGATCGCGCCGAGGCCTTCTACCGAGACGCCGTCGGGCTCTAGGTTGAGCGCCTGCCCGCCGACGAAGGCCCCGACTGGCTGATCGCCCACACCGCCGGCGGCGTCGACCTGGTGTTCTGCCCGGGCGAGCCGCGGCCCGGCAACACGCCCATCGTCGTCTTCGAGCTGTCCGACGGCGGCATCGACGACGTCTTGGACGGCCTCGTGGCTGCCGGTGCGACCCTGGTCACACCCGTCTCCCACGCGCCCGGCGGCTGGACCGGCGACGTGGCCGACCCCGACGGCCACACGCTGTCCTTGTACCAGGACGCAGGGGCCCCTCGCCGTCAGGGGTGAGGGCGCGCTCGGCGCGGGGGTCCCAGGGCTACATACCGGGCCGTGCCATGAACGGCTCGACCGGCAAACGCCAGGAAGCAGGCCAGAGCATCACTCCACGAGCGCCCTCTGCGCGATCCTGGAGAACGCGGGCACGTGCCGCGGCTCGTGCGCTCGAAGGAACTCGAGGACCGCCGCGACGTCGGCCCCGGCCTTGACCAGGGCCTCGACGTCCGCGAGGTCCTGCGACCGGGACGCGCGCAGCTTCATGACGACCAAGACCTCGATTCCTACGACCGGGACGCTGCCGGGCCGGGCTTGGGCCAGCTCGTTGAGAAGCACGGGATCCTCGGGCAGGGCCGCGATGAGGTCCACGACACCCCAGCGCGCGATCCCCGACAGCTCTTCGCGGAAGGTGAGCAGGGGCGAGGTGGTCGCGAAGGCCTCCGCGCCGACGATGAAGTCGACGTCCTTGGTGGCGCGTGGATGGCCGTGCAGACCCACAGCCAAGCCGCCAACGAGAGCGTGGGGGACGCCCAGCTCGGCGAGCTTGCCCGAGACGCGAACGGCGTCATCGAGCACGCGACGTGCGACCACCCGCTCCAGCGCCTCCCAGCTCATCGGCTCACCAAGGCGCGAGTTCCGTCGGGGTAGACCACCTCCTCGTGGGTGCGGGCTTCGTATCGGGCCTCCGCACCATCCGCCGCGAGCTCAGCTTGCCCTTGCCCGGAGGGGACCACCAGCGTCGGGCGGAGCGGGCGACGGGTCGGCAAGGGGGTCGCCCCCAGCGGGCCGAGCAGGAACCCGGGGGGGTCGAGTGGCGCGATATCCTCGTCGGGCTCGGCCTGGCTCAGGTCCCATGCCGCCTGGAGGGCCAGCCACTGCTCGGGCTCCATGCGAAAGAACGCACCCAGGCGGTGAGCCGTGTCCGGGCTGATCCGTCGCTTACCAGCCAGGATGTCGGACACCCGCGACCGGTGCATGCGACAGCCGGCTGCCAGGGCAGAGGCCGAGAGCCCGAGCGGCTCGAGGAAGCGAGCGCGCAGGAACTCGCCGGGATGGGCTTCGGGATGGTTCCACATGGTTGTCCTGTAACTCGGGACAATACGAACGCACAACAGGACAGCCGCGTTCGAACGCAACCCCCAATATGGCCGGACACGCGGCCCGAGCCCACCGTCGTCAGGCTCTCCGGATCCGGTGCGGCGACGAGTGTAGACAGCCCCCAAGATCCGCCGCGGGGAAGCCGGCGGGGAACTGATCGCGGACCTTGTCGATGGAGAGGCCGCCCCAGCACGAGTAGCCGGCGAGGACGCGGCGGTCGTCGGCGGTGAGCTGGTCCGGCGGGGGTGCTCACGGCCACGCGCATCGCGGCGAGGTTGGCGGCGGTGCGCTTCGCTGGCGTCCACAGCTCGGGGGGCGCGTCGGTGAGCGAGACGCGGCGCTTGTCGGCCCGGTCGAGGGTCCGTCGCGCGCGGAGCTCGCGCTCGAGCACGCCGACGAGGGTGCGGCGGTGCCGGGCCAGGAAGCCATCGAGGTACGCGGGCGAGATGCCCGGCGGCAGGTTGCCGCGCACGGCGACGGCGATGCGGTCCAGTATCTGGTCGGGAGTGGCGTTCACGGAGGTCCTCGGGACCATCGTGATCGCCTGGGATCACCGGGGCCAGCGGAAACGTCTCCCCGGCGTGGGGAGGCCCGACCTACGACTGCCTGCTGTTCAGACCCTCCACCACCCGGACGATTTCCGGGTCGTCCCGGTCTCGTGGGATCCAAGACGCCGGAAGTCGACCCAGACGCTGCGCCAGTTCCCGCACCCCATCGCCCGTAGTTTGGTCTGCGCTCTCCATGGATGCAACGAGGCCCAGAAAGGCGGTCCGGTCGGATGGGTCCCATCCCTGTGGGAAGAATCTCCGGAGTCCGCGAAGCAGGTCCTCTTGCATGGCGGCGGTGGGGTCAGGTGCTTGCTTCATCGCCTCGCGGCTTACCGCAATGGGAGCAACACCGAGCATCGCCCCAATCTCGATCCACGAGGGCTCGGGGTGCGAACCCAACCAGTCCCAGAGGGCTTGGCCCTCCACTCGTCCTACGTGACCGTGGTTTCCACTCATCACCGACCTCGATATGGTACGAAGGCGTACGGCACCCTGAACTCCTCCATCGCGAACTGGACGAGCGCGAAGATTTCTTGACTTGTGAGTTCTTCACCAGCCGCCAGCTCCGCCCGCTGTCACCCGCCACCCTAATGCCCCCACGGTAGCGCCAGTCGCGCCGGCATCG
>CAZPJM010000338.1:0-5380 GCA_964586865.1 uncultured Enterobacteriaceae bacterium
CGGCGCCGGGGCGGGGGCGGGCCCGTCCACCGACGTCGCCTCCACCGGGGCCGCCTCCAGAACCGGGAAGCTGTCGGGATCCTCGTCGGCCAGGGCGGCCGCGGGGAGGACGAGGGCCAGGAGCAGGAGCGTTCGGGGCGTCACGGCGCCTCCAGGCAAGGGGGACTCACCCGGTCAGACACCGCGCGGGCCCCCGAGCGGGACGGCGGTCCGGCCTTGTCCTTGCTGTTGGCCTCGGGTCTGCGATACTCGCGACGGCGACGGGCGACCTCACGGGCCCGGGCGCAGGGAGCATCGTGGGCGAGGGTCGCCGCTACCGGATCGAGGGCGTGCTCGGCAAGGGCGGCTTCGGGACCGTCTACAAGGCCCAGCTCCTGGGCGAGGGCGGCTTCACCCGCCAGGTCGCCCTCAAGGTGCTCAACGCCGACATGGCGGGCATGGAGGA
Source organism: uncultured Enterobacteriaceae bacterium (assembly GCA_964586865.1). Lineage (GTDB taxonomy): Bacteria > Myxococcota_A > UBA796 > UBA796 > REDI01. The sequence continues at coordinate 446 of CAZPJM010000338.1, forward strand.
CGTGGCCCGCCGCCTGCGCGACGAGGCCCGCCTCCTGGGGCTGCTGCGGCACCGGGCCATCCTCCACGTGGACGGTCTCGTCCGCATGAAGGGGCGGTGGACCGTCGTGATGGAGTACATCGAGGGCTCGGACCTCCAGCGGGTGGCCCGCGCCGGCGGTGTCCCCCTGGGGCCCGCCCTCGAGATCGTGGGAGAGGTCGCCAGCGCCCTGCACGTCGCCTACACCACGCCCTCCCCCTCGGGCGTGCCGCTCAAGCTGCTGCATCGCGACATCAAGCCGCCCAACATCCTCATGACGGCCGCCGGCGAGGTGAAGGTCCTGGACTTCGGCATCGCGCGCGCCGAGTTCGGCAACCGGGAGGCCATGACCCGCTCCGTGCTCTACGGCTCCGTCGGCTACATGGCCCCCGAGCGGCTCGACTTCGAGGAGCTCCCCGAGGGCGATGTCTACGCCCTGGGCACCGTCCTCTACGAGATCCTGGTCGGGAGCCCCTTCGGCAAGGCCAGCATCCGCACCGAGCGCCACCAGGCCAAGATCGACGAGGGCCTGGACCTGATCCGCCGCAAGCTCGGGGCCCTCCCGCCCGACTTTCCGGAGCTTCTCGGCGCCATGTTGGCCTACGACCCCGAGGATCGGCCCTCGGCCCGCGAGGTGGAGCGTCGCTGCCGCTCCATCCGCCAGCAGGTGCAGGGGCCCTGGCTGCGCGACTGGGCCGAGAAGGCGGTCCCACCGCTCCTCGTGAACCGGGACGAGCTGCCCTCCGACGACTTCACGGGCTCCATCGTGGCCGAGAGCGGGGGCGTGGCCCTCCTCGCCGAGGACGACGAGCCCGCCGGCAGCGAGGACGGGGTGGCGCTCACCATGCCCCTCGAGGGTGGTGCGGGCGACGGGGGGACCGCCTCCGCATCCCGTCGGTCTGGCGGGGGTGGGCTGCGCGCCGTGCTCGCGGGCATGGGGGTGGCTGGCTGCCTCGGCATCGCCGGGCTCGGCGCCGTCCTGGTCGTGGTGGCGGGGCTCGTGGCGGTCAGCTTCGTGGGCCCCTCCACCTCGACGGCCACCCCCCAGGGAGGGAGCGTGGGCCAGGGGTCCCCCGCGCCCGGTCCTTCGTCGACGGGGTCGCCCTCGACCGGATCCCCTCCATCCGCGACGGGATCCCCGGCCCCCGCCTCCTCGGCGGGCGCGGGAGCAGCCCCCGTCGCCGGGCTCGAGGACTACGGCCCGCCCCAGGGGCCCTCCCTCCGGGCCAGCCTCACCGCGCCGTGGGCCGACAAGGACCTGCCCATCGCCCCCGGCAACGTCGCCTTCTCGGACGCGACCCGGCTCGTCATCATGTACAGCGGGCCCGACTCCGAGGGGCTGGCGCGGGTCTGGAAGGCGTCCCTCATCCGGGAGTTCGGCCTGGAGCCCGAGTTCGACTACGCCGCCGACGGCATGGTCTCGACCACCTTCGTCCGGGGTCAGCGGCGGGTGGCCCTGGCGGTCGCGCCCTCCATGGACAACCTGGCGGTCTCCATCGCCTTCACCCAGTAGGGGCCGGCGTGCGCGGGCTCGCAGCGCTGGGGCTCGTCGGGATGCTGGTGGCTGGCATCGCCCGGGCCGCCGGGCCCGAGGACGCCGCGGAGGCCGACGAGAAGGCTCCCATGCGGCGGGGCCTGGTGGCGGACGAGCCCGCCTGGAAGTGGAGCGGCGAGACCCTCGGCGCCGGGACCTGGGTGGCCGGGCTCCGGGTGGTGGCCTTGGGCGTGGCCGACGGCTTCGACGTCGGGGTCGAGAGCACCAACCTGCTCCTCGGGCACTACAACCTTCGCGCCCGGGTGGCGGTGGTGGAGGGCCCACGGCCCGCCGTGGCCCTGGACGGGGGCCTGGGCCTGGTGACCGCCCTGGCCGTGGCGCGGCTCTTCATCCCCGGCTGGCGCGCCCGCCCGACCCTCCTGGTGGCGGATCTGGGCCTCCCCATCACCGTCCCCCTCGCCCCTGGGCGCTTCGTGACGGTGCGTCCCTGGGTCGGGGCGGCGGCCGGCGAGGTGGCCCCGGACGACCGGGGGTTGTCCACCCTCCTCGGGCGCGCGGCGCTCACCGGCGGGGGAGCGGAGGCGACGGCCGAGGTGCACCTGGAGCGGCGCCTTGCCGTGGCGGGGTGGCAGTCGCTGGCGGTGGACACGTTCGGCGGCGGGCTGCGCCTCTCGAGCCAGACCGGCGCGGCGCTGGTGCTCGCCACCGGTCCCGTGCGGCTGAACCTGGGCCTCGGGGCCCTCGTCATCGCGGATCTGCGGGGCGAGGGCGGCACCCAGACCCTGCCCGTCCCGGCCATCGATGTGTGGGCCCGGTTCTGACCCCCGCGCGGGCCTGGAGCGCCGGGGTGCTTACCGGCTCTCGCCCGCCGGATCGGCCCCGCCAGAAACACGACACCCGGGTCGGAGAGCCGACCCGGGTGGGTTGCCTGTTCAGGCGATCTGGTCAGGACGCTCGATCAGGCGCGCTCGATCCGCTCGACGGCGAGCTCGACCTTCTCGATGGCCATGGCGCTGGAGTCAGCAGCCATGTCCGGGACGTACCACTTCGCCGGCCACGCCTCGTAGAAGTTGTAGCGAGCGACCTCGGTGGCCCCATCCTGGTCGAGGATGATGACGGAACCCGAGCGACGGTCGATCTTGCCGTCCTCGATGTTCTTGCGCCACTCCCAGAGGTCGTCGGTGGCGGTGTAGCCACGCTCGAGGGTGATGTTCGCGTAGGTGGTGCGGCCCGGCTTCTTGCGGACGATGGTGTCGTTGCCCTGCTTGAACTCGACGATCTCGGTCTCGGAGTCCATGCCGGAGACGGACTTGAAGCCGCCGACGACGATCTTGCTGTCCTGGGTGATGCCGGTCACTTCCAGAAGGAAGTTGTAGGCACCAAAGAGCTCTTCGGTAACACCGGGGTTGGCCATAGTTCACCTCTTCGTTGTGTCATCGCGGCGGCTCGCGATGAGACGTCAGCCAGGCAGCGCACTCGAAAGCACCGCGGCCGCTCTGGCTCAGGGTTGTTGTCAGAACATGTGGGCACCTGACTGGTGACCACGACGGGAGCATCGCCCGTCGGCATCGGCGCGTCAACCCGGTCCGTCCGGATTCCCGGCCCTGCCGCGGCGGAGCGGGGCCGACCGCGCCGATGACATCGTGCGACACGACAATCTGTCGAGTCCGTGACGGTGTGGGAACACCCTGGGCCCGCCGTTGGTGGAGGGCGCGGCCCGGGCCCGGGCGTGTGAAGCGGAGCGTCCCCCGACGGACGGCTCCGGCGCGGGCCCTTGCGCGGGGAGCGTCCCGCGCGCGATCATCGCGTTCCGGATACGTCGGCCGTGGAGGTGGCATGCATCGCTGGATCCTGCTGTGCCTGGCCATCGGCTGCGGCGGCGCGACCGAGGCCCAGCGCGACTGCGAGGCCTACGCCTTCGCCTTCGCCAGCGCCTCGGCGCGGCGCTGTGACCGCGGCACCCTGGAGCAGGTGGCCGAGGCCTTCAAGGACGCCGCCGGCGTGGGACGGAGCTGCGAGCTGGTGCAGGAGATCCGGGACCCGGAGGCGCTGCGTGAGGTCTGCCTGCCCTGGATCGAGGACGAGGTGTCCTGCGATGTCCTGGACGATGCATCCGCCTACCTGGACGCCCTCCCCGAGGCGTGTCGGGGCCAGCTCCGGGTGACCCTCGATCCCGTGGACGAGTGAGGGCGGTCGCGCCTCAACCCGGCGCTGCCCCGGCCGATGAGCGGCGCCCCGACCCGGAGACGCCATGAAGGGATGGACGCGCGGAACGACGCTGGCCGCCGTGGCCGCGGTGGTGGCCCTCGCCTGCGGCGGCAGCCTCTTCTCGATCACCCTCGAGGACACGGCCGAGGCCGACATCCCCCGGGGGACCATCCTGGAGGAGCTCACCGGTGGGCTCGGCTTCGAGGCCTTCACCGCGATGGACCTGACCCAGAGCCAGGAGCTGCAGAACCAGGGCGTGGCTCCGGGCGACATCGAGGAGGCCGAGCTCACCGACTTCACCCTCGAGGCGGTGTCCGGCGATGACCTCTCCTTCCTCTCCCGCCTCGAGCTCTACGTGGAGGCCCCCGGTCTCCCCCGGGAGCTGGTGGCGTCCGGATCCGACTTCCCCGAGGGGGTGCGTGCGGTCGAGCTCGACATGACGGGCGTCGATCTGGCCGACTACATCGTCTCCGAGTCCATGACGCTCACCACCGACGTGACCGGGAATCGTCCCCAGGAGGACACCACGGTGGCGGCCACCTACACCCTGCGGGTCGGCGTCACGGGACAGGGGGCCTGCAACCAGCTCCGGGGCTCCGACGAGGGCGCGCCGGAGTAGCCTCCGCCGAGGGTCGGGAGGCCCCGGGCGAGCCCGTCGGCGACGGGCGGGGATGCCGGTCCGGAGCCCCGTGGTATGGTCCGGCGCCACTGCCGGGACGGTGTCGACGACCATGCGATTCAACGACCTCAAGGCCGCTCTCCAGCCCTCCATGGACGACGACCTGGGCACCTTGTACGCCCGCTTCGTGCGCGAGGCGGGCACCGGGGACCTGGTCCGATTCATCGACTTCCTCAAGAGCGAGGGCCTCGTGGACCCCAAGGTCCTCGCCGACCTCGTCTCGGACGGTGTCATCGACACCTCGGCGGTCCAGGACCTGGCCCGGCGCAACACGCCGAAGCCCGCTGGGGGCCGGCTCCATGCCCCGACCATCATGCCCCCCGACGAAGAGGCGGATGAGGACTGGGACGACGTGCCCCCGGTGATCGACGACGAGGACGACGCGGCATCCGCCGTCGGGGAGACCGACGAGGGGCCGGCCACCGCGGCGGCGGCCGCCAGCTACACCCCCCCCGCGGCCGCAGCCCGGGACGAGGCCGCGGGGGGGGGGTAGCTGGCAGATCGGAAGAGCACACGTCTGAACTCCAGTCACGTG
>CAZPJM010000339.1:0-5380 GCA_964586865.1 uncultured Enterobacteriaceae bacterium
AGACCAGATCGAGGCTCGGGGGGTCCCCTGGTTCGCCGAGCGCTGGAGCCGGCACCCCATCATCCGGTCCCAGCAGGACATCCCGGAGGTCATCCGCGGCCCCATGCAGGCGAGACGGCGGCGGAACCGGACCGCCGGGCTCGCCGGGTCCCTCCGCGGCATGGGGCAGGGGGCGGTGGCACCCGTGTGGGATCGGCTGCCCCATCTGCGGGTGCCGACGCTGTGGATCACCGGGGATGACGACGCCCGGTACACGGCGATGGTGGCCCGGGCGGCCGCTCGGGTCCCCACGGCGGAGCACCTGCGCGTCCCACGGGCCGGGCACTGCACCCACCTGGAGGCCCCGGCTCCGGTCCTCGCGGCCCTCCGGAGATTCCTCGTGGACGTGACCCCCGCCGCTGGACGCTGATGCGCCCGGTGCCGATCCTGCTATGCACGGCGCCGCCCGGTGCTGGACGCCCCACGCCCCACCCCGGCGCCCCCAACCCGAGGAATCCGCCATCGAACCTGCTTCCAAAGCCGAGGTCCTGCGGGAGCGCGACGCCGGGACCGACCCGTCCCGGCAGGGGGCGCCCCCGGACGCCTCGTCGGGCGCCGATCCCCGGGCGCTGACCGGCGCGTGGCGCTGGCTCGACGCCCACGAGGGCGAGGCCCGGTTCGGCTTTCTGTGTCGGGACGGCACCGGGCTGCTGGGGGCGGGCGTCGACGAGGTGCTGGACGGGGAGGACCTGGGCACGGTGCTCGATGCGGCGCGGGAGCGGGGCGGCACCTGGTTCGTGGGGGGCCGCTTCGACCCCGGGAGCGAGGCGCGCCCGTGGTGGCGCCCCTTCGGTCGGGCCCGGGCCTGGCGGCCCCGGCATGTGCGCCGGCTCCCCTCGGCCCCCGTGGCGGCCAGGCCCCGGTCCCCGCTGCGGGCGCGGGAGCAGGCCCCGGCGGCCGGGCGCTACCCTGACGCGCGGGGCTGGCAGGACGTGGTGGAAGCCGCCCTCCGGCGGATCGACGAGGGGACCCTCGACAAGGTGGTCCTGGCCCGGGGCATCGTCGAGCCCACCTCCACCGGCCCCCTCACCTGGCTCGAGGGCCCGCTCGGACCCCGGGAGATGGCCTTCCTGGTCGAGCCCGAGCCGGGGGTGGCCTTCGCCGGGCTCACCCCGGAGCTCCTGTTCGACCGGCGCGGGCGCCGGGTCCACAGCGAGGCCCTCGCGGGCACCGATCGCGACACCCCCGAGGGGCGGGCCCGGCTGGGCGGCAGCGAGAAGATCGCCCGCGAGCACGCCCTGGTCGTCGAGGCGGTGGCTCAGGCCCTCGGTCCCCACTGCACCCGGCTGGTCCGCTCGCCCCTCCAGCTCGCCCCCACCGGCCGGATGGTGCACCGCCTGGTGACCTTCGACGGCACCCTGCACGACGCCACCAGCGATGCGGGCCTGGCCGCGAGCCTCCACCCCACCCCAGCCGTGGCGGGCACGCCCCGAGCGCCCGCGGTCTCCTTCATCCGGGACCGGGAGCCCATGGACCGCGGCTGGTACGCCGGTCCGGTGGGCCTGGTCGAGCCCGGGCGCACCACCCTCGCGGTGGCGCTGCGGTGTGGCCTGTGGTTCGGGACCGCCCGCATCGCCTACGCCGGCGCCGGCCTCGTCGCCGGCTCCCAGGCCACGGCCGAGTGGGAGGAGACCCGCCTGAAGAGCCTGGTGGTGAGGCAGCGATGAGCATCTCGGCGCGGAACACCTGGGCCGGCCGCGTGATCGTGGAGGAGCTGGCGCGCCTGGGCACGCCGCTCGTGTGCCTCGCCCCGGGAGCGCGGTGCGCGCCCCTCTCCATCGCCCTCGGCGCCACCGACCGCCTGCCCTGGAGCCTCTTCGTCGACGAGCGGGCCGCCGCCTTCCACGCCCTCGGCTGTGGTCGGGCCACCGGTCGCCCGGCCGCGGTGGTGACCACCTCGGGCACCGCGGTCGGCAACCTGGTCCCGTCCGCCATGGAGGCGGACAGCGCCGGGGTGCCCCTGCTGCTGCTCACGGCCGACCGCCCCGCCGAGCTGCGCCAGACCGGGTCCAACCAGACCGTCCGGCAGTCGGCCATCCTGTCCCCGCTGGTCCGCCATCACCTGGACCTGCCCGTGTCCGACCCGGCGCTGTCCATGTCCGCCCTCCTCTCGGCCCTGGACCACGCCGTCCACATGGCCACCGTCCGGCGCGGCCCGGTGCACCTGAACCTCCAGTTCCGGGAGCCCCTCGACCCGACGGAGACCCCGGTGCCGGACGACATCGCGGCCTGGTGGGCCGAGGCGGCGCGCCCGCCGTGGTCCGCCCCCCAGGCCGCCCGTCAGGTCCCATCGTCCGCGGCCCGAGCCCGCCTGGCGGAGCTCGCCGCCTGCCGGCGCGGGCTCGTGGTGGTGGGCAGCCTGCCGCGGGGTGCGCGGCGGGGCATCGCCCAGGCCGTCGCGACCCTGGGATGGCCCTCGTACGTCGCCCCCGACGCCGGTCTTCCGGTGGGGGATCGCGGGCTGGACCTGGCCCTCTCGGATCCGGAGCTGGCGGAGCGGCTGGTGCCCGACACCGTGCTCTGGATCGGCGGTCACATCGTCAGCAAGCGGATTGTCACCTGGCTCCGCACCCGCGCCGCGCGGGCCCACGTGGTGTCGATCCGCGACCAGCACGATCGCATCGACCCGGCCTTCCGGGTCCGCGAGCGGATCGTCCTCGACCACGAGGCGCTGCCGTCCCACCTGCCCGCGGGGGCGCCCGACCCGGACTGGGTCCGGATGGGGCGGGACGTCCACGACGTCACCACCGAGGTGCTCGCCCGCGCGATGGCCTCCTGGAACGAGCTCTCGGCCATGCGCCAGGTGCTCCGGGCCTCGGACGCCTGCTTCGTGGGCGCCAGCCTGCCCATCCGGCTCGCCGACTGGGTCGGGGCCGACGGCCACCCGGTGGAGATCGCCGCCAACCGCGGCGCCAGCGGCATCGATGGCGTCTTCTCCACCGCGACCGGCTGGGCCCGGCACCTGGAGGGGCGCCGCCGGGTGGTCGTGGGCGATCTGACCGGGCTCCACGATCAGGGCGCGCTGCCCGGGATCCGGGAGCACGGCCTGCAGGCGGTGGTGTTCAACAACCAGGGCGGCTCCATCTTCGGCCTGTTGCCCTTCGAGGCGGTGCAGGGCTTCGACGCCGTGTTCCGGAACGCCCACGATCGGTCGCTGGCCCCGCTGGCCGCCGCGCACGGGCTCCGCACCGCGGTGGTGGCCGACCCGGACGGGCTGGACGCGGCCCTGGCCGACGCCGAAGTGGACTTCATCGAGGCCCGCTTCGAGCACGACGCCACCCTCGGGGCCCTCCGCCAGCTCCGGAGCGCCACCTGCGCGGCCCTGCGCCAGGCCTGGGGGCTCCCATGAGCGAGGCCCGCCCGTCCACGGTGGCCATCTGGGTGTCGGCCGCCCGCCCGAAGACCCTCGGTGCCGCCTTCGCGCCCGTGTTCATCGCGGCCTGCATGGCGTTCGGCGATGGGGTCTTCGACCCGGTCCGGGTCCTCGCCTGCCTGGTGGGCGCCGTCATCATCCAGCTCGGCACCAACTTCGCCAACGACTACTTCGACTTCGTCAAGGGCGCGGACACCGAGGATCGGGTGGGCCCGGTCCGGGCCACCGCGGCCGGCTGGGTCACGCCGGGCCAGATGCTCCTCGCCACCCTGCTCACCTTCGCGGCCATCACCCCGGTGGCCGTCTACCTGGTCGCCGCCGCCGGCTGGCCCATCCTTCTCATCGGCCTCGTGAGCCTGGTCTGCGGCGTGGCCTACACCGGCGGGCCCTACCCGCTGGCCTACGTGGGCCTGGGCGACGTCTTCGTCCTGGTCTTCTTCGGGCCGGTCGCCGTGGCCGGAACCTACTACGCCCAGGCGCTCGTGGTGCCCCCCGAGGTGCTGGTGGCCGGCCTCATCCCCGGGCTCCTGTCCACGGCGCTCCTGGCCATCAACAACCTTCGCGACGTGCACACCGACACGGTCGCCCGCAAGCGGACCCTGGCGGTCCGGTTCGGGGCCACCTTCGCCCGCGCCGAGGTCACCGTGAGCCTGGTGGTGCCCATCGTGGTGCTGCCGCTCCTGCTCGTGGCCTACACCGGCGAGCACTGGGGTGCCCTGGCCAGCCTGCTGGCGGTCGCCCCCGCCGTCGGCATCCTGCGCCGGACCTGGACCCAGGAGGGTGCCGCCCTGATCCCGGTGCTGGGGGACATCGGCAAGGTGCTCATCCTCCAGAGCCTCCTGTTCGGGCTCGGCTGGGCCCTCACGTGAGGCTCGCCCGGGTGGTCCTGCGGCGGCAGGCGCGACGGTGGGCGGGGGCGCCGCTGCTCCCCGGCGGAGCCCGCCAGACCTGGATCGTGCGCCTCGAGACCGACGCCGGGCGCGCCGCCGAGGGAGAGATCGCCTGGCTGCCCCGGGCCGGCGCCGAGCCCGACATCGAGGGGCACGTGGCCGCCTGGGCGCTGGGGTGGCTCGGTCGTCCGCTGCCCGACGCCGGGTGGGAGCCGGGGCTGCCGGCGCCGCTGGCGTGGGCCATCACCGCGGCGCTGGCCGATCTGCAGGGCCTGTGGGCCCCCCCGCGGGACCTGTCCGAGAACGGCCTGCTGGCCGCCGAGGGCCCGCCCGATCAGGTGGCCCGGGCCTGGTCGGCCCACATGGCGGCCCACCCGGAGATCCGCACCTGGAAGATCAAGGTCGGCCGCGCCTCGCTAAAGGAGGATCTGGCCCGGCTCCGCCAGCTCGTGGTGCCCGAGGGGGTCACCCTGCGGCTCGACCCGAACCGGGGCTGGGCCGACCACGACCCGAGAGCCGTGGCCGAGGCGCTCGGTGGGCTGCCCATCGCCTACCTGGAGGAGCCCGCCCCCTGGCCCACCCTGGCCAACTGGGGCCGGGCGGGCGTCCCCTGTGCCGCCGACGAGAGCGCGCTGGAGGTCCCCATCGCCCTGCTGGACGGCGCCGGGGTGGGGGCCCTCGTCCTCAAGCCCGCCATGGTGGGCGGCCTGGGCACGGTGCGCCGCTGGATCCGGGAGGCCGGCGAGCACGGCATGGACGTGGTGGTCTCCTCGGCCCTGGAGGGACCCGTCGGGCGACGCCACCTCGCCTGCCTGGTCGGCCTGCTGCCAGCACCCCCCGCCGCCGCCGGCCTGGCCCGGGAGGCGCTGGTCGAGCCGCCCGTGGACGACGAGGTCGTCGCCACCTGGAGCGCCGAGGACGACCCCCTGCGCCGGGCGGCCGCCCGCTTCCCCGATGCGGTCGCGGTGGAGGCCCCGGGGGCGAGCCTGACCTTCGCCGCCTGGGACCGGGCGGCGACCGAGGCCGCGGCCGGGCTCGGCGACCAGACCGGCGCCCGCCTGGCGGTCGAGGTGGACGG
>CAZPJM010000340.1:0-5353 GCA_964586865.1 uncultured Enterobacteriaceae bacterium
GCGGTCCAGGCCGCGCTCCGGGGCGGCGCCCACCCCGAGGACTGCCTGGTGGCCCTCCCCGACCCCGCCGCCGAGGGCCTGGCCCTCCTGGCGGCCCTCGCCGACCACGGCGTGCCGGCTCGCCTGGTCCGGGGGCGCCGCCTGGCCTCCCACCCGCGGATCACCCGGATCCGCAACCTGCTGGGCCTGGCGCGCGATGGCTGGCCCGCCACCCGGGTCCTGGATCTCTTCCGGGGGCCGGGTCCGGCGCCGGCGGGCACCTCCCCCGAGGCCCTGGCCCACCTGGCTCGCATCGCCGATGACGCCCGCCTGCCGGACGGCCCGGCCGCGGGATGGCGCGCCGCCCTGCGCCGGTGGGCAGCCCGCATCCCCGGGGGGCCAGGGGTCCTCCTGCCCCAGCTCCTCGAGGCCGCCGACGCGGTGGCGGCGGCGCTGGAGCCGCTCCGCGCCCTCGACGATCCCGCCACCCCACGGGCCTTCCTCGACCGCCTGCTGGACACGCTCGAGGCCCTGGGGGTCTCTCCCATGGCCGACCCGACCGCTCCCGCCGCCGCCGCGGTTCCGTCGGCCGGGCTGGCCGCCGCCGTTCACGCCGCCTCGCAGGCCCACGCCGAGACCCTCGAGGACGACCTGACCGCCTGGGGCGACGCCCTCGCCGCCCTCGAAGCCGCCACCGCCGAGCTCCACGACGCGCACCCGGGGGCCTGGCCCGGGGCCGTGATGGCCGAGCACCTCGACCGCGCCCTCGCCGAGGCCCCGGCCCGGGCCGACCGTCGGCTGGGCGGAGCGGTCGAGATCGTGGCCATCGACGACCTCCTCGGCCTCACGCCGCGCCACCTCTGGATGCCCGGGCTGGTCCGCGGGGCCTGGCCTCGCCCGGCGAGCGCCGACTTCCTCGTCCCTTCGGCCTTCCGACGCGGCCTGGCCCCCGCCGACCCCGTGGCCCGGGCCCGCTACCTGCTGGTCTCGCTCCTGCGCAACGCCCTCGACGACCGCCACATGGTGGGCCTGCACCTCTCCTGGGCGGCCACCGCCGACGGTCGGGCCGCCACCCCCTCCCCCCTCCTCGAGGACCTGCTGGCCCTGCCTCTCGACGCCGTCGACGAAGACGGAGCCCCGCGCCTCTTCGGCAGCGTCGCGGTGGACGCACCGCCCGCCCCCGACCCGACGTCGGGCCCCCGCTCCCGGTCCGACGTCCTGCGCCTGGCGGCCCGCGACCCCTCCTGGCGGGAGCTCGCGCCCGAGCCCCTGCGCGCCCCCATGGCTCTCCAAGAGCGGATCCACGCCTCCCGGACGGCGCCGGTCCCCGGGCCGTGGGAGGGCATCCTGGAGCGTCCCCCCGTGGACCTCCCCGACACGCTGGCGGTGGCCCGCCTCGAGACCTACCTCCGGTGCCCGGCCCGCGCCTGGTACGCCGACGTGCTGGGCCTTGGCCGGAGCGAGCCCTGGGACCCCGACCTGGCCCCCTGGCTCCGGGGCGTGGCCCTCCATCGGATCGTCGAGCGCTTCATGGCCCCGCGCTGCGGAGGGCCCCTGGCCGGCGAGCCCGACGACCTGGCTCGGGAGCTCCACCGGATCGGGACCGAGGTCCTGGACGAGCTGGTGGTCCAAGGCGTGGCGACGGCGGCCCTCCTCGACCACCACCGCGAGCTCTGGCTCGACGGGCTGATCGACGAGCGCCCCAAGGGCATCCTGGCGAGCTGGCTCGCGTCGGAGCGCCGAGACGCGCGCACCACCCGCCCCGAGGCGGTCGAGGCCGACCGGACCCTGCCCCTGGGCCCCATCACCCTCACCGCCCGCCTCGACCGGGTGGACCGGGTGGGCCAGGGCGAGGAGGGGCCCGAGGGCCTGCTGGTCCTCGACTACAAGACCGGCGACCCTCCCGGCCGCCGTCTGGTGGAGCGCGGCCTGGCCCTGCAGCCGGTCGCCTACGCGGCCCTCCTGGAGCGCGAGTTCCCCGGGGTCGCTGTGGCCACCGCCTGGGTGGTCCTGAAGAGCGAGAAGGACGTCCGACGCACCGGGTTCACGGGCCACCCGGACCTGTTGGAGCGCCTGCGGAAATCCAAGGGCCTGCCCCTCGACGCCGATGCCATCGATGCCCTGCTCGAGCACGCCAGCGACGCGGCACACCGCCGCGGACGGGGGCGGTTCCACCCCACCCTGGCCGAGCCGGACGAGGCGGGCTGCGGCCACTGCCCCTACCGGACCATCTGCCGGGTGGACCCGGACCGGGCCCGGTCTCTCCGCGAGGCCGGGCCGGCCGACCTCCAGCGTCCCTACTCGCCGCCGGCCGATCCCGCCGATGACGCCCCGGAGGCCTCGTGAATCTCCGTCTGGACCCGTCGGGCGATCCGGGCCGTCCGGCCCGCCCCGCCCTCGACCTCTCCGCCGTCCGCCACACGGCGAGCCAGGCCCGCGCCCTGGCCCATGACCGCGAGCTGGCGGTCACCGCCGGGGCCGGCACCGGAAAGACCCACACCCTGGCCCTGCGCTACGTGGCCCTGCTCCTCGAGCTGGCGGTCGACGCCGCCCGCGGCCCCGGGGTCCCCCGACCCGACATCGAGGGTGTCCTGGTCCTGACCTTCACCGAGAAGGCGGCCGAGGAGATGGCGGAGCGCTGCTACCGGCGCCTGCTCGAGCTCTCGGCCGGGGTGCGGCACGGCGTCGCCCCCGGCGCCCCCGACGCGCTCGACGCCTGGGGGGGTCCCGGATCCCGGGGTCGGCTCGCGGCCGCCCTCGACCACCTCATCGACACCTTCGAGCGCGCCCGGATCAGCACCTTCCACGGCTTCTGTGCCCGGATCCTCCAGGAGTTCCCCTCGGAGTGCGGGGTGACGCCGGAGCTCGAGGTGCTCGACGAGATCGACGCGCGCCTGCTGCGCGAGGCGGTGGTGGACCGCGTCCTGGCCCAGGCCACCGCCTCCGAGCCGGAGCGGGTGGCGCCGTATCTGCGGGCGGTGGGGGGCGCGTACAACGCCCGGGCGGGGCTGGCCCGGGTGCTCGCCCGCCGCGACGTGCTCGGTCCGATCCTCACCGCCCACGCCGAGGGTCGGGTGGGCCTGGCCGAGCTGGCCGAGCTGGCGCCGCTCACCCCGGCCGACGTCCAGACCTTCCTGCGCACCGAGGGCCTGCCGACCCTGAAGCGGCTGCGCGCGCTCTTCCCCGGCGGAGAGCCGGACAAGGAGACTACCCGGACCGCGCTGGTGGAGCCCCTGACCGCCGCCCGGCCGGCCCTGCTGGAGACGCCGCCGAACGAGCTGGACGACGCCTCGCTGATCGAGCTCTACGACCTGTACCGGGCGGTGGTGAGCGGGCTCATGACCAAGGATGGAAAGCTGCGGAGCCTGGACCATGCCAGCTTCCTCGGCGCGAAGAAGGTCTGGCCCGACGCCGGTGCCCTGGCCGAAGCCAAGGAGGTCATGGCCGCCGCCCGCATCGAGCTGGCGCCGTGGGCGGACCGGGCGCGGGAGGCCCAGGGGCTGCCCTCCCGGTTGGACCTCCTCATGCTCCCGGCCCTCACCGCGCTGGGGCGGCTCTTCCTCATCGCCCGCGACGCGCTGGACGCCGAGCTCGCCCGACGGGGTGCCCTGGACTTCACCGCCTTGCAGGACCGGGCGGTCCGGGCGGTCCGGGAGCGGCCGGATCTGGCCGCCCGCCTCTCGCGTCGGCACCGCTACCTCATGGTCGACGAGTTCCAGGACACGGACGAGGCCCAGTGGGCAATGGTGGAGGCCCTCGGCCGGCCCGACGGGCGCCCGGCCGACCGCATCTTCGTCGTCGGCGACGCCAAGCAGGCCATCTACCGGTTCCGCGGGGGCGACGTCACCGTGTTCAACGACGCCCTGCGCACCCTGGGCGCCGGCACCTCCCACCCCCTCACCCTGCCGGACAGCTTTCGCAGCCGCCCGGCCCTCATCACGTGGTTCAACCACTTCTTCGGGCGGCTCATGGGCCCGCCCGACGACGCGCGCCCCCTGTACGAGGCGCCGTACCACCCCCTCGAGGCCCGTCGGACCGAGCCGGGGGGCGGGGTGCTGCTCGGCGTGTACGACACGCGAGGCCTGAAGGCCGAGGATGCGGCGCTCCTCGAGGCCGATGGCGTGGCGCGGCTCCTGGCGGGGCGGGTGCTCCCCGGTCGGGACCGCTTCGGCGGGCTCGACCTGATGGACCGGGAGCGTCACCCCACCCCACCGGTGGCGGTCCTGCTGCGCAGCCGGACCCGCCTGCCCCTGTTCGAGGCGGCCCTGCGTCGCCACGGCGTCCCCCACGTGGTGGCCAAGGGCGTGGGCTTCTGGGCCCGCCCCGAGGTCCGGGATCTGGTGCTGCTCCTGCACGCCCTCGCCACCGACGACGTCACGAGCTGGGTCGGAGCCCTGCGCAGCCCCTTGCTCGGTCTCTCCGACCAGGACCTGCAGGACCTGCACGACCAGCGCTGGGGCGGTCCGGGAGGGGCGGAGGCCCTGGGGAGCCTGGGCGACTTCGACCTGGACCAGGCCGCGCCGGACCGGGTGGTCCGCGCGGGTGCGCTGCGCCTCCGCTGGCGGGTCCTGGTCCACCGGCTGGGGGTGGTGGCGCTGTGCCGGACCCTCCTCGACGACACGGCGGCTGCTCACGCCCACGCCCTCGCCACCCCCGACGGCCAGGCCGCGGCCAATGTCGACCGCCTGCTCGAGCTGCTGGGCCGCTTCGACGGGCGCGGTCCCGACGGGCTGACCGCCGCGGCCAGCTTCGCCCTGGCCCAGATCCACGACGAGGCCCGCGAGACCGAGGCCGCCCTCACCCCCGACGCCGCCCGGGTGGTGTTGCTGACCATCCACGCCGCCAAGGGGCTGGAGTTCCCGGTGGTGGTGGTGCCCCGCTGCGGCAAGGCCCCGCCCCCGGACAACGACCCGGTCACCGTCGGCCGACTCCGAGGGGAGTGGCAGGTGGCCTGCAAGGTGGTGGACCCGACCTCCCGGGTGCGGAAGCGGGAGTGTCCGGGCCTGCGGGCCCACCTCCGGAACATCCACCGCCGCGAGTCCCAGGCCGAGTCCATGCGGCTGCTCTACGTGGCCGCCACCCGGGCCCGCGACCACCTGGTGCTGGTGGGCGGCCGCCCGAAGGAGGGCCCCGGCACGACCCTGCCCCCGTCGGCGACCTGGACCCGGATGCTCTCCCACGTCCACGATTCCTCGTCCGACGACCGCGAGGCGGAGCAGGTCCTCCCGCCCCGCGAGGATGCGGGCGCCGGACTGCGCATCGAGGAGATCTCGGAGTGGCAGGCCCTGGAGCCGGCGCTGGTGACCCCCGAGGCCCCCGCGGTGCCGCCCCCCGCACCGCGGGGGCCTCGGGGGTCACCAGCGCCGGCTCCAGG
>CAZPJM010000341.1:0-5327 GCA_964586865.1 uncultured Enterobacteriaceae bacterium
GAGATCGTTTCACGTGACTGGAGTTCAGACGTGTGCTCTTCCGATCTCGACGCCCGAGCCATCGACGCCTTCGGCCAGGCTGGGCCCGTCCGCGCCGGACCCGGTCGACACGATCCACGGCAGGGCCGTCACCGCCAGCAGACCCAGCCCCAGGAGGAGCAGCAGGCCGGCCACCCCGGCCAGGGCCAGCCAGGGGCGTCCGGACCGGCCCTCCGACGAGACCAGGGACCCTTCCCCCCCGAGGGTCCCGTCTCCTTGCTCCACCGGATCCTCGGCCCGCGGCGGCGCGCCGATGGGGGTGCCCTTGCGCTCGGCGAGCGGGATGTCGGGGGCGTCGCGCGGGATCTCCTCGGTGGCCAGCACCTCGTCCGGCACGGGATGAGCCGGCGCCTCCCAGGTCCGCCTCCCGGCGAGCACCGCGAGGAGGGTCTCGCAGTCGGGGATCCGCGCCTCCTTCTCCACCGTGAGGCAGCCGTCGATGGCGCGGATCAGCGGGTCCGGCAGATCGGGGACGAGCTCCTCGGGGGGGGCGTAGCGGCCCACCACGATGTGGTTGTAGATCTCGAGGGCCTGGTCGCCGGGAAAGGCCCGCGCTCCGGTGAGGAGCTCATAGAGGATGCAGCCCAGGCTGAAGAGGTCGGCCCGCTGGTCGACGGTGGCCGCGTCGCGGATCTGCTCCGGCGCCATGTAGGCGGGGGTGCCCATGGCGATCCCCTGCCGGGTCTGGCCGACCTGGGCCCCCTCCCCCACGACCACCTTGGCCAGCCCGAAGTCGGTCACCTTGGGGATGAAGCCCTCGGGGCTCTGGAAGAGCAGTACGTTGGCGGGCTTGAGGTCGCGATGGACGAGGCCGTGACGATGAGCCGCGCGAACGCCAGCGACGATGCCGCGGAACAGGGTGAGGGCGTCCCGGCGGGAGATCCGGTACCGCTTCATGGCCTGGTCGAGGGCGGGCCCGTCGATGAACTCCATGAGCAGGCCCGGGTTGCCGCCCACCTCGAGCACATCGGTGACGGTCACGATGTTGGTGTGCTGGAGGGCCGCCTGGACCTGGCCCTCGCGAAGCAGGCGCTGACGGATGGCGCCGCTGGCGATGGAGAGCACCTTGAGGGCGTGCTGGCTGCCGAGCTGCTGGTGACGCACCCGGTAGACCACGGCGGTACCGCCGTGCCCGAGGACGGACTCGACGGTGTAGCGGTCGATTCGCTGACCGGGCTGGAGCATGCGCGGGCTCTCCGGATCCGTGGGGGCCACCGCGCGCCCATAGTGCCAGACGCGTGACGGATCCACGGACGACCCGGCCCCCTGGAGGCGCCCGGCCGCGGCGCCACCCGACCGCCGCCCTCAGCGCATGCCCGCCCGGATCTGGAAGTTGCCCACGTCGCCGCCGTCGGTGGCCTCGACGATGGCCAGGAACGTCCAGGTGGAGCTGCCCGCCCGCTGGTTGACGGTCACGATGCTGTCGCCATCGCGGACGTCGGCGCTGGAGGGCGCCCGGCAGTTCCCGATGATGGGGCAGTCGGCGTTGTCGGCGCCCACGGCGTCCAGCACGGCCAGGCGCAGGTCCTCGCACGGCGTGTCCAGCTCGATGTAGATCTCGGAGTTGGCCGGGACCCCGCTGATCTCGAACACGCGCTCGGGACCCGAGTAGTCGGCGGAGATGTCGTAGCCGCCGTTGCACTGGAGACCGCCGCCGCCGCCGTAGGTGGTGTAGCTGTTGTTGCCGCCCTCGATGGTGGACAGCACCCAGGTGTCGTCCAGGGCGAGGGTCTCGCTGAAGCACTCCCCCGGCCCCGGGTCCGTCACGTTGGCCGAGTAGTCGGCGCTGCAGTCCACGTCGGCATCCGCATCGGTGTCGGTATCCGTGTCCGTATCGGTGTCGGTGTCCGTATCGGTGTCGGTGTCCGTGTCCGTGTCCGTGTCGGTGTCCGTATCGGTGTCGGTGTCGGTGTCCGTATCGGTGTCGGTGTCCCCGGGGGTGCCCGAGTCGGCGG
The DNA here is from genome assembly GCA_964586865.1 of uncultured Enterobacteriaceae bacterium. Taxonomy (GTDB): domain Bacteria; phylum Myxococcota_A; class UBA796; order UBA796; genus REDI01. The sequence goes on from CAZPJM010000341.1 coordinate 1,995, forward strand.
GCTCCACGGGCCCGGAGCAGGCGACGAGCCCGGCGGTCACAGCCCACACGAAGAAGGAGAAGCGCTTCATGGTCAGCCTCCAGCCGCCCGGAGCGTAGCCCATCGGACCGGCCCCCGCGCGCGCCGCACCGGGGGTTTCCCGACCATGCCGACCCTCAACCGACCACGAGGTTGACGAGACGTCCCGGTACGACGATCTCCCGCCGCAGGGTCCGACCCTCGATGTGTTGGAGGACGTTGGGATCGGCCTTGGCCGCCTCGAGGATCGCCTCGCGGGGCGCGTCCTTCTCGATCTCCACCTTGCCACGGACCTTGCCGTTGACCTGGACCACGATGGTGAGCGTGTCGCGGACCAGCTTGGCGGGATCCACCGCCGGCCAGTCGGCCTGGGACACGGAGGGCTCGTGGCCGAGGTGCATCCACAGCTCCTCGGCCACGTGCGGGGCGAAGGGGGCGAGGATCCGCACGAAGGCATCGAGCTGCTCCCGCCCGACCCTGGGGGCCTTGGACGCGGTGTTCACGAAGATCATCATCTCCGAGATCGCCGTGTTGAAGCGGAGGGAGTCCACCGCATCGGTGACCTTGGCGATGGCCCCGTGCAGCGCTCGGTCGAGCTCGGCATCGTCCACCGCGCCGTCCACCACCTCGGTGGCCTCGCCGCGGACCAGGCGCCAGGCCCGGTCCAGGAAGCGACGGGTGCCCGCCACGCCGCTGGTCTCCCAGTGCGCACCCACGTCGAGGGGTCCCATGAAGACCTCGTACAGCCGCAGGGCGTCCGCGCCGTGCTCATCGGCGACGTCATCGGGGTTCTCGACGTTGTAGCGGGACTTGCTCATCTTCTCGAGCTGGGTGTGGCACCGCACGTCGGTCCCCTTCACGTAGAAGGCGCCGTCCCGCTCCTCGACCTCGTGGGGGTAGCGGTAGCGACCCAGCCGGGGGGCGCCGTCGGCGTCGGTGCCGGTGATCTCGCGGTAGCTGGTGGCGTGGACCATCCCCTGGTTGAAGAGGCGCTGGAAGGGCTCGCGGGTGCTGACCAGCCCCAGATCGTGCAGGACGTGGTGCCAGAAGCGGGCGTAGAGCAGGTGGAGGACGGCGTGCTCGGCCCCGCCCACGTAGAGGTCCACCGGCATCCAGTACCGCTCCTCTTCCGGGTCCCAGGCCACGTCGTCCCGATCGGGGCTGATGAAGCGGAGGTAGTACCAGCACGACCCCGCCCACTGGGGCATGGTGTTGGTCTCGCGACGCGCGGGCGCCCCGGTCTCGGGGTCGGTGGTCCGTACCCAGTCGGCGGCCCGGGCCAGGGGCGGACGACCGTCGGCGGTGGGCTTGTAGGCGTCGAGCTCGGGGAGGAGGACCGGGAGATCGTCGGTGGCCAGGGCCCTGACCGTGCCGTCCTCGAGCTCGACCAAGGGGAAGGGCTCGCCCCAGTAGCGCTGGCGGCTGAAGAGCCAGTCCCGGAGCCGGTACTGGACCGTCCCCTCGCCCTTGCCGTGGGCCTCGAGCCAGTCGATGATGGCGCGCTTGGCCCCCGCCGTGTCCAGGCCGTCCAGGAAGTCGCTGTTCACGTGGGCGCCGTCGCCGGTCCACGCCTGGACCTGCACGTCCTCGCCCCCCTCGACCACCCGGCGGATGGGCAGCCCGAAAGTGAGGGCGAAGGCGTGGTCCCGCTCGTCGTGGGCGGGGCAGGCGAAGACCGCTCCGGTGCCGTAGTTGGCCAGGACATAGTCGGCGACCCAGATGGGCACCCGCTCGCCGGTGACCGGGTGGATGGCGTGGGCCCCGGTGAAGACCCCGGTCTTGGGGGCATCGGCGGCCTGGGCGGTGCGCTCCCGCTCGGACCGGCGCCCGGCCTCGTCCCGATAGGCCTGGACGGCCGCCCGCTGGGCCTCGGTGGTGATCCGGTCCACCAGGGGGTGCTCGGGGGCGAGGACCGTGTAGGTGCACCCGAAGATCGTGTCCGGGCGGGTGGTGAAGACCTGGAAGGAAGCGTCGTGGCCCTCGACCTCGAAGCCGAACCGGGCCCCCTCGGAGCGACCGATCCACTCGCGCTGCATGGTCTTGATCCCCTCGGGCCAGTCGAGGCCGTCCAGACCGGCCAGCAGCGACTCGGCATAGGCCGTGATGCGGAGCATCCACTGCTTCATCAGGCGCCGCTCCACGGGGTCGCCGGTCTCGACGTAGCGGCCGTCCACCACCTCCTCGTTGGCGAGGACCGTGCCCAGGGCCGGACACCAGTTCACCGGCACCTCGGCCTGGTACGCCAGACCCTGCTGGTGGAGCTTGAGGAAGATCCACTGCGTCCACTTGTAGTAGCGGGGCTCGCTCGTGGCGATCTCCCGAGACCAGTCGTAAGAGAGGCCCAGCCGATCGAGCTGCTGCCGGAAGGTGGCGATGTTGCGGGCCGTGATGTCGCGGGGGTGGGCATCCTCGCGTTCGGCCTGGCGCTCGGCGGGCAGGCCGAAGCTGTCCCAGCCCATCACCCGGAGGACGTTGAAGCCCATCATGCGCCGGGCCCGGGCCACGATGTCGGTGGCGACGTAGCCCTTGGGGTGCCCCACGTGCAGCCCCGAGCCCGATGGGTACGGGAACATGTCCAGGACATAGTACTTGGGTCGGTCACGGTCGTCGGGCGTGCGGAAGGTGCCGTGCTCGGCCCAGTAGGCCTGCCACCGGGCATCGAGGTCGGTGTGGTCGAAGCTCATGGGGTCTCCAGGGCCGGGCCGGGGGCTAACCCCCCGCCTGCGGCGTGTCGGTCGGGCACGCCGGATGCCGCGCAGCGCGCGTGGTCGGACGTGTCGATGAGAGCGGGGCCGCACCGCCCCCCTCGGAGGGCTGCGGGAGCCGCAGTCGACCCCTCGGGTCGGACCCGCGGCAGGGCCGGCCGCTCAGACGATGAAGCCCACCGCCAGAGCGACGAGCGCGACGAGACCCCCGATGGCGAGCAGCTCCGGGAGCCAGCCGAGGTTGCCCAGAAGCGCGCGGGCATCGAAGGTCGGCTTGGCGGTCGCGGGCGGGGTCTTGCTCATGGAGTCGCTCCAGGGCCCCTGCCATGGGGCTTGGGCCACCGAGTCTAACGACCCTCTTGCGGCGGGTCCAGACCCTCGCCGCCGGGCCCCACGTGATGCGGATCGTTGTGGATGCTCCAGCCTGGCGGTCGCGGGGCGGATGGCCCGGTACCGTTCCGCGGCGGGCGGTGCGGGGGGCGACGCCCTGTGGAAGGGCGGGATGGCAAGCCCGGTCAGTCCGCCCCAAGCCGCTGTCGCAGCCAGGCCTCGAGCTCCGGCCCCACATCCTCGCGCGCCAGGGCGGCCTCGATGCCGGCCCGCAGGTAGC
>CAZPJM010000342.1:0-5317 GCA_964586865.1 uncultured Enterobacteriaceae bacterium
GGAAGCCCGCCTGGCAGTCGGCGACCTGGGCCGCCATGTCCATGGACCACCACACGGCCATGGGCGGAGACGCCGGGGCCAGGCCCCGCTCCGCCAGGTGCTTCGCGACGGCCGGGAGGGCCTCGGCGAAAAAGGCGCCCAGCTCGGCGAGGGGCACGGTGCGCCGGATACCGAGCAGGGGGCGGGGCGAGTCGTGGGTCAGGCTGATGTCGGTCATGGAACCTCCGCTCTCGAGCCTACCACCCGGGTCTTCCGCCAGGGGGGCCGGGGCCCGCGCTCAGGGCTCCCCGTCCTGCTCGAGGCGCGCGAGGTGGGACTCGATCTCGGACAGCACGGGCGCCACGTCGGCGCCCTGCATCCCCTCGCCCTGGGCGACGGCGAGCTGGCGGCCGTCGTGGACCAGGACCTTGAGGCGTTCGAGGCGCTCGTCGGGCGGAAGCGCGAGGGCGCGGTCGAGTTCGTGGCGGAGCTGGGTGGCGTGGTCGCTCATGGGGATCCGGGGCTCGGGGTCGACGGGAACGTAACGGCTCGTCGAGGAGCGCCGATGGGCAGGGCCGGACCGATGGGGGGTCACGAAGTCCGCGAGGGCCTCCGCCAGGTGATCCAGCACCACCCGCACCCGCCGCAGGTGGCGCAGGTCCTCGTGGGCGACGAGCCACAGGTCGAGGGGGTGGACGATCTCCGGGAGCAGCCGGACCAGGGGCGGCTCGGTGGCGAGCGGCACGTGGACGACGCCGACGCCGAGGCCGGCCCGGATGGCGGCCAGGTAGGCCAGGTGATGGTCGGTGCGCACGGCGAAGTCGCGGGGCCGCAGGGGCAGGCCTCGCGCCGCGAGGGCCTCGCGGAGCTCGGGATCGGCGTCCAGGCCCACGAGATCGAAGGTGCGCAGGTCCTCGAGGCGTCGCGGCGGCGGGCGGCCCGCCAGGTAGGCCGGGGAGGCGAACCACCCCAGCTCCACCACCCCCAGGCGCCGGGCCACCAGGGAGCCCTGTCGGGGGTCGGTCATGCGCAGCGCCACGTCGGCCTCGCGGTGGAGCAGGTCCGCCACGGTGTTGGACAGGACCAGCTCCACCTGCAGCGCCGGGTGTCGCGCCCGGAGGCTCGCCAGGTGGCGGGGCAGCACCTCCACGCCGACGATCTCGCTGACCGCGATGCGGACCACCCCCTCCACCCGGTCGGCCGAGCCCGACGCGGTGCGCAGCAGGGCCCGGGCGCTGGCTTCCATGGTCTCGGCGAGGGGGCGCATGCGCTCGGCGGCGGGGGTGGGGACCACCCCCCCGGGGGCACGGGTGAACAGCGGGGTGCCGACCTCGGTCTCGAGCGCGGCGATGCGGCGGCGGACCGTGGGCTGGGCGATCCGCAGGCTGCGGGCGGCCCCGGACAGGCTGCCTGCGCGGAGGACGTGGAGGAAAGTGTGGATCAGCTCCCACGAGGGTGCGGCCATGGTGCCTCGACGTCTTCGGAGGAACAGCGTGCCATGGATGGACCCGGGGGATCAGGCCCGGGCGGCTGCCGTCAGTGGGGCTCGACGATCTCGACCGGACTCGCGAGCCGGTAGCCCTCGCCCACCGTCTCGAGCACGGGGGCGAGGCCCAGATCGCGGAGCACCTTGATGGCGCTCCACAGGCGGGCCCGCGCGGCGTCGGGCAGGATGCGCTCGTCGGGCCAGCCCGCCTCGATGCAGGCCTCGGAGGGCAGCGGCGCCCCGGGCTGGTCCCGGCGGTGTCCGGCCAGCGCGGCGAGCAGGCGCCGGACGGCGCGGCGTCGGCGCAGGTCGACCATCCGGCCGTCCACCTCCAGGTGGCTGCCATCGAGGGCGATCCGGAACCGCGGCCCGTCCTCGGGCGGCGTGGGGGAGGTCGCGACCCGGGTCCTCTCGCCCTCCCCCTCGGCGGCGACCTCGGCGGCGATCTCGGGGGAGGGGAGGCCCTCGAGGCGGTCGCCGGTCGCCTGGGCGGCGGTCTCGATGAGGGTGCGGCGGATGGCGCGCACCTGTCCGTCTCGGGGGCGCTCCACCAGGACCCGGACCAGCTCCGGGCCCAGGCGGGGCCGACCGTCATCCATGAAGCGGCCGAGGACCGGGTCTTCGGCGGCGGCGACGGTGAAGAGGTGCCGCGCGATGAGCGGGATGTCCTCGGCGCGCTCGTCCAGGCTCGGGATGTCCACCCGGTGGAGGAAGCGGTGCGCCAGCTCGCGTCCGAGGGCGGAGAGGGGCTGCCGGGTCGCGGCGACGATCCGGAGATCGGCCGGCTCGCGGGTGGCCGGGCCGAGCGGGAGGTCCCCGCCGTCCAGCACGCGCAGCAGGCCCGCCTGGACCTCGTGGGGCAGCTCGGCGATCTCGTCGAGGAAGAGGGTCCCGCCTCTCGCGCGCTGGACCAGGCCGCCCCGCCCGTCCGCCTCGCCGTCGGCCCCGGTCGCGGCGCGGCCGAACAGCAGGCCGTTCACGTCCTCGCCGGGCAGGGTCCCCGCGTCTCGGGCCACCCACGGGCCGCCGGCCCGCCGCGAGAGCCCGTGGATCGCCCTCGCGGCGATCTCCTTGCCCACCCCGGAGGGTCCGAGGATCAGCACGTGACCCTCCCGACCCGCCACGAAGGCCAGGCGCTCCCGCAAGGCCCAGGCCGCCGGGCTCTCGCCCACCAGGCCGAAGCCGTCCGGCCGTCCGAAGGGGTGGGGGGGCAGGGCCAGCCCAGGCCGGAGGGCCGGGAGGGGGAGCTGTCGGCGGACCACCCGCGCCAGCAGCACCCCCGGGATGGACACGGAGGCGCCCGGCTCCAGGGTCGCGGCCTGCACGGCGGCGCCGTCCACGTGGGTGGGGTGTCGACCGTGGTGCTCGAGCCGGAGCCGCGTGTGGTCGGCCTCGGCCGTCAGGACCCAGTGCAGGCGAGAGAGGGATCGATCCTCGAGGGCCCCGGTGGGCTCGGTCTGCCCCGGCCTCTGGCGCACCGGAAGGATCCGCGGCGCGGTATCGCGGTCCGAGCCGAGGCCGCGCCCGACGATGCCCGGCCCTTCCGCGGGACAGAGCAGCACCTCGCCGCACCGCTCGGGCTCGCTTCGGCTCCATAGAATCACGAGACCGATCCGCCACCCGGACGGAGACACGCGCTCCAGGGTTGACGGCAGGGTAGCGGTCGGGGTTTCGTCCACGACTGGATCGTACCACCTTGCCCGGGGTGTCCATGCGTGAGCTGGGTCCGTTCCGACTCGTGCGGGTGCTCGGGCGCGGGGGGACGGCCACGGCCTGGGAGGCCGTCTCGGCCGACGGGCCCCCCGTGTGCGTCAAGCTGTTGGACCGTTCCGCAGAGCGGGCCGGGGTGGAGGCCCGTCTGGTCGCGTCCCTGGGCCACCCCCACATCATCCCCGTGCTCGATCTGGACCTCTCGGGGAGTCCGCCGTGGCTGGCCATGCCCCTGGCCCGGGGCGGTAGTCTGGCCGACGCCACGCCCACCGGACCCCGCGTGCACCGCTGGGCGCGCCAGCTCCTCGAGGCCCTCGCCCATGCCCACGCGCGCCATGTCCTGCACCTGGACATCAAGCCCGCCAACGTGCTGCTCGCCGAGGCCGATCCCGATGGCCCCGTGTGGCTGGCCGACTTCGGCATCGGCACCCGCACCGGCCTGGATGCGGGTCCGGCCAAGGGGGTGGGGACGCCTCGCTACCTGGCGCCCGAGCAACTGCCCTCCCACCGGGCTCCCGTCGGGGTCCACACCGATCTCTTCGGCCTGGGGTGCTGCCTGCTGGCGCTCCTGACGGGCGGGCGGCCCGACCCGGAGCCCGGACGACGCTGGCAGCAGGCCGCTCGGATCGGCGATCCGGACTGGCGGGCCTGGCTCGGGGGCCTGCTCGCCCCGGACCCGAGGGACCGCTTCCGCCACGCGGCCCACGCCCTCGCTGGCCTGCCCGACGCGCCCCCGATGGTGGAGGGGCCCAAGGCCTCGTGGGCCCAGGAGGAGACGGCGACGGTGGGGTTCACCGCGGAGGTTCCGGAGGCCACGGTGCTGGAGCCGGCCTCCGCCCCCGCCCGTCCAGCGCCCGCGTCCGCGCCCGCTCCCGGGGCGGTCCCCTCCCGAGAGCTCCCCACCGTCCTGGCCGATCGGGTGGCGGAGCCGGTGCCGGTCGCCCACGCCAGCCACCTGCGCCTGTTCTCCGTGCGGGCCCTGCCCATGGTGGGCCGCGCCGAGGTGCGCCGGGCCCTGCTCGCGCGCGCGGCGGATCTCCGAAGGCGCCCCGGCTGGCTCGCCCTCACGGGCGTCCGGGGCGCCTCCACCGACGATGTGGGACGGTGGCTGTGCGAGGTGGTGCGGGAGGTGGGCCTGGCCCGGGCCATCGGCGATCAGCCCGGCCTGACCGGGCGAGGGCTGGCGGGGCGGGTCGAGTGGAGCCTCCGGAGCGCCGGGCTGCCCGACGAGGCCTTCCTGGACCGCCTGGCCGAGCACCTCGGTCTGCCCCGGCCGGAGACCTGGCGGGTGGCGGCGGCGGTCCGGCCCGGCCTGGACGTCCCCGTGAAGGTGGGGACGGTCCGGGAGCGCGTGGCGGCCCTGCTCCCCTGGGTCGAGGCGCTCGTCCGCGACGAGCCCCTCCTGCTCTTCGCCGGTCCCGAGGACGCCCGGGAGGTCGCCCGCCTGGAGCGTCGGCTGGCGCGCGCACGGCCCCGGCTTCCGGTGCTGACGGTGCTGCTGGGTCCGGTCGACGACCTGGGCCTCGACCCCGAGCGCGGGGAGGTCGTCGAGGTGCCCGCCCTGTCCCCGGCCGAGGGGCGGCGCTTGCTGGAGCACGTGCTGCCCATGGAGGCCTCGGTGGGGGAGGGCCTGTACCGCCTGACCGGGGGCGACCCCGGGCTGCTGGCCGAGGTCCTGCGGCTGTGGGTGGCGCGCGGCGCCCTGGTGGGCGGTCCTCACGGCCTGCGGCTGGCCCCCGGCCGGACCCTGCGCCTGCCGAGCGACCTGACCGGGGTGCCCCGAGAGCGGCTGGAGCTGGCGCTGGGCGGGAGCGCGCGCCTTCACCTGGCCCTCGCCGTCCAGTGGGGCTCCTGCTGGACCCTCTCGCGCTGGCTGGCGGCGGCCCCGGAGGCCCGGCGCGACCAGGTGGCGGTCCTGGCGCGGCGGCTCCAGGGCGCCAACCTGGTGACGGAGGCCGGGGCGGGGCTGGCCTTCGCCTCGCCGCTGGTGCGGGCGGCCGCCGAGGAGCTGTCCGCCCCTCACCGACACGAGGCCGCCCTGGCGTGCCTCGCCGTGGCCGAGCGCGATCCCGGGGTGGATGCGGGCAGCCGCGGGCGCCTGCTGGCCGCCGCGGGCCGTCATGCCGAGGCGGTCGACGTGCT
>CAZPJM010000343.1:0-5294 GCA_964586865.1 uncultured Enterobacteriaceae bacterium
CGTGCACGGTGGTGACGGTGCTGCCGTCGCCGAGGACCGGGGGGAGGGGGGCCAGCTCCACGGGCGCGGCGAGGGCCGGGCCGGCGAGGAGGCCAAGGGCCAGGGCGAGGAGGGGGGGGCGCACCGTCACGAAGGGCCTCCGCGGGCGTGACGGGCGAGGATAGCGCACGCCCTGGCGGGCCTCGTGGCGCTGACGGAAGCTTCACCCGCGGCCGAGGGGCCGGGGCACGGGATCAAGGGCGCTCCCGCCCCTCGAAGGCGCCGATCCCCGCCCGCTCGGCGACGGCCCGGGCCCGGGCCCGGGCCGTGGGGTGACCCCGGTCGGCGGCCTCGTGCAGCGCGTCGACCGCCCACTCGGCGCCCAGGTGGTGCTCCAGGGCCTGCGCCGCCGCCGCCTCGAGGGCCTCGACGTCCTCGTGCAGCAGCCCCCGGGCGAGGCTCCGGTGGAGCGCCCCCCGCGGCCCGTCCACCCGGTCCAGGGCCGGGAGCCAGGCGCGGGCGTAGGCGCCCCGGGGAGCGTCGAGGCCGAAGGCCAGGGCGGCCCGCAGGACCGGGTCCAGGAACCACGGCTCGTCCGGGCGCTCCAGCCGCGCGGCCTCGGCGGCGTCCTCCAGCGCGTCCAGCAGGTCGCGGGCCCGTTCGCGGCGGCGGGCCCAGGTGGCCGCCCACAGGCCAGTGCGCACGAGATCGAGCTGGGCCCACCACACCGAGGCCGGCGTGTCCGGCGCCTTCGGGTGGCGGTGGGGACCCGTGCCGAAGCGGCGCGGATCCAGGGCCAGGTAGCGCTCGATGAGGGCGTCGAGGGCCTGGTGGTCGCCCGCGCAGGCCAAGTGCCACGCCCGCTGGGCCTCGCCCTGGGCCGCCATCCAGGGATCGCCCTCCCGGCGGTAGCTCTCGGCCCACGCCGCCCACAGCCGGGCCACCCGGTCATCGCCGTAGCCCCGGGTGTCCCACCAGCGGGTCGCGATGGGCTGCATGGCGCGGCGGGCCGGCGGGTGGTCCTCGAAGGGGCGCCCCGCCTCGAGCAGGGGGGTGACCGCGTCGAGCATGGCGTCGGCGTCGCCGAAGTCGTAGCCGGCCTTGGCCCGGCGCCACGCCACCTTGGCGAACAGGCTCGGCTGATCCCGGTCGAGCAGGAGGGACCAGGCCTCCTCCAGGGCCGCCAGGCAGCCGGCGCCATCGTCGTCGGCGCGGGCCTGGGCAGCCCGGTCGAGGGCGGCGTGGGCGCGGTCGGTGAGGGTACGGGGGTCCATGGACCGGGCCTACCGGCTCCACCGGCCCGGGTCCAGCGGGAAGGGGGCGGGGGTCCCGGGGGTCGGGCGGACACACGGGGACCGGCGAGGTAGGGGCCCCGCCGAGGGAGGCCCATGTCGCGCGTGTGCTCGATGCTGGCGGTGCTGGTGGCCGTGCTCCTCGGGGGGGTCGCCCGGGCCGCCCCCCTCCAGGTCCCGGTCGAGGTGGGCCTCGGTCCGGCCACCCACACCTGGGCGGGCGCCCTGGGCGGGGATCAGCCCATCCACGGCGGCCTGGTCCTCACCACCGACGTGGTCCTCGACCGGGCCTGGCTCCGCCGGAACAAGGATCGGATCCCGGCGCGGTGGCGGGGGCTCGTGGGGGCCGTCGACCAGGTCCGGATCCGCCCCGGGGCCATGGTCTTCGTGCCCGAGTCCCTCATCCTCTCCCCCAAGCTCCGCGACACCGGCATGGTGGGCGCCTCCTGGCGGCCCTTCTCGGTGGGGGTGCCCTTCGTGACGGACCCCGTGCGGATCGGCGCCGACATGGGCGTGCGCCTGACCGCGCTCTACCTGTGGACCGACACGGTCCCCACCTCCGAGGATCCGCGGGACACCTTCTTCCTGCGGCCGGGCCTGGACCTCCAGCTCGACCTGGTGGTCCCGGTGACCGAGGCCTTCCGGGTGCGCCTCGGCGGCGATGCGCACGCCTATGTGCCGCAGGGCTTCGGCACCTTCGGGCTCGGCACCCCCGGCGAGCGCATGTGGCTCGTGGCCCGGGCCTTCCTCGAGCTCCGGGTCCGCTTCGATGTGGCCGTCCGGCGCTGAACCCCACGTCCCGTCCGGCCCGATCCTCACACCCCCATCCGGCCCACCAGCGGCACCGCCACCCGCCGCATCGCCGCCTCCAGCGCCGCCCAGCCCGCCCGCCGCCGGGGCCCCAGGTGCCGATCCCACACCCGCATCACCTCCAGCGCGCCCTCGGCGTGCCGGTTGCGCTTGAACGAGGCCGCCCCGGCGGACTGGTGCAGCAGCACCCCACGCGCCGTGGCCTCCTGCACCAGCACCGCCGAGGCCATCCGGTACAGACCCAGGCGCTGGGGCCGCCCCGTGTCGTAGCCGAAGAGCGGCGTCGTCATCTGGCCATCGCGGACGTAGAAGCCCACCACCGCATCCAGCCGGCCCTCCCGCCGCAGGGCCCGCACCTCCAGGCCGCCCGCCAGCGCCATCGTCGCGAAGGCCTCGGTGAAGTGGGGGTTCAGGCGGCTGTACTTGTCCAGGTAGAGGGCGTCGTAGAGGGCCCGGATCCGCGGCGCATCCCCAGGGCCCAGCCCCTCCGGCCCCACCACCGCGTAGCCCCGCGTGCCCAGCAGCCGGGCGTCGCGGCGCAGGTCCCGGGCGTCTCGGTGGTCGGGCCGCGTGGGATCCCACAGCCACACCGACCGGGAGGGGACCGCGCGGTAGCCGCACCGGGCCAGGACCCCATCCAGGCCGGAGCCCCCGAAGGTGTGCAGGCTCCGCCACACCACCGCCCGGTCCGGCCAGCGCGCCGCCACCGCCTCGGTCACCGCCCGCACCGCCGCCTCGCCCAAGGGCGGATGGAGGCAGGTGGAGAGCAGGAGATCGTCCACCAGCACCACCCGGTCCACCGAGGCGGCCTGCAGCATCGCCCCCAGGCCCAGCAGGGCGCCCCGCAGCCCCGCCCGCACCGCGGCCCCCGGGACCAGGCGCAGCTCCTCCGCCGCATAGTCCACGTAGGCGGTCCGGATCGAGGCGGTCCAGGTCAGGCTCGGACCCGGGACCACCACCGGCAGCACCCGATCGTCGACCTGGGCCAGGTGCACCCGTCCCTGGGCATTGGCCACCAGCCCCCGCACCCCCTCCCGCCACAGAGCGTCCAGGAAGGGGCGCAGCCACGCCCCTTCCCGCACCCGTCCCCACGGGACCTGCTCCGGCGTCTCGGACCACCGCACGCGCCCATCCTACGGGCGGCGGCATCCCGGTGGCGATGGGCGGAGGGGCGAGGCATGCTCGGGGCGTCCCGGAGATCCTCGATGATTCGTGTGCTCCCTGTCGTGATGCTGCTCGGCTGCAGCGAGGTCGGTCTGGACGCCCGCCCCGACCCGGTCGTGCCCGGCGAGACCGATTCGCCCGATGTCGAGCCCCGTGAGATCCCCCCCGAGGTGGGGCGCGGGCGGGTCGTGGCCACCTACTGCCTGGGCGCCGAGCCCGAGGTGGGCCGGGCCGACATCGAGGTCGTGGTCCACCACGACTGGGGCGAGGCGGTGGCCTGGACCGACGCCGAGGGGCGGGCCGTGCTCGACGGCGTGCCGGCCGGGACCTGGCTGCTCGAGGCCCGGCGGGGGGCGCGGCGGGACCGGCGCGAGGTGCGGGTCCGGCCCGACCAGACCACCGAGGTCGAGGTGGAGGAGTGCCTGTCCGCCCGCCCCGTGCTGCTCGCCCACAGCGTCGATGGCCTCTACACCCTCGATCTCGAGACCTACCAGGCCGAGCGCGTCGGGGGGTGGGCCGCGGGGTCCATCACCGACATCGCCGTGGACGCCCGCGAGGGCCGGGCCTACGCCTGGGGGGTGGGCGGCGTCCTGTACGACCTGGACGTGGAGACCGCCGCCCTCACCGAGCGCTGCGACGTCGCCATCGGCGGCAACGCCCTCACCGCCACCCGCGAGGGCCTGCTGGTGGGCAACGGGCCCGAGATCCATCGCGTCGATCCGGAGACCTGCGAGGCGGACCTGCTGGCCCGGGTGCCCGGCGTCTCCTCGGCCGGCGACCTGGTCCGGATCGGCCCCAATCGGGTGCTGTGGGCCGTGAACGGCGCCATCATCGAGGTGAACACCCGCACCGGCCGGGTCCTGCGGGAGACCCGGAGCGCCACCTACTATGGACTGGCGCGGGTCGACGGCCGGACCCTGGGCTTCTGGGCCCGCGGCGATGTGGTCGAGATCGACCTCGCCACCGGCGCCCGGACCTTCCTCAACAGCGATGACATCGAGTGGTGGGGCGCCGCGGGCGGCCCCATGGCGAGCCCGTAGACCGCGCCCGAGGCCCGGCCGGAGCGGGGTCCGGGATCCCCATGATCCCATCGACCGTCAGGATACCCGGGTCGGGGATTCCATGATGGATCGAATCCGACTGCAGCGAGGTCGACGGGCGATCACCCGGATGGATGTCCTCGAAGATTCGGATTCCTGGCAATCTTCTCTTGCCAGGTCTCACGAACGGCCGGTAATATCCGGGCCCGGGGGAGCCCCGGGCTTCACGATACCGCTGCGGAGACCATCATGGACCGATCTCTCTCTCTCTCTCTCTCTCTCTCTCTCTGGGCCTGATGGCTGCGGCGTGCTCAACGGGTGAGCCGGTCCCGGAAGACGCGGCCACCCGGCGCTGCCCGACCTGCGTGCCCGAGGTGGAGGATCATGGCCTGCCACCGTCGGGCGCCGCGGCCCGGGGCCTGGGCACGGCGGTGGGTTCGGTGCGCTACACAGCCGGGCTCTTCAGTGGCACCACCCCCCAACCGAACCTGCTGGTCCTGGGCGGAGCGCCCATCTCCACGGTCGGGCCGAACGATGCCTACGTCAGGGCGTACCGCGTCAACCCGGCCGATGGGAACCTCCTCCCGGACGCCTTCACCTTGACCGATCCCGACGGCGGAGCCTTCGGGGAGGCCCTCGCGGGTATCGACCTGGTGGGCACGCAGACAGACTTCGACCGGGGCCCCTGGTCCGGTCTGGCAGCCGGGGACGAGATCGTTGTCGGGGACCCGGACCCCTGGGCCGGTCCGGGGCAGGACACGGGCCGTATCCACTGGTTCCACAGCGAGTACCAGGGTCTCGGCCCGAGCGACGAGCAGGCGTGGGACAAGTACCGCTGGGTCGAGGGCGGCACCTTCCGCCCGTCGGGGCTGGCGACCGGGGCGGGCTTCGGCGCCTCGATCGCGGCCCCGAGCCATGCTCTCGGGGCGCAACCGGACTGGGTCGCGGTGGGCGCGCCCGGCGAGAACGCCGTCTACGTGCTCGAGGTGGACGCATCCTGGACGTCGGT
>CAZPJM010000344.1:0-5291 GCA_964586865.1 uncultured Enterobacteriaceae bacterium
CGCGCCGTGGGCTCAAAACGAGGGACGAGGCGGGTGGTGAGGAGGCCAGCGGTTACACCCCCTCCCAAGGAGGCCCCCATGAAGCGTACCCCCGCCATCCTGCTCGTCGTGGGCGTCGTGCTCGCCGTGACCGCCGCCATCGCCGGCTTCATCTTCTGGCAGCGCTACCGCCAGGACCGGGACGCCCTGCGCGAGCAGGCCGACATCCGGGTGAGCCCGCTGCAGCGCGCCATGACGCTCCGGTTCATCAACAAGGCGGACGAGGACGAGCTCGAGGCCGCGGGCATCCGCGCCCCACAGCGCGACCTCATCCTGGAGCACCGCCCGCTGCGCTCCCTCGCCGAGTTCTCGGAGATCACCGGCATCGGTCAGGAGACGATCCGGTCGGCCATCGGGGCGACCCGGGGCTGAGGCCGGCCCGGGGGTCCCGGGCGGCCTCGCGCACCACGGCCAGGGCCAGGGCGTCCGGGTCACCCTCTCGGACGGTCGGGGGGCGCGGGTCGAGGCGGCGCTCCAGCCAGGCCCGTACACCGGGGGGACGCTCGGGGAGCGCAGGCCCGGCCAGGATGCGGCGAGCCACCTCGTGCCGCTCGTCGGCGACGGCCCAGCAGGGGGCGGGGGTCCGGAAGAGCCCGAGCAGGTCCGGAGCGCCGAGCGCCTCGACGGCTTCGACCGCCTCGGCCAGCTGCTCCAGCGCCGCGGCGGGCTCGCCGCACAGGGCCTCCACGAGTCCCAGGAAGCTCGCGGTGAACGGCCGCAGGAAGGCGTGGGAGCGGAGCTCGGGCAAGGCGTCCCGAGCGAGGGTCCGGGCGAGGTGGACCTCGCCGAGGCCGAGGTGGGCGTGGGCGAGGTTGAGCTGGATCCGGGCGAGGGCGCGAGGGGCGCCCAGGTCTCGACCCCGGCGCAGGGCCTCTGCGAACCATCGGGCCGCCTCCTCCCAGTCCCCCCGGTGGTAGGCGATGGTGCCCCGGCCATCCGCGCAGTCACGCCGTAGCCGCCCCACCCCGATGGCCTCGGCGAGCGCGTCGGCCTCGTCCAGGGCCGCGACGGCCTCGTCGAGGCGACCCAGCCGCCGCAGGGATGCGGAGACGTTGTAGTGGAGCAGGGCCTCGGTCTCCCCGCCCCGCGGCACCCGGAGGAGGGCCTCGCGGGCCCAGCGGACCGAGGCCTCGAGCTCGCCGAGGGCCTTGCAGGCGTTCACCAGCACCCGCATGGCGGCGGCCTCGACGCGGACGTCGCGCACCGCACGGCCTCGCGGGATGACCTCGTCCTCGGCGAAGGTCCGCGCCTCGGCGTAGTGACCCCCCTCCTGGAGGACGATGGCGAAGGTCATGGCGACCCGGGCCTGGAGGGCGGCATCGCCGGTCCGACGGGCGTGGTGCAGCGCCGCCTCGGCGTGCTCGCGCGCCTCGGGGGCATCGCCGGCGAGCCAGCGGGCGTCGGCCAGTCGACAGCACGCGAAGGCCGCCCACTCCCGCGCGTCGGCGTCGAGGGCCTCGGCCAGGAGGGCCTCGGCGATGGCCCTCCCCTCGTCGAGGCGCTGGTCGACCACCGCGGCGAAGGCCCGCTCGTGCAGGGCCCACGCCCGCAGCTCGCCCCCGTCGGGGAGATCCTGGTCGGGCGCGGGAGCCTCCCCGGCCCGCAGGTCCCGCAGGACCTGGAGGCGCAGCAGGCGGGCGGCGAGGGCGGCCTCCTGGTGCCCACCCCGCTCGAAGCGGCGGGCCAGGACGCGGAAGACATCCGCCTGGCGGAGGGGGTCGGCGGGGACGGGGAGCACCCGGCGGAGCGCAGGCACGATCTGGAGGAACCGGGTGGGATCGTCGGTGGCGACCAGGGCGGCGAGGAGATCCCGGCGGCGGGCCCACACGGCGTCCCGGAGGGGTCCCGGCTCGGCGCCGCGCAGTCCGGGCGCGATGCGGGCGAGCCAGTGGAGCAGCCAGGCCTGGTGGCGCCGCCGGGTCTCGCCGGAGGGATCGACCCGCGGCAGGCGCTCGGCCGCGAGCTGCCGGACCAGGGGATGCAGGCGGAGGGCGCGCCCGTCCCGCTCGAGCAGGCCCGCGTCGACGAGGCCGTCGAGGATGTCATCCCCTGCCCCGGCCACCGCGGCGGCATCGTCCTCGAAGATGAGGTCGCGGAACACCGAGAGGCGGACCAGGGCCTCCCGATGGCCCGGATCCAGGCGATCCAGGGACACCCGGAACACGGCCCGCAGGCTCCGGTGGCGGTCCGGCCGGGCCGGGTCGCGGAGGTCGGCGATGCGATCGCAGACCTCGTCGACGGGGCGCTCCCTCGCGGCGGCACCGGCGATCTCCAGGGCCAGCGGGAGGCCCTCGGTCAAGGCCACGAGGCGGGCGACGGCCTCGTCCGGCACGTCGGGTCCGAGCCGCCGCCGCAGGAGCGCCTGCGCGTCCGGGGACGCCAGGCCTCCCAGGCGGAGGAGGGCCTCGGCGGGGGCGCCCACCGAGTGGCGGGAGGTGGCGACGACCCGGACACCCGGGCAGGCCTCCACGAGGCGGATCAACGGGGCGGCGTCCAGGTGCTCCAGGTTGTCCAGCGCCCACACCATGGGCGTGGCGCGCACCGCGGCGGCGACCTGGAGCCGCGGGTCCCGAGCGCCGTGGAGCTCGATGCCGAGGGCGGCCGCCAGGGTGGGCAGCACCTCGTCCTGGGAGCGGGTGGCCAGGTCGACCCGCACCAGGGGCACCGCCGCGCCCGGCCCGCGGAGGGTGTCGAGGAGGGCCGTCTTGCCCACCCCACCGGGACCGCAGATGGTGAGCCACCGCCCCTCCCCGGCGAGCCAGTCGGCCAGGTGCCGCAGGGCGTCGGCCCGCCCGAGGAGCCCGGGGGTCCCGGGCCGCACCGCGGGCGCCTCCGCCGGCTCGGGCGGGGTCGGCTCCCCCACGTCCAGGCGGTAGCCCTCCCCGTGGATGGTGAGCAGGTGGCGGGGCGCGCCCGGGTCGAGCTCCAGCTTCCGGCGCAGGCGGGAGAGCGTCAGGTCGACCACCCGTCGCTCGGGATCGTCGTCTCCCCAGATCCGCTGCTGCAGGGTCTCGCGGGTCAGGGTGCGGCCGGAGGCCCGGGCGAGCTCGGCCAGGAGGGCGCGCTCCCGACCCGACAGTCGCCCCCGGCCCTCGGGTCCCTCGAAGTCCCCCGTCTCCAGGTCGACCCGCCGCCCGTCCAGCTCCAGCCAGCCCATCCTCGCTCCCACCGACGCCCGCTCGGACGGCGTCGCAGCCCCTCGAGGCTACAACGAGGCCAGCAGCCCGTCCGTGATGGCCTCGGCCACCCCGAGCCCGTCGTCGACCAGGCCCAGGGCCCCGTCGATGGTGTCCGTGATCCCGTCGATGGCCGGATCGGCCAGCCCCGCGATGGCCTCGCCCACGTGGCCCTGGAGCTCCTCGGCGAACTGGTGGACCGCGCCCTGGAGCGGCCCGGCGTCGCTGGCCCGGTCGATGGTGACGTCCACCTGGTCGAGCACCCCGTCCGCGCCGTGCTCGCGCAGCACCAGGCGGCCCTCCAGCGGACCCTCCAGGGCCAGCCCGTCCTCGTAGGCGGCCAGCTCGGCCCGGACCTGGTCCACCACCTCGCCCGACGGGGCGATGGCACCGTCCATCACGCCGATGAGCGCGCCGACCACCTTCACCGGCAGGTCCAGCCGGACCACGCCGCAGAGCAGCTCGATCACCCGATCCCGGTCCGCCTCGATCCGCGCCTCGCTGTCCTCGCGCACCCGCTGGATCTGCTCGCGGATCCGCAGGATGCCCTGCTTGACCCGCTCGAGCAGCTTGCGGATCCGCGCCTTCAGGTCGAGGCCCGGGTTGAAGATCATCTCGAAGAAGGCCCCCACGAGGGTCATGGTGATCTCGACCGCGATCCCGAGGGCCAGCTCGAACACCTGGCCGGTGAGGGCCCCGAGCTGGACGCCGAGGACCTCCATCAGGGCCCCCAGGTTCCCCACCATGGCCTCGCCCTGGGTGGCGAGGATGTCCCCGATCTCGGCGAAGGCCCCCTCCAGATCGCCGAGGGCGCCGCCCAGGGACTCGCCGCCCACCCCCTCCATGTCGAGGGTCTCCTGGGTGGAGGCGGACTCGGCGTACAGGGTCTCCACCGCGCCCGAGAGGGCGCTGGCCTGCTCGGCGGGGAGGGCCTCGACGAGGGCGTCGAGGGAGGGGCCGCCCTCGAGGGTCCGGAAGGTGCGGGCCTGGGGATCCACGTCGGCGCCGGTGGCCATCAGGGCGCGGGCGACGGGCCCCTCCATGGCGACGACGCCGCCCGGCCCCTCCGCCTGATCCGGCTCTGCGAAGGTCACGTCGTCGGCGCCGAACATGGCCAGGACCCAGGCCTGGGGGTCGTTCTCGAGCACCTCGAACTCATCCAGCTTGGCGAAGACGACCCGAGGCACGAAGGCCAGGTCCAGCGCGAGGTCGGCGGCGATCTCGCCCCCCACGCCGGGGCAGAGCTCGACGCCGACCATGGCCTGGGCGAGGCCCTCGTACATCCGCAGGGTCACCCCCAGGCCCGCGCCCGCCCCGGCCGAGACCGAGCCGAGGATGTGGGCTTCGGTCAGGTCGAGGCCGGCCATCCCGAAGGCCTGCCACACCTCGACCAGGGCCTTGGCACCGGCGAAGGCGCCCACCTCGAAGGCCGCCCCCACGTTGCCGGCGCCCAGGCCCACCTCGCCGCTGACGATGGCGTCGGCCGCCGCGACGCCCTCGCCGCGGATCCCCGAGGTGCTGTCGATGCCGCCGAGGGACATGCCGCCCTCGGCCTCGGCCCCCGCCGCCAGGCGCGCGGAGGCGTCGGCCTGACCGCCGGCCCGGACCCCGCTCACGATGTCGGCGTCGGCGTGGCCGGCCACGCCCGCCTCGGCGACGGCCTCCTTGTCGGCGCCGACGGAGCCGCGCACCCCCGCCATGTCGAAGCCCCCGAGCGTGGCCGCGCTGGCGCTGCCCCCGGCCTCGACCTCGGCCCGCGCGGTGGCATCGGCCCTCGCCTCGCCCTCCACCGACGCCGACAGCCCCTCCTGGACCGCCGAGCCCGACGCCTCGGCGCCTCCGCCCACCGTCACCGATGCGCTGGCGCCCCCCTCGGCGTGGGCGCCGGTGTGCTCGCTCCACCGGTGCTCGGCCCGGCCCTCGGCGCCCGCCTCGACCCCCGCCTCGGCCCGCGCCCCGAGGCTGCCGCTGTGGCGGGGCTCCCCCCCCCCTTCCCCCCCCCCCCCCCCCCCCCCCCGTGCCTGGGCCCCCCCCCCCCCCCGGCGCCCGTGCGCCCCCCCGCCCGGTGCCTCCTCC
>CAZPJM010000345.1:0-5269 GCA_964586865.1 uncultured Enterobacteriaceae bacterium
CCCGCCCCGGAGCCCTCCGGGCCGCCGCTGCCCTCCTCGCCGGCGCCCGGGCGGAGCTCCGAGGCGCGCCAGGTGCGCACCGACACGGCCCCCGCGCCCGTCGGTCCCTACCCGCACGCCCGTCGCGAGGGGCCCTTCCTGTTCCTGTCGGGCATGGGCCCGCGCCAGCCCGGCACCGACGCCATCCCGGGCGGCCCCATCCGCGACGCGGACGGCTCCCCGCGGGACTACGACGCCGCGGCCCAGACCCACGCCGTCTTCGACAACATCGCCCGCGTCCTCGAGGCCAGCGGCGCCTCCCTGGAGCACATCGTGGACGCCACCTGCTTCCTGGTGGACATGGACCGCGACTTCCAGACGTTCAACGCCGTCTACAAGGAGCGCCTCGGCCATGTGGGGGCCACCCGGACCACGGTGGCGGTCTCGGCCCTGCCCACCCCCATCGCGGTGGAGCTGAAGGTGGTGGCCCGGGTCGACGGGGCCCAAGATGGCGACTGAGACCCGCGAGCCGGCCTTCGTCCTGGACATCTCGCCGCTGGTCTCCCCCCGGACCGCCG
The DNA here is from genome assembly GCA_964586865.1 of uncultured Enterobacteriaceae bacterium. Taxonomy (GTDB): domain Bacteria; phylum Myxococcota_A; class UBA796; order UBA796; genus REDI01. The sequence continues at coordinate 558 of CAZPJM010000345.1, forward strand.
TGTGGCCCGGCGACGTGGCCTACCGGCGCGACGTGGCCCTCTCCATCGCCGCGGGGGCCCACCTGGAGCTGTCCAGCATCACCACCACGGTCCACGTGGGGGCCCACACCGACGCGCCCTCCCACTACATCGGCCACGGCGAGGCCATCCACGCCCGGGATCCGGCCCGCTACGTGGGCCCCTGCCAGATCGTCCACGTGGACGTGGCGCGCGGCGAGCGCATCCGGCCCCACCACCTGACCGTCCCCGTCGAGGCGCCCCGGGTCCTCTTCCGCACCGGCACCTTCCCCGATCCGGAGCACTGGAACAGCGACTTCGCCAGCCTCTCGCCGGAGCTGGTGGCCCACCTCCACGACCGCGGCGTCCGCCTGGTCGGGCTCGACACCCCGTCCGTGGACCCCGAGGACAGCAAGGCCCTCGAGAGCCACCACGCCATCGCCGAGCGGGACATGGCCATCCTCGAGGGGGTGGTCCTGGACCACGTGGCGCCCGGGCTCTACACCCTGGTGGCCCTGCCCCTCAAGCTCGACGGGGCCGACGCCTCGCCGGTGCGGGCCGTGCTCCTCCCGTTGCCGTAGGAGCCGCCACCCTGCTTGGGATCCGGCGGACCGGCTCGGCCGCCTCCCTGTTCGAGCAGGCCCACGGCCTGTACCCTCGGGATCCCCGTCTGCCCGAGGCCCCCATGGACGCCCTGGATCTACGCGCCATCGACTTCCACCTGGATGGTCCCGTCCCGGCCGACCCGGGGACGGTGGCCGCGGGCCTGGGGGACTGGCTCCGGGGCGAGCTGCAAGCCGGCACCCTCGACCACCCCGTCGTGGTGCTCTTCCACCGGGCCCACGGGATCCGCTACGACCTGCCCCGGGAGCTGCCCTGCTCGCTGGACGCGCTGGTCCGGGGCCTCCTCGCCCACCGACGGGCCGACGCGGTCGCGACGGTGGAGCCCCGGGACCGGACCTCGGTGCGGCTGGCGGTCGAGGCGGGTCGGACCCGGGTGGAGCGGGCCCTGGACGTGACGGACGGGATCACCCTCCCCGGCGCCGCCATCGACGGCCGCCTGCGGTGGCTGGGGCTCCCCGCCGAGGTGGACCTGCAGATCCTCCCCCCGGGCCCGCCGGCCGAGGCCTGAGCGCCATCGAGGCACCGCCGGCGCGGCGCCGCTACTGGCCGATGGAGACCAGGCTGAAGGCGAAGCACATCTCTTCGTCGGTGCGCTCGCCGAACCGGATGGTCCGCGGCTCGTCGAAGATGCGATCCGGGTTGTCCGCTGAGTTGTCCCAGGTGCACTCGAGGTGGATCCGGTCGCCCGAGCCGATGGACACCGGCTCCTTCAGGACGTAGGAGAGCTGGTTGTCGAAGTCGTACCGACCCCGGGCGACACAGGTCTCGGAGCCGTCGCCGTGGGAGATCCAGGTACGGTAGGCGCTGCCCAGGATGTGCATGTGGGGGAAGACGGCGTGGACCCGCCCGGAGAGGCCGGCGGGCAGGGCGAAGCTGTCCTCGTGGGAGTAGGCGGGGTCGCCCGGCGGGATGGCGAAGTCGAAGGTCCCGAGGGGCACCATCCGCAGGGGCACGTCGACCTGATCGGCGGTGATGAGCTGGTAGCCGGAACGGTCGGTGAGACCGTCCACCTCGGGGCCGCTCCGGTAGTAGTGGAGCTGCACCACCAGCACCTGATCCTCGCGGATGAGGATGCCGCGGCCGTCCTCGAAGACGGTGGGCTCCATGCCCGGGGCCCAGCCGGCCACCATGCCTTGGAGGTCGCCGAAGGGCCCGCCGCGGCCCTCCATGCAGTCCACCCCCGCCGACGGGTCGTAGGAAGCGGGGATCCGGTCCCGGTCCATGGCGAAGAGCAGGGCGTGGTGCACCAGGGCCGGCTCGCCCACGACGGGGTGGAAGCCGGTGATGAAGAAGTCGTCCTCCTGCCCGTGCTCGAGGGCGAAGCAGCGGTACTCGTTCCCCGGGTTCTGGGGATCGGAGAAGGCCGGGGCGTAGGGCTCGTCCATGAGCAGGGTCAGATCGGCCCGGTCGTCCAGGTCCATCGGGGGCGTCTCCACCGTGACCGCGTCGGCCGGGTCGCCCTCGGGCATGCCGTCCTCGACCCAGCTCCGGAAGGCCTCGAGGGAGGCGGGAGGCAGGGACATGCGCTCCGAGCCATGGTAGTCGCGGCAGGTGGGATCGGCGGCGGGAGGCGGCATCTCGCCCTCGTCCATCCGGGCCAGCATGACCTCGGAGAAGGCGCGGACCTGGTCGAGGTCCGAGTAGTCGCCCACCCCGAGGCCGGCGTCGGTGTGGCAGCGGGTGCAGTGCTGCTGCATCATGGGGTGGATGTCGGCGTGCCAGGTGATCCGTTCGGAGCCATCCTGGGATGAGCAGCCGAGGAGTCCGGTGGCGAGCACGAGGAGCAGGGAGCGTGGCACGGCGGGCCTCCAGTCCCGCCGTCCTAACCGATCCGGGCCCACCTCGCTGGTCCTGGTGGCGGGCCTCGCGATGGGCGCGGGCTGCGCGAGCCCCGAGGGTCCGCTGGTGCTGCCGGAGGACTGGGTCCTCGTGGACCCGGAGGACGATCCCTGGCCTGGCGTCCCCCCGGAGGCCGAGGCGTGCTCCCGCCGCGCCCTGCGGGTCGAGGTCGGCACCATCGAGCTGGATACCGCGGTCTGCGACTGGATCACCGCCACGGCCCCGGCGCGGATCGACGTGCGGCCGGGACGGGCGCTGGAGCTGCTGGCCTGGCACGCCCCGCTGGTCGCCGAGGACGTCGCCGAGGCCACGATGGGGGTGCGGACCGAGGCGGGGGCCGTGTGGGAGGTGGAGGTGCCGGTGCCCGCCGCCAGCGCCTTCTACGATGTGCAGGTGACGGTGCCGGAGCGGGTACGCGAGGGGGACCCGCTGTACCTGCACGTGCACAACCACGGCAACAACAGCTACCGACTGGCCCACCTGCGCACGCTGGAGGACTTGGAGGAGTGATGGGGCCACACCCGTGATGGACCAGGCGGTGTGGGCCGCCCTCGAGGTGCTCCGCGACCGGCTGGACGCGGCCGGCGTCCGGGACTGGGTCCTGACGCTGGTGGCCCTCCGGCACCTGTCCGCGCGGCCGGACGCGCCCCAGGCGGCCCGATGGTCCCGCATCGCGGCAGGGGAGATCCTCGAGGCCATCGCCGCCCTGGAGGAGCACGATCCGGCCCTCCGCGGCGCCTTCCCGCAGCTTCCAGCGCTGGAGGGCAGCCGGCGGGACGACCTCGTGGCGGCGGTGGGGGCCCTCTCCCCGGACGGCGACGGGGATGTGCTGGGTCGGGCCTACATGTCGCTGGTGGCCATGCTGGCACGCGCCGAGGGCCGGCGGGGGGGACAGTACTACACCCCCACCTCGGTGGCGGACCTGCTGGTGGCCCTGGCGGCCCCGGTGGAGGGCGCCCTGGTGTACGACCCATGCTGCGGGACCGGCGGGCTGCTGGTGGCGGCGGCCCGGGCGGGCGCCGAGGCGCTGGTGGGCCAGGAGCTCAACCCGGCGACCCGGCGGCTGGCCCGGCTGGCCCTGGCCGTCCACGACCGGACCCTGGATCTCGGGGAGCGCGCGGCCGACACCCTGCGCGACGACCAGCACCCGGACCTGCAGGCCGACGTGGTGCTCGCCAACCCCCCGTTCAACCTGGCGCGGTGGGGCGCCGAGGACCTGGCCCACGACCCCCGCTTCGCGCTCGGGACCGCGCCGGACGGCAATGCAAACCTGGCGTGGATCCAGCACGTGCTGGCCCGGCTGCGCCCCGGGGGCCGCGCGGCGGTGGTGCTGTCGAACGGCAGCCTCACGGTGCGGGCCGAGGCCGACCTGCGGGCCGCCCTGGTGGGTACGGGGCGCCTGGAGGCGGTGGTGGCCCTGCCCGATCGCCTGTTCCGCACCACGGCCATCCCGGCCTGCGTCTGGGTGCTGGGGCCGGTCAAGGACACGATCCTCTTCGTGGATGCCCGCCACCGGGGGCGGCGGGTGGACCGGTCCACCCGCGTCCTGGACCCGGACGATCGCGGGTGGATCGCCGGGCGGGTGCGGGCCCACCGGGACGAGGAGCGGGTGGCGCTGCCCGGCCAGGCGATGGCGGTGCCCCGGGAGCGGGTGGGCGCGGAGCTGGCACCCGGCCGCTGGGTGGGCGCGAGGCCGGCCACCGAGGAGGGCGCGGTCACGCTGGAGGCCGCGCTGGTCGAGGTGCGCCGCCTGTCCCGGGCCTCCCGTGAGCTGGAGGAGGCGCTTCTGGCGGGGCTCCGGACCCTGGAGGACGGGTGAGGTCGGGTCGGCATGCGCTGGGCGACCTGGTGACGCGGGTACGGACCCCCGCCGATCCCGCGGCGCTCCCGGGCCTCGTGGCGGGTCTCGAGCACCTGGTGGCCGGGCAGCTCCGTCTCGAGCTCCCGCCCGATGCCCCCAGCCTGCGCGAGGCCCACCGCTTCCGGGCCGGTGACGTGCTCTTCGGGGCGCTGCGGCCCCGATTCCGGAAGGTCGTCCTGGCCCGGGACGACGGCGCGTGCTCGCCCGAGATCCTGGTCCTGCGCCCCCGGAGCGGGGTGGACCCGGGCCTGGCCCTGGCCGTCCTGTCCCACCCCGACACCATCGCCCAGGCGGTATCCCTCGGGCGGGGCACCCGGATGCCCCGGGTCCGCTGGGAGGATCTGGCCCGGGTGGAGCGCCATCTCCCGGACCCCCACGAGGCGGGGCGGCT
>CAZPJM010000346.1:0-5248 GCA_964586865.1 uncultured Enterobacteriaceae bacterium
GTAAAAGCAAGCATCGGCGGTGAGCTTAGCCGCCCGGGCGTGGTCCGGGTGGCGCTCATCCTGGGGGTGGTGGGGGCCCTGCTCGGGCTCATCACGGTGCTGGTGCTGTGGGCGATGGGGTGGATCGGCGCGTGACCAGCGGGGGATCGGCGCGGGATCGGCGCCCGATCAGCCGGTGATCGGCGGGTGATCGGCGGGTGATCGGCCAGGGGCCTCCCGAGGCGCGGGGCCGGGCGTGCGGCCTCCCGGAGGATCACCGCATGAGAGGCCGGTACTTGATCCGCCGCGGCTGGTCGGCCTCGGCCCCGAGCCGGCGCCGCCGATCCTTCTCGTAGTCCTGGTAGTTCCCCTCGAACCACACCACCTGGCTGTCGCCCTCGAAGGCGAGCATGTGGGTCGCCACCCGGTCCAGGAACCAGCGATCGTGGCTGATGACGAGGGCGCAGCCGGCAAACTCGTCGAGCGCCTCCTCGAGGGAGCGGATGGTGGCCACGTCCAGGTCGTTGGTCGGCTCGTCGAGGAGCAGGACGTTGCCGCCGCGCTGGAGCAGCATGGCCAGGTGGACCCGGTTGCGCTCGCCGCCGGAGAGGGTGCCCACCGGCTGCTGCTGGCGGGATCCCCGGAAGCCGAAGGCCGAGACGTAGGCCCGGGAGCGGATCTCGCGGGGGCCCACCTCGAGCAGGTCGTGGCCGCCGGAGATGTTCTCCCAGACGCTCTTGTCGTCGTCGAGCTCGTCGCGGAACTGGCCCACGTGGCTGAACGAGACCGTCTGACCGACCTCGAGCTCGCCGCCGGTGGGGTCCTCGTGGCCGAGGATCATGTTGAACAGCGTGGTCTTGCCCGCGCCATTGGGCCCGATGATCCCCACGATGCCGTTACGGGGCAGGTCGAAGGAGAGGTCCTCGATGAGCAGCTTGTCCCCGAAGGCCTTCTTCAGGCCATGGGCCTGGACCACCACGTCGCCGAGGCGCGGGCCAGGGGGGAGGGCGATGTCGAGGCGGCGGTTCTTGCGCGCCTCGGAGCGGGACTCGACCAGCATCTCCTCGTAGCGCTTGAGGCGCGCCTTGTTCTTGGTCTGCCGCGCCTTCTGCCCCATCCGGACCCAGTCGAGCTCCCGGGACAGCACCTTGGCCTGGTTCGAGTCCTGCTTCTGCTGCTGGGCGAGCTTCTTCTGCTTCTGCTCGAGCCAGCTCTCGTAGTTCCCCTCCCAGGGGACGCCGTAGCCGTTGTCCAGCTCGAGGATCCACTTGACCACGTTGTCGAGGAAGTACCGGTCGTGGGTCACCAGGATCACGGTGCCGTGGTACTCGGCCAGGTGCCGCTCGAGCCAGGCCACCGATTCGGCGTCGAGGTGGTTGGTGGGCTCGTCGAGGAGGAGCAGATCGGGCTTCTTCAGGAGCAGCCGGCACAGGGCCACCCGGCGCCGCTCCCCCCCGGAGAGGTGGGTGACGGCCGCGTCGGGATCGGGCACCCGCAGGGCATCCATGGCGATCTCGACCGTCCGGTCGATGTCCCAGGCATCGGCGGCCTCGATCTTGTCCTGGATCTCGGCCTGGCGCTGGATGAGGGCGTCCATCTCCTCGTCGGTCATCTCCTCGGCGAACTTCTCGTTCACCCGCTCGAAGGCGTCGAGGAGGCCGCGGAGCTCGGCCACCCCCTCCTCGATGTTGCCGCGGACGTCCTTGCTCTCGTCGAGCTCGGGCTCCTGCGCCAGGAAGCCCACGGTGGCCGAGGGGTCGCGCCAGGTGTGCCCCTCGTACTCGTCGTCGAGGCCGGCCATGATCTTGAGCAGGGTGGACTTGCCGGCCCCGTTCTCGCCGATGATGCCGATCTTGGCGCCGGGGTAGAAGGAGAGGCTGATGTCCTTGATGACCTGGGTGCCGTCGCCGAAGCGCTTGGACAGGCCGCGGGTCTGGAAGACGAACTGCTTGGCGGTCACGATCACCTCGCCGGTGCCGGGGTCGGTGGCGGTATCCGACCCGGGTGGGGCGATCCACCGACCCGGCGCGTTACCGGGCCGGGCCGAGGTGCCCCGTGCGTGCCGTGTTCATCGCCCTCCTCCTGCCGGCGGCCTGCCCCGCTCCCCCCGAGCCACCGAGCGCCCGGGCACCGGCCCCGCCCGCCGAGGAGCGGCCGACCCTGCCCCCCCTCTCCCCGTTCGCGCCCACCGAGACCGACAGCCTGGACGACTTCCTCCCGCCCACCCTGGGCGGCGCGCCGGTCCAGGAGCGCCGGGTGGCCGCGGACCGGGTTCAGGGCACCTATGCGGTCGCCGATCGCACCATCGAGGTCATCCTGGAGCGACCCGGGGACCTGGCGGCGGCACGCGCCCCGTTCGAGCTGCTGGGCCGGGACCTGGTGGCGCGCCGCGACGGCCAGGAGCTGCGGGGCCTGCGGGTCCAGGGCAACCCGGCCCAGCTCGCGCGCCAGCTCACGCCCCCGTACCAGGGCACGGCCACCGTGGTGGGCGCCAACACCTGGCTCGTGACGGTGCGGATGACCCCCACCACCGACCTGGACGAGCTGGAGGCCGTGCTCGCCGGCGTGCCCATCGGCGCCCTCACCCGGCTGGCCGGCGACCGCCACCGCCGGGGGGAGTGAGCCGCGCCGAGCGGGTCATCTGGCCAGGGCGCCCACCCGGCCTGTGCCAGTTCCCACAGACCTCGCCGGGAAGACCGGCTGCGACCGTTCCGGAGGCCTGGCACGGAACTCGCAGCCGAGCACCGCGTCCCTCCCTGGAGGCTCCATGAAGACCGACACCATCCTGGTCCCGCTCGATCTCACCGGCTGCGCCGCCGAGGTCGTGGACGCGGTGGGCGAACTGGCCGGCAAGCTGGGCAGCCGGGTGATCCTGATGAACGTGGTCCAGATCCCCACCGGCGTGAACCCCTACGCCACCCTCATGATGGACGAGGAGAGCTGGAAGACCGCCCGTGAGGTGCTGGATCACGACGCCCAGGCCATGCTGCGGCCCTTCCACGACCAGCTCGTCGAGCGCGGGCTGCAGGTGGGCTACGTCCTGGGCCACGGCGATGTGGTCTCGGCCATCCTCACCGCCACCGACGATGTGAGCGCCGACATGATCGTGATGGGCACCCACGGGCGCCGCGGCCTCGAGCGCTTCGTGCTCGGCAGCGTCGCCGAGCAGGTCCTCCGTCGGTCGCCGTGCCCGGTGCTCACCATCAAGACCCACGACCCGGCCAGCCACCCGGGCCCGAGCGAGGCCCGGAAGAAGGTCGAGGCCGAGACCCTGGGCTGACGGCCCGGTGGTCGATCGACTCTAGTTCGGGCGCAGCGGCTTCCAGAGGGGCATGCCCTGGGTCTTGGGCTGGTTCGGGAGGGCCACGCTGCGGGTGGGCCCCACCTCGGCCAGCTCGTCATCGCCGAGCATCCGCAGCATGCCCGAGTGGCTGTAGTCCACCAGGGCGAAGCCCCAGGTGTCGAAGGACTCGGCGGTCCGACGGGCCACGAGCGACCACACCCGCTCGCGCATGAAGCCGCGATCCTCGTCGTAGATGGCCACCCCGGTGAGCTCGGCCGTGTAGTTGATGCCGAGCTCGTCCTGGATCTGGCCCTCGCCCTTGGTCTGGACCACCACGTGGCCCTGGTAGCCATTGAGCTGGTGGACGATCAGGCCCGAGGAGGGCGCGACCGTGCCCGAGGCCAGCACGTCGAGGCTGGGCAGGCCGCTCCGCTGGGGGTTGGGGACCTGGTAGGGCGGCATGGTGAGCAGCGAGCTGCGGTTCTCGACCCACTGGCCGGTGGAGAGGAAGTTGCTCTTGCGGAGCTTCATGTCGTAGCCCACCACCAGGCGCGACAGGAGCATCCGGAGCAGCTCCTGGATGCGGGTCTCGCGGCGGTTGCGGGGGTCGGGCAGATCCTCGAGATCGATGTTGGTCACCCGGCCGTTGTCCTTGACCTGGAGCTGGAGGCGGGCGCCGGTGAGCTTGGCGTCGAGCTCGTTCAGGATCACGTCCGCGTGCCCGTAGTCCGGGTCGAAGGGGACCACCTGGAGCCCCACGTCCTCGAGGAAGCAGCCGACCTCCATCTTGCGGCGGGAGAGCTTCCACTCCTTGTCGCAGGCGAGCACCGCGCGGAGCTGGAAGGCGCTGATCCGCATCTCGTACTTCTCGTCGGCGGCGAACCACATGACGCCCGGCACCTGGACCTCGGCGCCGATGAACCACCGGGTGCCCTCCCAGCGGGCGAAGAGGTCCTCGTAGACGACGATCTCCTCGTCGGCGCGGGTGCTGTGCACACCCTCGGGCTCGGCGCCGTCGGCGTCCCCCGAGGCGTCGTTCGAGGCGTCGTCCGCTTGCTGATCCGCCTTCTCGTCCCCCTTCCCGTCCTGATCGGCGGCGAGGGCGGTCGGCACGGCGACCGTGGCCAGTCCGGCCAGCCCGGCCAGTCCGGTCAGCAGGGCGCGTCCGACGAGCCTGTCCCGCATGATCCCTCCGCGCCCTCGAACCTAGCCGGTCGACCCGGCCCTGTCCCGGGACCGACCGGTGGCCTCAGCGCAGGATGTAGAGCCAGTAGCGGCTGGAATCCGGGGGAAGCTCCTCATCGTCGGCGCCCACCTGGTAGCAGGCCACCCCCGGGTGGGCGTGCGATGCCCAGGCCCGGAAGAGATCGGCGGCGGCGAGGACCTCGTCCCGCTCGGGGGTGACGAAGAGCAGGGCCATCTCCTCCCAGCGCTGTTCGTCCTCGTGGTCCCACCACGAGCCCTTGGCGTCGTCGGTGAGGCCGAAGACGATCCCGATGTCCGGGATGTTCTTGTACCGCGACAGGACGGACTGAAACCGCTCCAGGTCCCGCATGCGCATGAGGTCGGTCCGCAGCTCCATCCGGCTCCTCGCTCCACGTCCCCCGGCCGAGTAACCGGTCGCGCCCGGACCGTCGCCGTGGTCCGGCACCGATGCTATCGTGCCCGTCGAGGAGGTCCAGCCCGTGACCGAGCCCACCCGGTGCCCCGACCCCAGCCAGTGTCGCTGGGAGTCCCGCGTCCTCGACGGGGCCCGGGTCGAGATCTGCCAGGCCTGCGGGCAGGTCCGGATGGATCGGGCCGCCCTGTCCCGCCTGGTGGGCGAGCGCGCGGCGGCCCTCACGGCGGCGGGCCCCAAGGAGCGCCCCGCCTCCCCCATCCCCTCTCCGGTGGGCGGGGGCCTGGCCATCACCCCGGCGCCGCCCCCCCGGCGGGCCATCTCCCCCGAGCGCCCGCCCCGCCGCGAGGAGCTGACGCCCGGGGCCC
>CAZPJM010000347.1:0-5225 GCA_964586865.1 uncultured Enterobacteriaceae bacterium
CGGCGGCGGCCCGGTCCCCTCCCCCGCGCGTTACCCGCCGGGCCGGAGGTCGGCCATGTGGGTGCGGATCGGCGTCGCGGTGGCCCTCGGGGCCGTCCTGGGGGCGGGCCTGGGCCTGGTGCGCGCGGCGAATACGGTGCCTCCGACCCCACCGGCGCCCCCGCCCACCTGCCCGGATCGCCTGGCCGAGGCGCAGGTCGCCGTGGAGCAGGCGCGCCAGGTCCTCGCCCGGACCGAGGCCACCCTCCTGGCCACGCGGAAGCAGCGCGCCACCCGGCGCGGCATGGAGCGCCCCTGGCCCGAGGCCCCGCCGCCGGAGCTGACCCCCGTGGCGGTCCAGGCCCACCTGGAGGAAGCCCTCGAGGGGCTGCCCGGCACCCTCGAGCGGGTGGACTGCGAGGCTTACCCGTGCGTGGGGGTGGTGCGGTGGGAGGTCCCCGAGGAGGAGCTGGACCTGGTCGATGACGGGGACGGGCGCGCCAACCTCTCGGGGGCCCTGATGGCGCGGCTCAGCACCGGTCCCTACGGAAGAATGCCCTTCTTCTTCGAGGGGAGGCTGCTCGACGAGGACGCCACCACCTCGGCCCACGCCGTGAGCTGGCTCGATCGGGAGGACGTCCGCCGGGCCAAGCAGGCGGATCCGGAGCAGGCCGCGGTGGAGGGCACGGTGGTGGACGAGGCCCGCGGGCGCACCACCCGCGTCCTCGAGGACTGGCTCTCCGAGGAGGGGCGGTGAAGGCGTCGGACTGGCTGCTGCTGGTGGGCCTGGGCCTCATCGCGTGGGCCGTGTCCTACGGGGCTGCCCTGGCCTGGGGGCCGCGCCCCGAGCCCCCGCCCCCTCCGCCGGTGGAGGAGCCCCCAGCCTGCTTGGAGGCGCTGGAGGCGGCCCAGGCGGAGCAGGCCGCCCTCGAGGATCGGACCGCCCGCATCCGGGAGCGCCTCGACGCCGCCGTCACCGGCGGACCCGACACCGACCTGCCCTGAGGCGAGCCGCGAGGCGCCGCCGATCAGCGCGGATGGGTGCCGACCAGCGCGGATGGGTGCCGATCAGCGCCGGCGACGCAGGCCGAGCAGCCCGAGCAAGACCAGACCCAGCCCGGCGGTGCCCACCGGGAGGCTCGCCGTGCTGGCGCCCTGGCACGCGCCCGACTGGTAGCTCTGCAGGCCCTGGTTCACGGAGCCGCAGGGCCCGTCGTTGTCGTCGCTGTCACGGATGTTCGGGATCTGGTCGCAGTCCGCGTCGCCCAGTCCCTCGTCTTCGTCGAGGACGCCATCCCCGTCGGAGTCCGGGTCGAGCTCGTTGACGATGCCGTCGCCGTCCAGGTCCCGGTCCTCCCACTCGCGCTCGATCTCGGTGGACCAGCCATCGCCGTCGTCGTCGGGATCGAGGCGATCGACGATGCCGTCGCCGTCGGTGTCGTCGTCCAGTTCCTCCGAGTCGGGGCGGGTGTCGTTGTCGCTGTCGTCGTCGAGGTAGTCGGGAACGCCGTCGCCGTCGCTGTCCACCTCGCCCTCGACCGCGTCGCCCACCCCGTCGCCGTCACTGTCCAGGTCCAGGTGGTCCGGGGTCCCGTCGCCGTCCGTGTCGCGGGGATCGTCCGGATCCCCCACCTCGTCCGCGGTGAGGATGCCGTCGCCGTCGTCGTCCGGGTCGAGCGCATCGATGGTGCCGTCGCCGTCGGTGTCGAAGGGCATGTCCACGTCGGGGCCGACCTCGACGCTGTCCAGCAGGCCGTCGCCGTCCGAGTCCTCGTTGTCGGGGTCGGTGCCGAGGAGCTCCTCCTCCTCGTCGGTGAGCCCGTCGCCGTCCGCATCGTCGGCTTCGTCGCTGCCGTCGCAGTCGTTGTCGATGCCGTCGTCGAGCTCGGGAGCGTCCGGGTAGACCGTGGGGTCGGTGTCGTCGCAGTCGTCGCCACCGAAGTCACTGCTGTCGTAGCCGTCGCCGTCCGCGTCGAAGTCGCTGTCGCCCAGGCAGTCCTGGTCGATGCCGTCGTAGAAGACCTCGGTGGCGTCCGGGTTGATGCTGGCGTTGGCGTCGTCGCAGTCGGTGCCGCCGTGGAGGTTGCTGTCGAAGCCGTCGAAGTCGGCGTCGAAGTCGGACCAGGCGTCGCAGTCCTGGTCGACGGCGTCGTACCAGACCTCGGTGGCCGAGGGGTTGATGGTGGCGTCGCCGTCGTTGCAGTCGGCGCCGGTGCAGGCCCCCACGAAGGCGTCGTAGCCGTCCAGGTCCACGTCGCAGAGGTCCGAGCCGTCGCAGTTCTGGTCGATGCCGTCGTAGGCCGTCTCGGGAGCGCCCGGGTAGATGGTGTCGTCGCCGTCGTTGCAGTCACCATCGGGCTCGAGAGCGGTGGCCTCGCCGGGGTCGCCGCAGCTCTCGTTCGACGAGATCACCGAGGTCCCGAGCCGGTAGCCGTCGTCGTCGGCATCCTCGTAGCAGAGCTCCTCGCCGTCGCAGGACTGGTCCTTCTCGTCGCCCACGACCTCGAAGGCGCCGGGGAAGGTGGCGGCGTCCAGGTCGTCGCAGTCCCCGTCGTCCTCGGCGGCCAGCGCCTCGCCGGGGTCGGTGCAGTCCTCGTCGGACGAGGTGGTGGTCACGTCGGTGCGGTAGGCATCCTCGTCCAGGTTCTCGTAGCAGATCTCCTCGCCGTCGCAGGACTGGTCCTTGCCGTCGGCGATGATCTCGCGGGCGGTCGGGTAGGTGTCGGGGTCGTTGTCGTCACAGTCGTTGACCGGGTCGCCCGCCACCGCCTCGCGGCGGTCGGTGCAGCTCAGGTTGGTGGAGAGGATGGTGGCCCCACCCGTGCCCGGCCGGTAGCCATCGTCGTCGTTGTCGAGGAAGCAGATCTCGCCCGTGTCGCAGTTCTGGTCGACCTCGTCGCCGATGCCCTCGACCGCGCCCGGGTTGATGGTGCGGTCGCCGTCGTTGCAGTCGTTGCCGCCACAGCTCGCGGCGGCGTAGCCATCGTTGTCGCTGTCGCAGTCCACGCAGAAGCTGCTGCGGAAGGACGTCACCACCGAGCGAGCCGACGCCTCGGTGCGGCCCAGGCCCACCATGAAGCTCTGCTCGATGGAGCGACCCGGCAGGATGGTCCCCGGGGTCCACTTCCAGTTCATGGCGTTGTCGCCGTTGCCCGCGGTGTAGCTGTCGTCCGGGTCGCTGGACCAGGGGTCGGAGTGGCCCACCGCGGTGTCGGTCTCGTCGCAGCTCGCATAGGCGGCCGTCAGGTATCCGGCGGACGAATAAGCATAGTCGGCACGCGACCCACCGATGAGGCTCCGGGTCGCGTTCGTGGTGCTGAAGACCGTGGAGCAGCTGGAGGTCCCCGGCAGGTCGGGATCCACGTTGTGGGAGATGCGGAAGTCCGAGATGCTGGCGCTGCCGATGTTCTCGACGATGAAGCGCACCCGGAGCACATCGGCGTTGTTCCGCCAGAACTCGATCTTGGTGACCTCGACGCCCACCCCGCGCCACACATCGGTCACGGTGGTGAAGCCGCCCGAGTTGGAGAAGCTCTGGGAGACCCGGGTGTAGGTCGAGCCGCTGGTGTCGCCCAAGTAGCGGTAGTCGGTGGTGCCGATCCGGTACTCGAAGGCCACGGACTGGAAGGGGCTGCCCGGCTGGGTCCAGTCGCAGCTCGTCCCGCTCCCACCGGGCCGGGCGAAGAAGCCCCGGCCGGTGCTGCTCCAGTTCCAGGTGCCGGCATCGCTGTAGTCGATGTCGATGGCGGTGCCGGTGCGCACGGACTGGCCGGCGGTGGCGGGGGTGGCCAGGAGGGCGACCGCGACGGCGGAGAGGCCGAGGAGGGGCCAGGAGGCGCGCTGCATGGGAACCATCCGGGGGGGGGCAGGTTGCCCGGCAATTTACCGGTTTCCGTGTCCGCCGCCAAGCGCTCCCCACCTGTCGCCTTGACGTCACCTCCATGACCGGGGGCTGACAGTCCTTCCGCGCGCATCGTCGCCATCGCGACCGGGGGGCCGGGATCAGGGTCGTCGGCGCAGGCGCGCGGCCCAGTGGGCATCCTCGTCGGCGGAGGGGGGGGCGGTGTCCAGGATGGCCTCGCGGACGAAGTCGGGATGATCGGTCAGGAAGGCCTCCACCACGGCCTCGCCCTCCTCGGGCTCGGGGCTGCACACGGCGTAGACCAGGACGCCGCCGGGCCGGACGTGGCTCTGGGCCCCCTCGAGGATGGCCCGCTGGGTGGCGGGGGCCTGGAGGACGTCCACGAGCTGGCGACGCCAGCGGATCCCCGGGTGACGGCGGAGGGTGCCCAGGCCGGTGCACGGGGCGTCGACCAGCACCGCGTCGAAGGGGCCACCCGGGTCGGGCAGCGGGCCGTCGGTCCAGTCGTGGTGGCGGAGGGTGGCCTGGATGTGGAGGCGGGCCAGCCCGTCCCGCATCCGGGAGAGACGGGCGCCGCTGTGGTCGACGGCGGTGACGTGGGCACCCTGGCTGTGCAGGCGGGCGGTCTTGCCGCCCGGGGCCGCGCAGGCATCCAGCACCCGCTGGCCCGGCCTGGCCTGGACGAGATCGCTCACGGCGATGGCGGCCGGGTCCTGGATCCAGAAGGCGCCGGCCTCGAACCCGGGAAGCTCCGTCACCGGTCCCTCGAAGGGGCCCAGGCGCCAGGCCAGCTCCAGCGGCTGCTCGCCCAGCGTGGCGGGGGTGGCGGCGAGGCCGGCCTCGGCCCAGGCCCGGAGCAGCTCCGGGTCCGGTCGGGCCAGCACCGCGGTCAGGGGCGGCGGGGCGTTGTTGGCGGTACACCAGCGCCGGGTCGCCTCGAGCCCATGTCGGTCCTGCCAGCGGCTCACGATCCAGGCGGGGTGATCCAGGGCCTCGTGCTCGGCCAGCTCGTCCGGGAGGCGGACCCTCCGTAGCACCGCGTTGACCAGGCCCCGCGCCCGCCCGGCGCCCACCGCCTTGGCCACCTCGACCGCCTGGTGGACCACCACGTGGTCCCCGGCGTGGCCGAAGAGCTTCTCGTAGGTGGCGACGCGCAGCACGGCGCGGACGTCGGCGTCCAGTGCCCCAAGGGCCCGGGACAGGACCGGCCGCAGCGCCGCATCCACGTGGCCGCGGCGCCGCAGGGTCCCCAGGGCCAGGAACCAGGCCAGGCCCCGATCCCGGGGGTCGCCGGGCGCCAGGCGGGCCAGGGCGTCCTCGACGTGCTCGCCCTCCTCGAAGCGGACGAGGGCGCGCGCCGCCGCCACCCGCCCCGGGCTGGCGC
>CAZPJM010000348.1:0-5212 GCA_964586865.1 uncultured Enterobacteriaceae bacterium
GCGCTTCGTCGAGACCGACGGGGAGCGGATCGGGGTGGCGACCTGGGCCGGGGTGGCCCTCATCGACGCGGAGGGGCGGGTGAGGCGCCCCTCCTCCACCATGCTCCGCGAGCGGATCTGCTTCGACGGCTCCGGTGCAGCCTGGGGTGCGGGCTACACCGAGGGTCCGGACGGTCGGGTGTGGGAGGGCTTCCGCTGGGGCAAGGACGGCACCGCCACCCCCTGGACCGTCCCGGCGAGGGGGGGCTCGGTGTGCGCCACCGACGAGGCGGGCCGGGTGTGGATGGAGGTCGGTCGGGTGCTGCTGCTCGCCCGCCCGGGAGAGCTGGCGCCCGAGGTGATCGGCCGCACCCCCGTCGACGGGCTCCGCCTGTGGTGGACGCCGGATCGCCGGCTGTGGATCGGGCTCGACCAGCACCTCTGCGTCATCTCCGAGGAGGGGGCCCGCGCCGGGGCGGACTGGCGGTGTCACGACCTGGCGCCCACCCGCGCCCGCTTCGCCACCGGCCTCGCCCCGCTCCCCGAGGGGCGGGTCCTGGTGTCCACGGATGGCGCCGGCCTGCTGGTCCTGGACGGCGAGCGGGTGGTCCCTCACCCCCGGTCGGACGCAGTGGCGGGCAGTCGGGAGATCCTGGGCCTGTCCGCCTCGCCGTCGGGCGGGATCTGGATCGCCGCGACCGGGCGGGTGGTGCGGGTGTCCGAGGATCTGCGGATCCTGGAGACCCTGGGCCGGTGGCATGGACTCCCCTGGAACGGGGCTGGCGACGTGGTGGAGCTGCCCTCGGGGGAGGTCTTTTTGGCCACGCGGGACGGCGTCTGGCGGGTGCCGGCCGAGGCCCGTGGGCCGGTGGCCGCGCCGCCGCCCACCCGGCTGCTCGGCGTGCGGGTGGACGGGCGGAGCGTGGAGCCGGGCCCACGAATCCCCGTGTCCTCGCCCCCGAACCGGGTCGAGCTGACCTTCGCCGGGCTCTCCTACCGGGATCCGGGCCGGGTGGCCTTCGAGAGCCGGGTCTCCGGCGGGCCGTGGACCCCCCTGGCGGATGGCCGGCTCACCCTGGCCGATCTCCCCGCGGGCACCCACGCCGTGGCGGTGCGGTCCCGCCTCGAGGGCGGGGCGTGGACCACCCCCTCGGTGGTGGAGCTGGCCGTGCCGACGCCCTGGTGGCGTCGTCCGTGGGTGGTCGGGCTGGCCCTGGTCACGGCCGGGCTGGCCCTGTGGGGGGCGTACCGGGCCAGGGTGTCGTGGCTGCTCGCGCGGGAGCGGGAGCGGGTCCGGCTGGCGATGGACCTGCACGACGAGCTGGGCAGCGGGCTCGGCGCGATCCGC
Source organism: uncultured Enterobacteriaceae bacterium (assembly GCA_964586865.1). Taxonomy (GTDB): domain Bacteria; phylum Myxococcota_A; class UBA796; order UBA796; genus REDI01. Next base: position 1,328 of record CAZPJM010000348.1, read on the forward strand.
CTCCTGTCCGGCCTGCTGGAGGGGGACGAGGTCGATGAGGCGGTGCGTCGGACCGTGGCCCGCCGGATCGGCGAGAACGCCGGCGAGCTGCACGGGGGGCTGCAGGAGCTGGTGGGCTCCCTGCGGCGCGGAGGCACCCGCTTCGGGGCCCTGGCCGATCGGGTGCGGCGGCGGGCCCGGGACCTCTTTCCCGGCGGCGGCGCCCTGCTCCAGGTCCGGATCCGCGGGCCGGCGGGTCGGGAGGTGCCCCTCGAGACCTGTCGCGAGGTGGAGCGGGTGGCGGCGGAGGCCCTGCACAACGCCGCCCGCCACGCCCAGGCCGGCCGGGTGGAGCTGGAGCTGGCGCTGGCGGGGGGATGGCTCGAGGTGCGGGTGGCTGACGATGGCATCGGCTTCGACCCCGACGCCCCACCGGGAGAGGGCCTGGGCCTCGAGGCCATGGCCCTCCGGGCCGCACGCGTGGGGGGTCGGCTCGACGTGCGCGCTGCGCCCGGCGCGGGCGTGGCCATCGTCCTGCGGGTTCCCCTGCGTCGCCGGGTCGTGGCACCCTGGGGTGGGCAGGGGGCGTCATGATTCACGTGGCCTCGGTGGAGGACGACCGCAGATACCGGGACTCCCTCGCCCTCCTCTTCGCCCACGCGCCGGACTTCGAGCTGTCGGGCGCCTTCGGCACGCCCTCGGGCTTGCTGGCGAGCCTGGCCGCGGGCGCCACCTTCGACGTGGTCCTCATGGATCTGGACCTTCCCGGCATGGATGGGGTGGCCGCCACCCGGCGGCTCCGGCGCGACCATCCGGACCTGCCCGTCATCGTGCTGACCGCCTTCGACGATCCGCCGAGGATCCTGGCGGCCATCCGGGCCGGCGCCGATGGCTACCTCCTCAAGGACGCCACCCGCGGCGAGCTGCTGGACGCGGTCCGCCAGGTCCTGGACGGCGGGGCCCCGCTCACGCCGGGGGTGGCCCGGTCGGTGCTGGACCTGGTCCGCGCTCCCGAGTCCCGAGCCCCGGCCCCCGACCTCTCCACCCGGGAGCGTCAGGTGCTGGACGCCCTGGTCCGCGGCCTGGCCTACAAGCAGGTGGCCTCCGAGCTGGAGGTCTCCATCGACACCGTGCGCACCCACGTGCGCGGCTTGTACCGCAAGCTTCAGGTCCACTCGGCCACCGAGGCGGTGAGCAAGGCGCTGCGCGAGGGGTGGGTGGAGTAGGCCCATGGGGCCGCCCCGCCGGAAGGAGGCCATCGCGGTAGAGGGCCCGGGGCGGGGGGACCCGTCTTTCGCATCGTCCCGAGGGCTCTCATGAACCCGCGCACCATCGAGGCCGCCGGCCGCCCCACCCGGGTGCATCACGTCCCTGGCGAGGGTCCGCCGGTGGTCCTGCTCCACGGCGCCAGCGGCACCGCCGCCACCTGGGCGCCCACCCTGGGCGCCTGGTCCGCCCATGAGCTCTGGATCCCCGACCTGCCCGGCCGCGGCGTTCACGCCGAGCCCCTCGACCGGGTCCCGGCGCTGGCCGCCTGGCTGGCCGATGTGATCGTCTGGACCGCCGGACCCGGGGCCACGGTGGTGGGCCACAGCCTGGGCGGGGCCGTGGGCCTTCAGCTCGCCCTGGAGCGCCCGGAGCTGCTGAGGCGCCTGGTGATGGTCTGCTCGTCGGCCCGGCTGCGCGTGGCCCCCGCCATCCTGGACCTGGTGGCAGCCACCTCCGCCCGGGTCCCCCTGGACTTCGCCTTCGCCTTCGGCCCCCACACCGCCCGGGCCGTCATCGACCGCTACCAGGCCGACGCCCGGGGCGTCCCCACCGCCACCGCCCTCGCCGACTGGCGGGCCTGCGACGCCTTCGACCTGCGGGACCAGCTCCACCGGATCCAGGTGGACACCCGGGTCGTGTACGGGACCGTCGATCCGCTCATCCCCGAGAAGCACCAGCGTCGGCTGGCGGAGACCCTCCCCCACGCGCGGGCCGTGGCCGTCCCCGGTGCCGGCCACATGGTCCCGTGGGAGGCGCCCGAGCGCCTGGTGGCGGCGGTGACGATGCCGGACGGGCCCCCCGCGCCACCCCGAGGTTGACGGTCGGGCCCCCTGCCCGCGAGACTCGTGTGGCGAGGTCCCCCATGGCTCCTGCCCTCTGTCGCGCCTGCGGCACCGTCGTTCCCGCCGCCACCTGCCCCCACTGCGGGGCGCCCGCGCCGTCCCGCCCGGTCCCCACCCGGCTCGCGGCCATGGCGGTCCTGGGCCTCGGGCTCACCGGGTGCGCCGATGGGCCCGATGAGGCTGTCGCGCTCTACGGCGTGCCCGTCATGGACGAGGACGGGGACGGCTACGACAACGAAGTCGACTGCGACGACAACGACGAGACCATCCACCCCGGCGCCGAGGAGCTCCCCGGCGACGGCGTCGACTCCAACTGCGACGGAGAGGACGACCCGGTGGACGACACCGACGGCGACTGACCCGTATCAGTCCGTGTCGGCCTCCTCGGTCCGCGCCCGCATCTCCTGGATGGCCTCGCGGGCGCGACGCTCGTGGCTCCCGGCGATGAGGTCGTCCACATCGGCGTGGACCCGGTGCTCCTGGTCGTGCTCCCGCAGCCACGCCACCACGTCCTCGAGCCAGCGGGCCTCGTCCGGGCCCAGGCCTTGCCCCAGGGTCAGCACCTCCCAGTCGGTGCCGGCGTGGGTGGCGGCGAAGGGACGCCCGTCGGTGGCCCAGCGCAGGCGCACCGTCCTCCCCTTGTCGAGCTCCATCCCTATGGCGTCGGCCTCGACGCGGTGGGTGGTCTCGGCGGGACCGATGCGCTGCCAGGCGATGACCCGGGCCTCGCCCCGCTCGGGCCGGAGGGTGAGGTTGAAGGGCCGGAGGTGGATCCCGGGTCGCGCGCCGCGGCGGCCCGCGCGGGCGGCCACCGCCAGGATGACGGCGCCCATGACGAGGGCCGCCACGAGCAGGAGGATCAGGGTCGGGATCCCGAGGGTTCCCATGGCCCATCGGCTGGTCACGGTCGCGACCCAGCCGATCCCCACGACCCCCAGGACCACGCCCGCCACGAGGAAGCGCAGCCGGCGCTGGCGACCGGGGCTCCGACCCGGCAGGAACCAGCCATCGAGGCGGGTCTCGACGCCGAGCCCCGGTGGTGGGGGCCCGGGCTCGGCGGCGGCGCTCTCCCCGGTCAAGCCGGCGCCCCCTCGAAGTCCGGCAGGGGCTCCTCCACGATGGTGAAGCGCCCGAAGTCGTACGGGTCGCCCCCGGGGGCCTCGACCAGGACCAGCCGCTCCCGGATCCCCCGCCGCGCCAGGCTCAGCGCCCGGTGGGCGCACAGCGGGTTGTTCCCGCGCCGGCCCATGACGCAGTGGGCGGTGAAGCTGCAGCCGCCCCGGCACATCTCGGCGTAGTCGCAGGTCCGGCAGAACCCCCAGAGCTCGTCGGTGGTGCGGTCCCGGGCGAAGGCGATCTCGGCGGCGTGGTCCCACAGCTCCTGGACCGAGAGATCCAGGACGTTGCCCCCCGCGTAGGGCGCGGTGGGCAGGGAGGGGCACCCCTTCAGCGTGCCGTCGGACTCCAGGCCGAGGGTGTGGATCCCCGCCTTGCACCCCTGCCAGGCCGTGGCGCTCCGGCCCGGCCGGCTGCGGGCGATCACCTCGTCCGGGCCGTAGTAGCCGACGTTGTTGCCGGCGATGATGTTCATGGCGCGGGTGGGGGGCAGCCCGGCCTCCCGCGCCCGCTCCGCCTCCTCGACCTGAAGGCGTGCCAGCAGGGCCACGAGGCCGGGGATCATCCATGGCTGGAGGATCCACTCGGGGTGGTCGGCGGCGCGGCCCATGGGCACGGTGAGCTGCCAGCGCCACACCCGGACTCCGGCCTCGCGGAGGACGTCGCGCAGCTCGGGGAG
>CAZPJM010000349.1:0-5189 GCA_964586865.1 uncultured Enterobacteriaceae bacterium
CACCACCAGGGGGAAGAGGAGCAGGGGCAGGAGGACGCTGCTCCCCCGGGCCCGGCTCGTGATGGCGGTGAACAGGGTGCCGGGGCCGGCCAGGGCGGTGCAGCCCAGGGCCAGGAAGGCGGCCAGCAGCGGCCAGTCGCCGCGGACCTCGGCGTCGTACACCGCGATGACGAGCGGCACGAGGAGGATCGCCACCAGCCAGAGCACCACCGTGTTGGCGATGGCCTTGCCGAGGAAGATGGCGGCCGGCTCCACCGGCCACAGGACCAGCTCCTCGAAGGCGCCCTCGGCGTGCTCGGTGGCGAAGGACTGGTCGAGGGCCCGGGTCGAGGTGAGCAGGAGGCCCACCCACAGGGTGCCCCCCGCGATCTGCTCCAGGACCCGGGTGGTGCTGCCGGCGGCGAAGGCCACCATCAGGATGAGGACCACCGCGAAGAAGGCCACGCCCACGAAGCGGACGGGGGAGCGGAGCTCGATGGCCAGGTCCTTGCGGGCCATGGCCACCACCTGGACGAGGAAGAGGGTCATGCCGGGGCCCCCGGCGAGGCCTCGGGGGAGCGATCCCGAGACGCCTCGCGGGCGTGGTCGAGGGAGCTCTCGAGGATGCGGCCGGCCTCCATGTGCAGATGGTCCTCGCACACGGCGCGGGCCACGTCGGGGAGGTGGGTGGCCAGGAGCAGGGTGGTGCCGTCGGCGCGCAGGGCGTGCAGCAGGTCGAGGACCAGGGTGCGCCCCGCGGGATCGAGGGCCGTGAAGGGCTCGTCGAGGAGGAGCAGGCGCGGGCGCTTGAGGAGGACCCGGGCCAGCGCGAGCCGACGGCGCATGCCGGCCGAGAAGGTGCGCACCGGCTCGCGGCGGTCGGCCGGGAGACCCACCCGGTCGAGCAGGGTCGGCACGTCGGCCCGCAGGCCGGCCAGCCGCGCCCAGGTGCGCAGGTTGGCGGCGGCGTCCAGGTCGTCCCACAGGCGGGTGGCGTGGGAGAGGAGGGCCACGTCCCGGCGGACGAAGCGGCGCTGGCCCCAGGCGTCGTGGCCCAGCACGACGAGCCGCCCGTGGTGGGGCTTCAGGGCGGTGGCCACGCACCGGAGGAGGGTGGTCTTGCCGGAGCCGTTGGCGCCGGTGATCATGCAGGCCCCGCCCCGGGGCAGGGCGAAGGAGAGCCGCGCCAGGACCCACCGGGGCCCGAAGCGGAGGGCCAGGTCGTCGGCGAGGACGGCCGTGTCGTGGGCATCGGCGGGGGGCTCGGTCACGCGGGCTCCGGAGTCGCGGCCGGTAACCCGGTGGCCGGGGCGCGGGCGCGCCGTGCGTCGCACCGATGCGGACGGGGGGACCGCCCGTCGCGTCAGTCCTTGCCCTCGGCGTCGCGACGGCGGGGGGGACTCGGGCGCGGGGTGCTGGCGCGGGGCACGAAGGCCAGGGACGGCGCCCCCGGGGCGGTGGGGCTGCCCAGGTCCTCGGCGAGGGTGACCAGGGGCGGCAGGGCGGGTGTGGACTTCATGGAGCCTCCGGGTCGGGGCGCAGGTCGCGCGCCCGTGCGCCATCGGCAACATCGGGTCGGAACTTGATGACGGGACGTGACCCGCCCGACCCGTTCAGTCCGCCAGGGCGTGCACCAGGCGACCGGTGACCACGTCCATGTCGCCCACCCCATCGACCCGGCGCAGCAGGCCCCGGGTCTCGTAGAAGGGCACGAGGGGCGCCGTCTGGCGGTGGTAGGCGTCGAGCCGGGCCCGGACCTTGTCCTCCGTGTCGTCCGCCCGGTGCTTCAGCCGGTCGGCCACCTCGGCCGGCGGTGGGTCGAAGGTCAGGTGGTAGATCCGGCCGGTGACCGGGTCGGTCCGCCGACCGGTGATCCGCTCCACGATCAGGTCGTCGGGGACCTCGAGCAGGATGACCGCGTCCAGGGGCTGCTCCAGCTCGGTGAGCAGGGTCTCGAGGGCCTCGGCCTGGGGGACCGTGCGCGGGAAGCCATCGAGGAGGAAGCCCTTCTCGACGTCGGGCTGCCCGAAGCGCTCCCGGACCATGCCGACCACCACCTCGTCGGGGACGAACTCACCCTGGTCCATATAGGACTTGGCCTGCAGGCCCATGGGGGTGCCCTGGGAGAGGGCGGCGCGGAACATGTCGCCGGTGGAGATGTGGGGGATGGCGAGACGGGCGGTGAGGCGGGCGCTCTGGGTGCCCTTGCCGGCGCCGGGGGGGCCGATGAAGATGATGCGCATGGGGCTCTCCGGGGGGTCGGGCCGGTAGCGGGGCCAGGCGGCGCGGGCAAGAGGGGCCGGACGGCCCCGGCCGGCCGTCAGCGCGACAGCGCGTGGGGGTAGATGGCGTAGAGGCCGATGAGCTCGGCCTGGTCGAGGATGTGGCCCTCCATGGCCCGCTGGACGTCCTCTCCGGTGAAGGGGTCGGGCAGGTCCAGGCTCGGCACGTCGAGGGCGAACACCCGGAAGCGGTAGCCGTGGACCCGCTCGTCGTTCCAGGGCGGGGCCGGGCCGTCGTAGCCGAAGTACCGGCCCTCCATGTCCGCGTTGCCCTGGAACCAGCCGGTGTAGCTGTTCAGGCCGTGGCGGCCGCCGTCCGGAGAGGCGCCCGGCCCCTTGCCCTGCGGGGTGACCTCGTCGCAGTGGGCGCCCTCGGCGATGGCTCGGAGCTCGGGCGGCAGGTCCACCAGGACCCAGTGGAAGAAGGGGGCGCGCGGCAGGTCCACCGGGACGGTCCGCCCCTCCTGGTTCACGTCGTCGGGGCGGGAGGGCGCGTCCTCGTCCACGCAGAGCACCACCAGGCTGCGCGCGGCGTCGGGCACGCCCTCCCAGGCCAGGTGGGGGTTGCGGTTGCCGGCGAAGGTGAAGTGGGTCTCGGGGTGGTGCCGGCCGAAGGCCAGCCGGGGATCGAGGACGTCGTAAGGCTTGAAGGAGTCGCTGCGCAGGTGCATGGTTTGTGGCTCCGGGTCGCGAGGACGAGGGTAGCAAAGCCTCCCGGCCCGGTGCCTCCGGAGGTCCACGTGCCCGAACTGCCCGAGGTCGAGCACGCCCGACGGCGGCTGGCGCGCCACGTGGCCGGCCGGCGGGTCCGGGCGGTGCACCTCCCGGACCCGGCGGTGATCCGCACCCGGGTGTCCACCCGCCCCCGCGATGCCCACCCCGCGGCCCGGGCTCTGGCGGCGGGCCTGGTGGGAGCGGTCCCCCAGGTCCCGCTCCGTCACGGCAAGCGGCTGGGCTGGCGCATCGGGGGGCAGTCCCTGCTGGGCCACCTGGGGATGAGCGGGCGCTGGATCGACCGGGCCGAGCCGCCCGAGCACGGGCGGGTGGGGCTGTCGCTCGAGGACGGCACCACCTGGTGGCTGGAGGATCCCCGCCGCTTCGGCTGCCTGGCCCCCGCCGAGGAGCCCCTGGAGGAGGCGGTGCGGGCGGGCCTCGGGCCCGACGCCTGGACCGAGGCGCCCGATGGCCCCACCCTGGGACGGGCCCTGGGCGGGCGCGCGGGGCTGAAGGCCCGGCTCCTGGACCAGACCCGGCTCGCCGGGATCGGCAACATCCAGGCCACCGAGGCCCTCTGGAAGGCCGGCCTGCACCCCGGGATCCGTGCCGACGCCTTGGGCCCGGGGGACTGGGTGCGCCTGGCCGAGGGCCTGCGGTGGACCCTCTCCCGGACCCTGGAAGATGCGGGCGAGGGGGAGCTGGTCTATGTGAGCCAGGACCCCTCCCAGAGCCCCTTCCAGGTCTACGGACGCGCCGGGGCACCCTGTCCGGCGTGCGGGAGCCCCCTGGCCCAGGGGCGCTTCGCGGGCCGTACGAGCCCGTGGTGTCCGAGCTGTCAGCCGGATCCCGATGCCGCGGGGTGACGCCCCCCGCACCTCGGGTTACCCTGCGGGGCCGCCCGCTCCGGGAGACCTCCCGGGGCCTCACAGCGAACCCCTGTCGAGTCCGAGGCACCCACATGGCCCGTCGCAAGAGCTCTCCCCTCGCCCCCGGCGAGAAGGTCGACTACAAGGACGTCCGGAAGCTGCAGCGCTTCCTCACCGAGCGCGGCAAGATCCTGCCCCGCCGCGCCACCGGCCTGACCGCCAAGCAGCAGCGGCAGGTGGCCGGCGCCATCAAGCGCGCCCGCCAGATCGCCCTGCTGCCCTACGTCAAGCGGGACTGACACCCTCCCGCTCCGAGCCCGCCTCGCTGGCGACCGTGTCCGGAAGCCCCGGCACCTCGTCCAGGGGGCGGGTGCGTCCACCTGAAGGCCCCCGTCGCCGTCGGCCCAGCCGGCTGCGGGCGGGCCCGACCGTCGTCGTGGGTGGGCTCCTCCTCGGGTGGGGACTCCTCGTGGCGCCGGCGGGCGCCGCCGATTCGGCCGAGCCCGGCTCGTCCTGGCCGCCCGAGCTGCTGGCGCCCGACCCCGAGCCGGCGGCGTTGGTGGCGGCCGGCCGCGCCTACCTGGACGCCGGCGACCTGGACGCGGCGGCCGAGGTGCTCGATCTGGCGGCCCACCTGGACCCCTCCTCGGTCGAGGCGCACCTGCTCCTGGCCCGCGCCCTGGCCCGCATCCGGCGCGCCGCCCCGGGCCGGATCTGCGACTGGGAGGCGTCTCCCAGCCGGATCGAGGCCCACGTCCGCGCCGCGGTCGCCCTCGCTCCCGAGGTCCGCGAGGCGCTCATGACCGAGGCCGGGCCCGACCCGCTGCGGGCGGTCCTGGAGCGCACCTCGGTCCGGTTCCGGTTGTGGCAGCGTGGTCCACGGGCCGTGCGGCGGACCGGCCCACCGCGTCCGGTGCTGGTGGCCGGCCTCCCCGTCCTCGACGTGCCCGTCCGCGTCCGCCGGCGCCATGCCCGGGAGCTCCTGGTGGAGCTGGCCTGGACCGACCCCTCGGACCGTGATCGCCACCTGGACCTGCAGCCCGATGGCACGGCCCGCGCCGCGCGGGTGGTCCGCGACGCCGACGGGACCCGACGCAGCCTCCAGCGACGAGGCCGCTGGCGCCTGGAGCGCCGCCACCTGCTGCTCGAGCTGCCCGGCGAGCCCGCCCAGCGGCTGATCCTGGGCCCGGACGGTCTGCGGGGCCCCGATGGGGGGCTTCGATGGGACCCCCACCCCCCCGACTGCAGCCGCCCCTTCGACGTCTGGGCGGATCCGGCGTCCGAGGACCCAGAGGGCTGAGGGCGGCGAGCGGGGGCCCGACGCGGGACCGCCCCGCCTCCATCC
>CAZPJM010000350.1:0-5188 GCA_964586865.1 uncultured Enterobacteriaceae bacterium
CTCCGGGACGGCGAGGTGGTCCTCAAGCCCGCCCGGGCAGCGCGGGAGCTCTTGGACGCCTTCCCCGAGGAGGACCTGGACCCCGCGCCCCGGCTGCCATCGGTCCAGGAGCCCCTGGAGGGGCCGCGGCAGGCGCGCGCCATCCCCCTCCGCCTCACCGAGATGGACCCGCTGGGCCACGTCAACCACCCCGCCTACGTGGATCTGGTCGACGAGCACACGAGCCACCTGCTGCTGGAGGCGGGCGTGGATCCGGTGGCCCTGCGTCCCGTCGCCGACGAGGTGGTCTTCCGGGCCGGCCTCTCGGCCCCCGAGCCCGCCCACGTGGAGACCTGGCGGGTCGGTCGGGCCGGCGCCGCCGTCGTCCTGGCCCACCGCATCCTGCGTCCCGACGGCACCCTCGCCGCCGAGGCCACCACCGTCCGAACCCTGGAGGGCGCCGATCCGGACCGCCTCTCCCAGGCCCTGGAGGCTCCGTGAATCCCGACGATCTCTACGACCTGGTCCTCGAGGCCACCCGGCAGGCCGTCCGCGATGAGCTGGGCGGTAGCGAGATGCTGCTGTCCCGGCGCCTGCTGGACGGGCACGTGACCTTCGTGGACGGCGAGGGGCGCACGGTCAAGGAGGTCCCGGTGGCGACCCTCTTCGCCAAGGTCACGGCGGTGCGGGAGCGGCTGCGGGTGCTCGAGCAGAAGCTCAACAACCACGACAGCCTGGACCCGGCCGAGAAGGCCGAGCTCCAGGCCTACGTGACCCGGGCCTACGGCAGCCTGACCACCTTCAACTTCCTGTTCCGGGCCGAGCGGGACAAGTTCAAGGGTATGTCGGGGCGGTAGCGCCCACGGGCGCCCGCCCGGTCAGGTGTACCGGGCGAGGACGTTCTCGGCGATGTAGTGGGACAGGCCCATGGCCGGCATCATGGGGTTGGCGCTCGGCGTGTTGGGCAGCAGGCCCGTGTCGACGACATAGCAGTGGTCGATGCCGTAGACGGCGCCGGTGGGATCCACGCCGTGCCGCTTGGGATCGCCGCCCATGGGGGTGGCGCCGAAGGCGTGGTTGCTGGCCAGGGGGAACTGGTCGACGGTGAAGCGGGTGGCGCGGAGCTGGTCCACGATGCTGCGGTCGCGGGCGATGGGGGGCATGCCGTGGACCCCGAGCAGGACGCCATCGGCGCCGGACGCGAAGAACATCTCGGAGAGCTTGGCCATGGCCTCGGCCACGCGCGCCACGTCCTTGTCGTGGATCTGGTAGCGCACGCTCGGACGGCCGAGGGGGCTCGCCCGCACGCTGCCCACGCTGTCCTCGCCGCTCACCCACGCATCCCAGGAGGCCATGTGGGTGTAGTCCTCGAGGAGGGTCTGGAACTGCTTGCCGAAGCCGGGGAAGCGGAAGGCCATCAGGGAGGGGGTGGCCCAGAGGCTCTCGAGCTTGATCCCGTCCTCGATGAAGTCCATGCAGTGGTAGCCCTGGGTGGCCCCGGCCCACGGCAGGACCTCGTCCCGGTACATGCCCATGACCATGGTGCCCGGGTGGAAGCGCAGGTTGTCGCCGATCCCGGGCCCGGTCACGCCGGACTTCTGGAGGATGTTGGGCGTGTGGATGGTGCCGGCCCCCAGCAGGACGCAGCGGGCCTCGATGCGGACCCGGTGGCTGCGCTCGCCGGTGCGCGGGTGGACGACCCAGCCCTCCATGCCGCGGACCTTCCGGCCGGAGAGGATCAGGCGCTCGCACTCCACCGAGGTGTAGACGTGGCCGCCGCGGGCCACGACCTCGGGGATGCCGCGACGGTCCATGGAGAGCTTGGCGCCGTGGGGGCAGCCGGTGAAGCACTCGCCCGAGCCGCGGCAGCCGGCCTCGTTCCGCTCGATGGGCACGGCGTTCCAGCCCATCTCCTCGCAGGCGACGCGGAAGAGCTCGTTGCGCGGCCCCTGGTTCTCCGGGTCGACCGGCTTGACGCCGAGCAGGTCCTCGACGGCCTGGAAGTGACGGTCCAGGCCGCCACCGGTGAAGCCGTACAGGCCGTGCTCCCGCTCCCAGCGCTCGAGGGTGAACTCGGGGATACGCAGGCAGATGGCGCTGTTCCAGACGCTGCCACCGCCCAGGTTCCGCGCCTGCATGGTGGGCATGAAGAGGTTGCCCATCGTGGTGCGCAGCCCGCCGTGCCAGAAGTAGCGGGACAGGGTGTACCCGGCGTCCTTCTTGAAGTCGCGGACCCGGGCCACGGGGCCCGCCTCGACGACGATGACCTTCTTGCCGGCGCGCGAGAGGCGCTCGGCGGCGATGGCGCCGCCGGGACCGGAGCCGATGATCAGGAAGTCGCAGCTGTCCTCGACGTTGCCGTCGTAGTCTGCGAACTCCAGGAGCCGGCCCTCGGGGCGGGGGGGCAGGGAGGCCCGGGCCTCCCCGACGGTCGGCGCCGGGGACGAAGCCCCGGCATCATCGCTCACTTCCCGGCGGCCGGCGCTTTTCCCGGGTTCTCCTCCGAGCGGGACAGGCCCAGGGCCTTGCCGATCCCCTTGGCCTGGTCCTTGAAAAAGGTGCGGCCGAGGGCCACCGCCGGTCCGCCGGCCGAGGCGTACATCTCGGTGAGCACGCTGTCGAGGCTGTCCAGGAAGTACTGGATGTCCTCGTCCTCCAGGATGACCGGGGGCAGGATCTTGATGGCGTTGAGGCCCGGGCCCGGGATCTGGACGATGATCCGGTGCTTGCGCACCAGCTCCACGTTGACGGAGGCCCCGAAGGTGCCGTTGTCGAAGGCGCCCATGATGGCCTGCTGGGCCCGGAGCAGCGGGTGGTGCTCGCTGTTCTTGAAGTAGATGCCGATCATCATGCCCTTGCCGGCCACGCGATCGATGACGTCGTGCTTGTCCTTGAGGGCGTACAGGCCATCCCGGAACTTCTTGCTGATCTCGGCCGCCCGCTTGGGGGCGTCCAGGTCCTTCAGCACCTTCACGGTGGCCAGGCCGGCCGCCATCGAGATGTTGTTCTCGGCGAAGGTGGAGAAGTAGATGGGCCCGGACTTGAACTTCTTGAAGACCGTGTCGTAGACGTGGTCACCGATGACGGTGGCGGCGATGGGGGCAGCCCCGCCCGAGAGCGTCTTGGAGAGGCAGACCATGTCGGGGACGATGCCCGCCTCCTGGAAGGCGAACCAGTGGTTGCCCATGCGGGCGAAGCCGGTCTGGACCTCGTCGGCGACGAGCAGGGTGCCGAACTCGTCGCAGAGGCGGCGCGCCTCGCGCAGGTAGTCCACCTCGAGGGTGTCGAGGGTCATGCCCTGCACGGCCTCGTAGAAGAAGGCAGCCACGTCGCCCTTGGAGAGCTCGTAGCGCAGCTCGTCCAGGTCGTTGGGCGTGATGGGGGTGCAGGTGGGCATGCGCGGGTCCATGCCCTCCTTCATCTCGTCGAAGCCGCACATGGAGATGGCGCCGTAGGTGCGGCCGTGGAAGGCGCCCTTGAGGAAGAGGAAGCGGCGGCGCCGGGTGCAGTAGCGGGCGAAGCGGAGGGCCACCTCGTTGCTCTCGGAGCCCGAGTTGCTGTACTGCACCTTGGAGAAGCCCGGCCCGAGCAGGTCGATGAGCTCACCGGCCAGCAGCCCGCCCAGCGCCGAGGCGTTGATGACGGAGAGGTTCGGGATGTCCATGTTGTTGACGGCGTTGACCGCCTCCCGGACCTCGGGGTGGTGGCGGCCGATGAAGTGCACGCCACCGCCCGAGAGCAGGTCCAGGTAGCGGTTGCCCTGGTCATCGTAGAAATACGGGCCCTCGGCCCGCTGGAACGCGATGTTCATCCCCGCCATGTCCATCATCTTGAGCATGCGGGGGTGGACGTGCTTCTTCGAGAGGTGGTCCGAGCTGTTCAGGTGCTGCTCGACCATGTCCTTGATGGAGGTCATGCGACGTACTCCTTCGCGTAGCCGTAGGTGTCGTAGACGATTCGCCAGCGATCGTACACGTACTCTTCCAGCTCGGGGTCGATGGTGAGCTTGTTCACCTTGTACCCGGCGATGCTGTCGAGGTAGGGCTTGATGGCGTGCTCGTAGGCATCCCAGTCCGGCAGGCGGAGGGTGCCGTAGATGTGCCGAAGCACCTCGAGCTCGTTGCCAACGAGATCGTCGTACCGCACCTCGACCAGGTTGCCCTCGGGGATGAGGGCGCGGTCCTCGATGAGGCGCGTGTAGAGCCGCTCACCGATGGTGGCGGTGTGGTCCCGGCGCGCATCCACGAAGCTCCGGTCGGGCCGGTGCAGGAAGTTCTCCCAGTCCACCTTGCCGCGCATGTGCAGCATGGACCGGAAGGTCCGGGCCGGGTGCCGGTGGATGTGGACGAACTTGGCGTCGGGGAAGAGGTCGAGGATGAGCCGGATCCGGGCGGAGTGGGCGCAGGACTTGACGACGACCCGCTTGTTGTCGGTGTCGATCATGACCTTCTTGATGAAGTACTCGAGCGCGCGCTTCCAGGTGCGGCGCTCCTCGGGCGTGGCCTCGAGGAAGTCGATGTACTTCTCGTAGCGGGGGGCCTGATCGGGGAACATGAGCGCCGTGTAGAAGGAGAGCCCGTCGGTGAGCTTCATGAGGGCGATCTCGTCCTCGGCCGCGGCGTCCCAGCCGTGGGCGACGTTGTCGTAGGAGCGCGTCTCGGAGAGGGCGCCCCGCAGCAGCCGCGGGCCCACGTCGCCCGTGGTGAGGAAGTGGTCGGGGAAGACGCACTGGTAGAGGGTGCTGTAGGTGTGGTTCGGGTCCCGCCCCAGCAGGTTGTGCATGTGGGTGGTGCCCGACCGCCAGTGTCCCACGATGAACAGGGGCGTGGGCCGGATGTCCATGGTGGCGATCTGCCGGCCGTAGCGGGCGTCCTCGAGGCGGGCGAGGGCGCTGGTGGGCAGGGCGAGGCCGGTGATGGAGGCGACCCGGTGCAGGTAGTCCGGGCTGACCTGGAAGCCGTTGTGGGACAGGATGTTCATCCAGCTCGACAGGCGGACGCCGGTGATGAGCTGCTCCTGGCTCCACTTGTCCTCGAGGTGCTCGACGCGCATTCAGTGCTCCTGACCGGCGGCTGCGCCGGCGTGGGGGTGCCGGACCGTCCAGCCCTCGGCGGCGAGGCGCTCCATGACGGCGGTGCCGCGTTCGACGCCCATGGCGCGCTCCACCTCGGGGTTGTCCACATAGGCCCAGAGCAGGAGCGAGCGCAGG
>CAZPJM010000351.1:0-5134 GCA_964586865.1 uncultured Enterobacteriaceae bacterium
GGTTAGCGGTGTCCCCACGGCCCGCGCCCGCAGCCGATGCACCACCCCCCACGCCGTCGCCGCGGCGACCAGCGCCGGGCCCACCGATGCCGGGACCCAGGGGTCCAGCGCCCGGGCCAGCCACCCCGGGCCAGCCCAGCCCGCGCTCCCCGGCGAAACGGCGATACCGACCGCCAGCATCCCCAGGGCGATCACGACGGCCAGACCCGGACGGAGCGCACGCACCCCCCCGGGCTACCCCGCCTGGCTTGCCCCGACCCCCCTGGTGTGCATAGGACGCGGTGTCGCGCCTCCTGCGCGCTGCCGAGAGAGGAACATGCTCGAGGGTCTGACCCAGTTCGCCAAGAAGATCTTCGGCGACGCCAATGAGCGCGAGATCAAGAAGCTCCGGCCCATGGTGTCGCGGATCAACGATCTCGAGGCGTCGCTCGAGGCCCTGACCGACGAGCAGCTCGCCGCCAGGACGGCCACGTTCCGCGAGCAGGTCGAGAACGGCGCCAGCCTCGACGATCTCCTCCCCGAGGCCTTCGCCACCGTCCGCGAGGTGAGCAAGCGCACCCTGGGCATGCGCCACTACGATGTGCAGCTCATCGGCGGCATGGTCCTGCACTCGGGCCGCATCGCCGAGATGAAGACGGGCGAGGGCAAGACCCTCGTGGCCACCCTGCCCGTCTACCTGAACGCCCTGTCGGGCAAGGGCGCCCACGTGGTCACGGTCAACGACTACCTGGCCGGCCGCGATGCCGACTGGATGGGCGAGATCTACCGCTTCCTCGGCATGTCGGTGGGCAAGATCCTCTCCGGCGAGCGCAACGACCGGATCAAGCGCGAGGCCTACGGCTCGGACATCACCTACGGCACCAACAACGAGTTCGGCTTCGACTACCTCCGCGACAACATGAAGTACTCGCTCGACGACTACGTCCAGCGGGGCCACAACTTCGCCATCGTCGACGAGGTCGACTCCATCCTCATCGACGAGGCACGTACGCCGCTCATCATCAGCGGCCCGGCCGAGTCCAACACCGAGATGTACGGCATCATCGACGCCGTCATCCCCCTCCTCCAGGTCGACGAGGACTTCACCCTCGACGAGAAGTCCCGGAACGTCACCCTCACCGAGGGCGGCATCCACAAGCTCGAGCAGCGCCTCGGCATCGACAACCTCTACGACGACAACAACATGGTCGTCCTCCACCACGTCAACCAGTCCCTCAAGGCCCACCACCTCTTCAAGCGCGACAAGGACTACGTGGTGCGCGACGGCCAGGTCGTCATCGTCGACGAGCACACCGGCCGCCTCATGGCCGGCCGCCGCTGGTCGGACGGCCTGCACCAGGCCATCGAGGCCAAGGAGCGCGTCAGCGTCCAGGCCGAGAGCCAGACCTACGCCACGGTCACCTTCCAGAACTATTTCCGGATGTACGACAAGCTCTCCGGCATGACCGGCACCGCCGAGACCGAGGCCGCCGAGTTCGCCGAGATCTACGACCTCGAGTGCGTCGTCATCCCGACCAACCGGCCCATCGCCCGCGACGACCGCAACGACATCGTCTACAAGACCCAGATGGAGAAGTTCCGCGCGGCCATGCGGGACATCAAGGAGGCCCACGAGAAGGGCCAGCCGGTGCTGGTGGGCACCACCTCGGTCGAGAAGTCCGAGATCGTGGCCCGCCTGCTCGAGCGGGCCAAGATCCCCCACGAGATCCTCAACGCCAAGAACCACCACCGCGAGGCGAGCATCGTCGCCCAGGCCGGCCGGCTCGGGGCGGTGACCATCTCGACCAACATGGCGGGCCGCGGCACCGACATCAAGCTCGGCGGCAACCCCGAGGAGATGGCCTCGCACGAGGCGGATCCCGACCTGGACCCCGAGGGCTTCGCCCGGGCCCTGGAGCGCTTCAAGGTCCAGTGCGCCGAGGAACAGGAGCGGGTGCTGGCCGCCGGCGGCCTGCACGTGGTGGGCACCGAGCGCCACGAGTCCCGCCGTATCGACAACCAGCTCCGGGGCCGCTCGGGCCGTCAGGGCGATCCGGGCAGCTCCCGCTTCTACCTCTCCCTCGAGGACGACCTCTTCCGGATCTTCGGCTCCGACAAGATGACGGTCTGGATGGAGCGGATGGGCCTGAAGGACGACGAGCCCATCGAGCACCGCTGGATCACCCGGGCCATCGAGAACGCCCAGAAGAAGGTCGAGGGCCACAACTTCGGCATCCGGAAGAACCTGCTCGAGTACGACGACGTCATGAACTACCAGCGCCAGGGCGTCTACGACCTGCGCAAGCGGGCCCTGGCGGGCGACGGGATCCGCGAGCTGGTGGACGAGGCCGTCGAGAACGTGGTCTTCGACATGCTCGACGAGTGCTGCCTCGAGGGCGTGCACCCGGAGCACTGGCAGGTGGGCCGCCTGCGCGAGCGCCTCGAGGGCATCTTCGGCATCACCTGGGACGACACCGACGACGAGATCCGCGATCACGCCCGCGAGGAGCTGCGCAAGCGGATGCTCTCCGAGGCCCGCGACCTCCTCCAGGCCCGGGTCGAGCAGCTCGACGAGGAGGCCTTCCTCGAGGTCGCCCGCATGTACCTGCTCCGCTACGCGGATCAGCTCTGGAAGGACCACCTGCTGGCCATGGATCGGCTCCGGCAGGGGGTGGGCCTCCGCGCCTACGGGCAGCGCAACCCGCTGCTCGAGTACAAGCGCGAGGCCTACCACATGTTCCTGCTCATGAGCGCCATGCGCGACGAGATGCTCCTGGAGCAGCTCTGCAAGGCCGACCTGGATCTGCTCGCCCAGGCCGCCTCCCGACCCGGCAAGCGCACCGCCCGCCAGCTCGTCGAGGGGGGCCTCGCCGCCGCCCTCTCGGGGGGTGGGGGGCTGGATCAGATCCGCCAGGCCGCCGCCGCCGCCCGGTCCGGCCAGGGGCAGGCCGCCTCCGAGCAGCGCCTGGCCATCCCCGCCGGCCAGGAGCGTGGGCCCCGTCGGCCCGCCAAGGGCGACGAAGCCCTGGCCTTCGCCGCCATGCACGGCCTCTCGCGCAACGACCCGTGCCCGTGCGGCTCCGGCCTCAAGATCAAGAAGTGCTGCGGGAAGGGCCGCCCCATCCCCGACGTCGCGGATCTGGCCGCCGCCGGCCCCGAGGACCTGGCCACCACCTTCGCCCCACCGTCCGCCGCCCCCTCGGCGGCCCCGCCGGCGCCGGCCCCCACCGGTCCCGCCGCGGCCGGCCCCGCTCCGGACGGCCCGCTCTACGAGGCCCCCGACGACGATGAGGGCGAGGACATCGACCTGTCCGACGTGGATCTGGGCGAGGACGTGCCGGGTCTGGAGGGCCTGTACGACGATCCCCCCGACGAGCCCTCCGACGATCCCTCCGACGGGCGGGACCAGGCCAAGGACACCTTCGCCGTCTCCGCGACCGCCGACGGCGCCCCCGCCACCAACGGCCTCCACGACGCCCCCACCGTCACCGACGAGGATGACGAGGACGACGAGGACTTCGACCTGGATCTGGACATCGACATGTCCGAGCTCGACGATGCCCTGGGCGATCTCTACGACGCTCCCGACGAGGACGACGACACGGACCAGCCCGGGGTCTGACGGCGCCTCAGCCGGGGTGGATCCCCTCCCGGGGGTGTGCTACCCGCTCCCCGCCCTCCGGGATCGTCCCGGCGGGTCCAGTCCGCACGTCGGAGCCACAGCGCGTCCTCGGTGCCCCTCACGGGGTCGGGCGCCCTGCCGACGGCCGTTCAACCAAAACGCACCCGCCAGCCGGCGGGACGGGCCGCGCCTGTCGCGGTCCCGGGAGACCCCATGAACATCTCGCTCCGCGACCTCCTCGAGGCCGGCGTCCACTTCGGCCACCAGACCCGTCGCTGGAACCCCAAGATGAAGCCGTACATCTACGGCGCCAAGAACGGGATCCACATCATCGACCTCCAGCGCACCGCGCGCGGCCTGGTCGATGCCACCCGCTTCGTGCAGACCGCCTCCGCCAACGGCGGCAACATCCTCTTCGTCGGCACCAAGCGCTCCGGGCGCGCCATCATCCGCGAAGAGGCCGAGCGCTGCGGCCAGTACTTCGTCAACAACCGCTGGCTCGGCGGCACCATGACCAACTGGCAGACGGTCAAGAAGTCCATCGACCGCCTGAACGCCCTCGAGCGCGCCCGCGAGGAGGGCCGCTTCGACCTCCTCACCAAGAAGGAGGCCCTCGAGCTGTCCCGCGACATCGAGCGCATGGACCGCAACCTGGGCGGCATCAAGTCCATGAAGGGCCTGCCCCAGGCGCTGTTCGTGGTCGACCCCCGCCGCGAGCACATCGCCGTGAACGAGGCGAACAAGCTCGGCATCCCGGTGGTCGCCCTCTGCGACACCAACTGCGACCCCTCGGGCATCGACCACGTCATCCCGGGCAACGACGACGCCCTCAAGTCCATCCGACTGTTCACCCGCGCCATCTCCGACGCCGTCATGGAGGGCCGCTCCACCGGCCGCCAGAGCCAGGGTGCCTACGTCTCTGACGACGAGGGCGGCGAGGGCCGGGATGTCGAGGTGGTGGCCCGCCGCAAGCCCGACCAGCCCGAGTCCTGAGTCCCCCTGCTTTCCGTTCCATTCCCCACGACGCACGCCCCGACGGGGCGGCACGGAGAATCCCGATGGGCATGAGTGAGATCAAGGAGCTGCGCCAGCGCACCGGCGCCGGCATCCTCGACTGCAAGAAGGCGCTGTCCGAGTCCGGCGGCGACATCGACAAGGCCATCGACTGGCTTCGCAGCAAGGGTGTCGCCAAGGCCGCCAAGAAGGCCGGCCGCGCGGCCACCGAGGGCCTGGTGCACGCCTACATCCACGCGGGCGGCAAGATCGGCGTCCTGGTCGAGGTGAACGCCGAGACCGACTTCGTGGCCCGGAACGATCAGTTCCAGGAGCTGGTCAACGACATCGCCATGCACATCGCCGCCGCCGCCCCCGAGTACGTCCGCCGCGAGGAGGTGCCCGCCGACGTGGTCGCCAAGGAGCGCGAGGTCCAGAAGGCCCGCGTCCTCGAGGAGGGCAAGCCCGAGCACATCGCCGACAAGATCGTCGAGGGCCGCCTGGGCAAGTTCTACGCCGACATGGTGCTGCTCGAGCAGC
>CAZPJM010000352.1:0-5047 GCA_964586865.1 uncultured Enterobacteriaceae bacterium
ACAGCGCGGGTGTCCAGGCCGGCGACGGCAAGGTCGAGATCGACTGGCTCGGCCCCTGATCGCCGCTCTTGGCCCCCGGTCCCGAGCGGGGGGCGCCCTCTCCCTTGCCACCCGCCTCCGGCGGTGGTTTGCTGCGGGGTCCCGTCCCCCCGTGTCCGGAGGCTCCGTGCGCCCCGTCCCCCTGATCCTCGCCCTCGCGGCCTGCGGTCCCTCGGACGATCCGGTGGCCCCCATCCCCGGTGCCCTCGGAACCGAGCCCATCTCGGTCGATGGCGCCTGGACCCGCCCCGAGGCCCTGCTGGGCCCGCAGGGGCTCGGCCACCACGACTGGACCGAGGCCGACCTCCAGGGCTTCACCGCCGCCTGGCCCGTCCCCACCGCCATCGTCAACCCGTGGATCAGCACCGGCGACGGCCCCAGCGTGCGCACCCACGTCCTGCGGGCCCCCGATGTGGCCCAGCAGCTCACCGCCTCCCTGAAGACCACCCGCTCCGGCGACCATCCGCTCCATGATGCCCTCGCGGCCCAGAGCCCCTGGCTCCACCGCGACGGCGACCTGTCCGCCCTCCGCGCCGACGCCTACAGCCCGCCCGTCCTCCCCCTGGACGAGCCCACCCACGCCCTGTACCGGGCCCTGGCCGGCGCCCGGGGCGACAGCGAGGATGCCGAGGTCGACGAGATCCTCCTGGCCCGGGCCGACGCCTGGCCCGAGGCCGCCCAGCTCCCCTTGGCCCGGCTGGTCATCGCCCTCCAGGAGGCCCCCCTCCGCCGGGACGAGGCCTTTGCCCAGGTCGATCCCGACCGCCTGGCCCGGATCCGCGCCCAGCTCCAGGACGAGACCTTCACCACCATCGACAATGCCTACGCCCACCCCCGCGGCGGCGACCTCCTCGCCGATCTCGAGGCCATCTCCGAGACGGTGGAGCTGCGCCCGCTCATGGGCGCCGCCCTCGCCCTGGCCCGGGCGGTGGACGAGGTGCAGGCCGCCCTGGCCACCGTGCCCCCCTTCGAGGGCGGCGATCTCGAGGTGGAGACGGCCGCGGGCACCGTCATCCTGCGGAGCGCCGCGGTGGACGACACCTGGGAGAGCCCCACGGCCGCGCTCATCGTGGATCTGGGCGGCGATGACACCTGGTCGGGCCGGGTGGGCAGCACCTGGGATGGCCAGGTCGCGGCCCGGGTGGTGGTCGACGTGCGGGGACGGGACACGTGGGGGACCGGCATCCCCGACCTCCAGGACCCGGACACCTCGGTCTTCGCCGCCTTCGACCCGGAGCCCGGCTTCACCCAGGGCAGCGGCGTGACCGGAATCGGCCTGGTCTCGGACGGCGCCGGCGAGGACGACTGGCGGGCCACGGTGCACGCCCAGGGCTCGGGGCTGCTCGGGATCGGCATCCTGGACGACCGGGGCGGCTCGGACACCTACCGCGTGAGCGCCCACGGCCAGGGGGTGGGGCACCTGGGCCTGGGCCTGCTCCGCGACGTGGCCGGCGACGACGACTACCGCGGCTACACGGTCATCCAGGGGGTGGGCAAGCCGGGCGGCGAGGGGCTGCTCCTGGACGAGGCCGGCACCGACACCTACGTGGCCCTGGTCCAGCAGCAGGACCCCTGGCTGCCCGCCGAGTACGCGGCCCCCAACTACTTCCGCCTGCCCGCCTCCTGGGCCTACGGGATCGACGGCACGCCCCACTACATGAGCGTCGCCCAGGGCACCGGGTGGGGCTTCCGCCACGAGTGGGTCCGATCCTGGACCGGCGAGGCCGTCGCCCACGGCGGGGGCCTCGGGGCCCTGGTCGACCTGGGGGATGGCGACGATGTGCACGTGGCCGACTGCATGAGCATGGGGCAGGGCTTCGTCTATGGGATGGGGCTGCTCTACGATGACGGCGGTGACGACACCTATCGGACCTTCTGGTGGGGGCCGGGCGCCAGCGCCCACATGGGGGTGGGCCTGCACTGGGACCGGGACGGCAACGACGACATCTACACCACCCGCGCCTCGGCCGGCTTCGGCTACGACTTCGGCGTGGGCTGGATGATCGACGAGGGCGGCGACGACGTGTACGGGGGGCAGGTCCACTACGGCCGGGGCTACCTGAACAGCCACACCTTCTTCGTGAACATCGGCGGCGACGACACCTACAACGCCGAAGGCGTGCGCCGGGACCCGTACTTCGGCGTGGTCCGCCAGATCGAGGGGGGGCGGCGGGTGCTCAAGCTCGCGGGTGTCTTCCTCGACCTGGGCGGCGGCGAGGACACCTACGTCACCGGCGTGGAGGGCCCGGGCAACGGCGCCACCTGGTACCACGCGCCGCTGGGGGACTCGGCGGTCCCGGCCAACCACAAGGGCGTGGGCGTCGACGAATAGCGGCGCTCACGGGTGCTCGGGGCGTCGCCCCTGGACGGCGCCTCCCACCACGGTGTCCGGTGCCGGGGTCAGCCGCCGCTCCAGCGCCCGCTGCTGGGCCCGGGACAGGCGGACCTGGGGTCGCCCGCGCCGCACCGCCGCCAGGGCCTCCTGCCAGCCCGGGTGGTCCCCCGACGCCACCAGGGCCGCCAGCAGCAGCACCGTGGAGCGGCCCCGGCCGTGGGCGCAGTGGATGAGGACCGGGCGGCCGCGACGACGGTGCTCCAGCAGGAAGGCCACCCCCGCCTCGAGGGCCTGGGGGCTGGGGGGCGTGACGTCCCAGGTGGGCAGGCAGAGGTAGTCCGACGACGGGCTGCGCCGGGGCAGCTCGCAGGTCAGATCCACGACGGCCGGCCAGGTCTCGAAGGCGTCCCCGCGGTGGGGCCAGCCGCCCAGCCACCACCCGGGCGCCACC
Source organism: uncultured Enterobacteriaceae bacterium (assembly GCA_964586865.1). Taxonomy (GTDB): domain Bacteria; phylum Myxococcota_A; class UBA796; order UBA796; genus REDI01. Next base: position 2,826 of record CAZPJM010000352.1, read on the forward strand.
TCGGTCAGCACCCCGTCGCGCCGGAACCACCACGCGCTCGCCCGCACCACGAGGTGCCACGGCCAGAACAGCAGGTAGGACCACCAGGGCACCGTCCCGTCCACCCGCTTGCCCAGCAACGGGGTCCAGCGGGCCGCCACGGCCAGCCCCACCACCAGGGTCACCCCGGCGCCCCACAGGTGGAGCGGCCACCACCAGGTGGGCAGGAGCGGCACGACCGCCAGCTCCACCATCGCCACCACCAGGATCCGGACCGCCTGCATGGGCCGTCCCTATTCCGTTGGCGGCGAGGGCGGGCCCGACGGAGGCGCGAAGCCGGCCCGGGCCAGGAAGGCGCGAACCCGGGGCCAGGCCCACGGCTCCACCATCCACGGATCATGGCCCGCACCCGGCCGCTCCACATAGGTGACGTCGGGGATCACCCGGGCCAGGGCGCGCCCGTGGGAGACGGGCACCGTGGTGTCGGCCGCGCCATGCAGGACCAGCACCGGCGACCGGGTCCGGGCCCAGATCCCCTGGGCCTCCAGGGGATGGCGCAGCAAGGGGCGCACCGGCAAGAGGGGGTAGCGCTCGGCGGCCACCCGGCGGAGGCTGGTGAACGTCCCCTGGACCACCACCGCCCCGGGGCTGACGTGGCGCAGGGTCAGCGCCACGGCCCCGCCGCCCAGGCTGTGCCCCACCAGCACGATCCGATCGGCCGGGAAGCCACGATCGCGCAGCAGAGCCCAGGCGGCCCGCCCCGTGGCCTCGAGCGCGCTCTCGGAGGGGGTGCCGGGGACCCCCGGGTAGCCCGGGTAGGTGACCGCCAGGGTGGTGAAGCCGTCCCGATGCCACCGATCGGTGATCCGCGCGGTCCCGGTGAGGCGGCCGCCGTTGCCGTGGAAGAAGATCATGGCCCGGTCGGGCCGACCCGGCCGCAGCCAGCCCCGGGTCCGGCCGCCGCCGTCGAGGTCCAGATCCACCAGGCGGCCCTCGTCGACCTGGAGGACGGTCGCGGCGCCGGCATCCGACCGGTACGCCCCCGGAAAGACCATGGCGTCCTGGGCGGAGGCCACGAAGGCCACCGCCAGCAGCCACAGGGCCACCAAGGGTGCCAGGACCGCCACCCCACCCAGCCCTGCCCATCCGGCCGTGCGCATCGTCTGCCTCCCGTCGCCAAGGCCCCGTCAAGCCGGCGTGACCGGAACCGGACCCACCCGGAGAGCCTCTATGGTGGTGCGGGTCCCCGGAGGTGCCGTGACCGCCATGGTGGAGAGCCTGATCACCGGGCTGGCGGCGCGCTGGCCCCTGCTCGTGCTGGCCATGCTGCCCGCCGCCCTCCTCCTGGCGGTCAGCACCGTCTTCCACACCCTGCAGAAGCGCCTCGCCGGCGCGGATCCCCGCGAGCTGCCCGAAGCCGCCGGGCCCTGGGTGCGCGCGGCGGCGGATCGGCACGGCCTCACCGACCTGCGCATCGAGATCAGCCCCGCCTTCACCGCCTCCCTCGACGCGCTGATCCCCTCCCTGCGCACCCTGGTGCTGCAGCCCCGGACCTGGGAGCAGCGGGACCCGGTGGGCTGGGCGGTGGCGGCCCACGAGCTGGGGCACGCCCTGCACGTGCGGCACCCGGCCTGGAGCGTGGCCTTCACCGTGGGTCGGACCGCCGCCCACGCCCTCGGCCAGCTCGTGATCGCCGGGCTGATCACCATCCTCCTGGTGGGCTCTCCGACCGCCACGGTGGCCACCGGGGTGCTCCTCGGGGGCGCCCTCCTTTCGCAGGCGGTGGTGCTGGTGGACGAGGGGTGGGCCTCCCGCACCGCCTGGGACCTGCTGGTTCAGGACGGCCGGCTCGACGCCGGACAGCTCGCCCGGGCCCGGTGGAGCCTGCTCGCCGCCTTCGGGGCCCACCTGGCGGCCACCGTGGGCCTCCTCGCCACCGCCGTGCTGTGGCCCTGGATGGTGGCGCCGGTGGACGGGCCCCTCCTCCCGGGCCTGCCTCCCCTGCCCTGGCCGCTCCTGATCATCGTGGCCGCCCTGACCCTCCCCCTCGTCAAGCGGGCCCTGCGGGTGGGGATCCGGGCCCTCACCCCCCATCGCGCCGAGACCCTCACCGAGGTGGGGGCCCGGGTCCTCAAGGAGGCCTTCGGAGACCAGGCCGGGGGCCTGGGGGCCCTCGCCATGGGGGCCGTCGCCCTCACCCAGATCGGAAGAGCACACGTCTGAACTCCAGTCACGTGAAACGA
>CAZPJM010000353.1:0-5032 GCA_964586865.1 uncultured Enterobacteriaceae bacterium
GTAAGGATTTGGAGCGGCTTAGCGTCTCAGCGGCACAGAACAGCGCTCAACCCCGCCGAGGCCGGGCAGTCCGCTGCCGAGACCACCACCCGGATCGCCGAGACAGCCGGCGAGCTGGCCGGGGCCGCCGCCCAGGTGGTGGCCCACGCCGCGGCACGGGCCGGGGCCTCCGAGGCGTCCGAGACCGAGGTGCGGGATGCCGCCATCGACAGCGTCCGGCAGGCGGGCGAGGAGGCCGCCGCGGCCACCGGCTCCGCCACCGAGGCGGTGGTGGCCGCCGCCGAGGCTGCGGTGGACGCGGTCCGCGGGGCCGTGGGCGAGACCGAGGCCGCCGCTGGCGACCGGGAGGCGTCCAGCGACGCGGACGCCAGCGACGGGGAGGAGGCCGACGACCGGGCGGAGGATCCGGCGCAATAGGGCTGGGGGCCGGCGCGTAGGGGGGGTGAAGCCAGGAGCCCCCCATGTCCTCCTCCTCCTCCGGCCTGGCCGCCGCCGCCTGGACCTGCCGCCACGGACTCATCGCCGGTGAGCGATCCGCCGTGGGGCACGTGGCCCGCGAGGCGGCCGCCGGGGGTGCCCACCTGGCCAGCCGGGCGGCGCTGGGCGTGGCCCTGCGCGAGATCCTCCGGGTGTTGCTGCACCACGTGGGCGGCGAGGCCTTCCGTCGGCTGGCCGGGGCCACCCCGCTCACCGCCCTGGCCTTCGGGCTGGCCGAGCAGGTGCTCCTGTCGGTGCGCCTGGCCCGGGGGCGCCTGGACCGGGTCCGCTACGCCCGTCGCACCGCCTACAACGTGGGCTCCACCCTCGGCGCCATCGTCGGCATGACCGTGCTGGGCGGTCTCCTCACCGTGCTCCCGGTGGTGGGGACCCTCCTCGGGGTCGTCGTGGGGGGCCTGCTCGGCAGCCTTGGCGGGGGCCTGCTGGCGGCGGGCCTGTGGCGCCTCGCCGAGGCCGGGTCCGCACCCTGATCCGGGGCTCCCCGCGCCCGTTCAGGAGCTCTCGGGGAGCCGGGCCAGGGCCCTGCGGTGGGACGGCGAGAGGCGGGTCGCCGCGACGAAGCCGTCTCTCACCGTCTCCTGGGCGCCCACGCCCACCACCCAGGCGCCGATGCCGATCCCACCCAGGTGGGCCAGGACGGCGAGCAGCAGCAAGACGGGATGGCACCAGGCGCCCGTGAGCAGGACGGTGGGCAGGCCCAGGGTCAGGCCGGTCACCAGGCCCAGCCCCGCCACCAGCCCGAGCCCCCGCAGGCGGGCCCGCAGGAGCTGGTGGCCCGCCACCATCGCCAGGACGCCGAGGGCGATGAGGCCCACGCTGGTGGCGAGCCCGGCGGCCCACAGCACCCGCTCCACCACGTCTCCGGGGACGGGACCCCACGGGCCGGCCAGGCCGGGGCCCCGGGTGCCGATGCCGGCGAAGAGCCGCCCCAGCAGCACGCCATGACCGATGGCCACGGTGCCGTGGAGGAGGGTGAGGCCCAGCCCTGCCGCCCGCAGCCCCGCGGCCGGGGCGCGGATCCGGCGGAGGGCCTCCCAGGCGGCCTCCCGGTCCGCCGCCACCGGGGCCGGCAGGGTGGCTTCGGGCGGGGGACGCGACAGCGGGGCCTCCGGGGGATGGCCGGCCAGGCGTCCCGTCAGTCCGGATCGGCCTGGTCGTAGTAGAGGGTCGCGGCCGTGTAGTAGTCGGCCGGGTTGACCTGGCCCGTGTCGAAGAGGTCGGTCGCGAAGTCCCCGCTCGCCGTCCACCGCCAGATCATGTTGTTGAAGGCGCCGCCCTCGCCGGTGCGGGGGCTGTTCACCGCCAGGTAGAAGTCGCCCGACTCGCCCTCGATGCTGAAGCTGTTGGGCTGGAAGGCCGAGTCGGGCCAGCCGCCGAGGGGGACCATCGCCTGCTCCTCGCGGTTGTACCGGTACATGACGTAGTTGGCGTCGCCCGTGTCGGGGTCCGGCCCGATGCCGAGGGCATACCAGGTGTCGAAGATCCGATACTGGGCCTGGAAGTAGCGCGGCCCGGGGGCTTCGGGGTCGGACGTCTGCTCCACCGTCAGGCCGCCCTCCGGGGTCCAGGTGGCCAACCCGCCGAAGAAGCCGAACAGCCGCACCTCGCCGGTGATGGGATCCGCGGAGAGGGAGAGGGCGCACATCTCGTGGCTCTCGTCCTCCTCGACGCAGGCCCACTGGGCCACGACCTCCCAGAAGCCGTCCTCCTCGAAGCGGACCAGCCGGTCACCCATGGCCACCAGGTAGAAGCCGTCGGGGTGGGTGGTGAGGTCGCCGATCACGGGCGGCGGGTCGGGCTCCGCCTCGCCGTCCTCGCCGTCCGGATCCCAGTCGTAGTCCTCGGGGAGGGCCGCCACCACCTCGGAGCTGCCGGTCTGGTCATAGCGGACGATGCCGTTGATGGCGGCGTCGAAGCCGACCCAGTGGCGCAGGTCCAGGTCGTCGGTGGCGTAGGTGATGGCGTGGGATGCCGAGAGGGGCGCGGTGCCCTGCAGATCGCCCAGGATGTCCACGCCCCGCAGCGCGGCGAAGCTGTCGATGATGAAGACCTGCTCGAAGGTCTCGTTGACCCGCCCATCGCAGTTGTTGTCCAGGTTGTCGTCCGGGTCCTCGTCCCAGGCCGGATTCACCCAGATGGTGGTGTCGTCGCAGTCCTCGGGCGGGCAGAAGCCGTCCTGATCCTCGTCCGGCGTGCAGGGCACGTCGGTGTCGGTGTCGGTGTCGGTGTCGGTGTCGGTGTCGGTGTCCGTGTCGGTGTCTCCACCGATGGGGCCCGTGTCGGTCCCCCCGCCGTTGCAGGCGAGCAGGCCGAGGGTCAGGGCCAGGGCGAGCGAGCGCATGCGCCTCCTCCAGGTGTCCGGATGGCGCAGGGTAGCTGACCGCGCCGCCGGTGTCTGCGTGGGCTCGGGGGGCCTGGTCGGCCTCAGGGGGCCTGCTCGGGCGGGTAGGCCGGGTCGGTCACGCCCTTCCAGATGGCGCGGACCCGGGCGTCGCGGCCGCAGCCCGTGCGGTAGCGGCTGTAGTGGGCCGGCTTCTTCTTGTAGAAGTCCTGGTGGTACCCCTCGGCCACCCAGAAGGTCCCCGGGGCTTCCAGATCCACCGCGACCTCCTTGCCGAGGAGCTGCTGGATCCGCGCCTTGCTCTCGGCGGCCGCCTTCCGCTGGGCGTCGTCGAGGGGAAGGATGGCGGGCCGGTACTGGCTACCCCGATCGCAGAACTGCCCGCTGCCGTCGAAGGGGTCCACGTGGTGCCAGTACCAGGTCAGCAGGTCCTCGTAGGTGATCTTGTCGGGATCGTAGATGACCCGGATGGCCTCGGTGTGGCCCGTGGCTCCGCTGCCGACCTGGTAGTAGGTCGGGTTCTTCGTGGAGCCGCCGGCGTAGCCGCTCTCCACCTCGATGACGCCCTCGAGCTTCTCGAAGTCCTTCTCGGAGCACCAGAAGCAGCCGGCGGCGAAGATGGCCTCGGCCTGGCCCTTCTTGACGGGCTCGGCGGCCTGGGGGACCTCCCCGCCGAGAGGTCCGGCGGCGCTGAAGGAGCAGGCCCCGAGGGCGAGGCCGGTGAACAGGATCAGACGGGCGATCATGGGGTGTCTCCGGCCTCGGGGGTCTTCTCGGGCTTCTTGGGACCGTGCCAGCCGCCGATCCGGACCGGACCCAGCTCGCCGGCGTGCTTGCGGGGCACGAAGTCCAGGCTGTAGCTGTTGATGCAGTGGCGCTTGCCGGTGGGGCGGGGACCGTCGTTGAAGACGTGGCCCTGGTGCCCGCCGCAGCGGTTGCACAGCAGCTCGGTGCGCATCATGCCCAGGCTGCCATCGGTGCGGGTGGCGATGTGGTTCTTGCCGATCGCCGCGTAGAAGGACGGCCAGCCCGTGCCACTCCGGAACTTCGTCTTCGAGTCGTAGAGGGGCAGGGCGCACCCGGCGCAGACGTAGATCCCGTCCTTCTTGTTGTCCCACAGGTCACCGGTGAAGGCGCGCTCGGTGCCGGCCTGTCGCAGGATGCGGTACTCGACCGGCGTGAGGACCTTCTTCCAGCGCTCCGGCGACAGGCGGATCGCGTCCTTGCGGCGGGGGCGGAAGGGGGGATCCTCGAGCCCGCCGGCCCAGCCCAGGTCACCGCACGCCGCAACGGCCGCGGTGGCCCCCAGCAGGGTGAGCAGCTCGCGTCGATTCATGGATACCTCCGCAGCCAGGATGTCCCAGCGTGCCCGGGGATGCAGGGCTCCGGGTCACGACTCGTAAGCGGGACCCCTCAGCCTCCGGACACCTCCCGGGCGGCCCGGGCCACCCGCGGGTCCGGATCGGTGGTGATGGGACCGGCCGCGGCCCGTGCCTCGGCGGGATCCAGGCGGTTCAGGGCGCGGAGGGCGGCCAGCCGGACCCCGGGGATGGGATCGGCGAGGGCCCGCCGCACCGCGTCCCGGCCGGTGGCGATCCCATGCCAGCCCACGCCGCGGACCGCCAGCCGCCGGACCTCGGGGTCGGGGTCGCTCGTGGCGAGCAGGAGCGCGGTGGACCAGGTGGCCGCGTCGGGGCGGGCCGACAGGATGGCGAGGGCGGTGGCACGCAGCACCGGGTCGGCGTGGGAGGCGGCGCGGGTGAGCAGGGGTCCGGCCAGCGGCCCCGGGACGTGGCGTAGCCCCGAGACCAGGGAGGCCCGGATGACGGGATCGCCCTGGGCCCAGGCCGCATCCAGCAGATCGGCCCGCCGGGCCAGCAGCGCCCCCTGGCGGGCCAGGGCGGCGCGGAGGCCGGCGTCGTCGGGGGTGTGCAGCGCCGCGTCCAGGAAGACGGCGGCCAGCGCCGGGTCGTCGGGGACGTTCGCCAGGCCGGCTCCGCGGCGCCGGGGCAGGGTCCGCGCCAGATGGATGCGCCGGGCCTCGGCCGGGTGGTCGAGCCAGCCCCGCCAGGCCAGGGCCCGGATGGGATCGGCGGACGCCAGGAGCTCGAAGTCGGCCGGCCTCCCGTGGGCGCGGACGAAGGTCTCGTCGATGGGGCCCACGTGCGCGGCCAGATCGGCGCTGGGCCCGGC
>CAZPJM010000354.1:0-5003 GCA_964586865.1 uncultured Enterobacteriaceae bacterium
GCTCGGGCTCGGGCTCGGGCTCGGGCTCGGGCTCGGGCTCGGGCTCGGGCTCGGGAAGGTCGCGGGTCCAGGCGGCGGCGTCCAGCTCGGCGTCGTAGGCGGCGTAGCGCCGTCGACCGGCCCCGGCCCGGCCCCACCCGAGCACCGCGTCGGTGCCTCGCCACACGAGCAGGCCCACCCCGAGGAGGAGGAGGACGACCAGGGTGACCGCGGTGGCCGCCGCGAAGCTGACCAGGACCTGCATGGGGTTGACCATGATGGACCACGCCAGATCCTGCTCGGTGACGGGACTGCCATCGGCGGACGGGCCCAGGATCATGGCGGGGGTCGCCACCCTGCGCAGGTCGGCGACGACAGCGTTCACCCGGGTCATGTGGATGACGCAGCCCACCATGGTCCACAGGGGGACCCCGACCAGCGCCAGCAGGCCCGCCCACCGCACGAGGGGGCCCCACAAGGGCTCGCCCACCAAGCGGGGGTCGTCGGGCTCGGGAGACGCCTGGTCCGGGACGGGCTCCTGGCTCATCGCCCCCCCTCTGGCTCGGCGCCCGCCGGGGGTTCGGTGGGGGTCGGTTCCGGGTCGGCGTCGCCTTCGACCTCGACGTCGTGCTCCCCCGCCTCCGGCTCGGCCGCCGGCAGGCGACCCGCCGCCTCGAGGGCGCGACGCTGCTGGTCCGGCTCGCCGTCGAGGGGCCAGGGCACGAAGTCCTGGCGGGTGATCCACACCAACACACCCACGCAGGCCACGAAGATGACCACCAGGCCGTACTGGGCCGGGGTGAGCCCCCCGTAGGTGGCGTCGTTGGCCCGGAGGAAGTCGAGGCCGAAGCGGATGGGGGCGTAGATGGCGAAGAAGAGGAGCGTGAAGAAGCCGGGGAACCGGTCCCGCCGGCCGAGCCAGAGGAAGAGCGCCATCACCGGGATCATGAAGACGGCCTCGTACAGGCCGAGCTCGTGCCGGACGCCGTCGGCCCACGGGTACGGATCCCCCGCCACCCAGACGAAGTTCATGATGCCGCGATCGAAGTCCATGCCCCAGGGCATGGTGGTCTCGATGCCGATGTGGTCGTGGACGAACCCGCAGCCCACCCGCCCGAAGAACCATCCGAAGGGAAAGCCGAAGCTGATCACGTCGGCAAAGCGGAAGTAGGGCCTGCGACGGACGAGGCCGTAGAAGACGACGGACCCGACCACCGCCCCGAAGAAGCCGCCCACCGAGGAGAAGCCGGACCACACCCGGAGGATGGCCCAGATGCCCTCGGTCTCGAGGCGCTCGGGGAAGTAGAAGAGCACCGTGTAGACGTGGCCGAGCACGAAGCCGGTCAGGACCGTGACCACGGCGCCGTCCACCACGTCGCGCACGTCCAGGCCCAGGCGGATGGCGCGGTTCCGGCTGATCTCGAGCCCGACGATGAAGCCGATCGCCACCAGGATGGCCCACGGATCGAGGGGGAGGGGCCCGACGCCCGGGACCTCGATGGTGTAGACGCCGAGGCCGAAGAAGGGGATGGCGGCGAACATGCGGGGGCGCTCCGTGGACCGGCGGGGCCTAACCCGCGACCCCGAGACCGGGCAGCGGCGGCCTCGGGCGGGGATGGAAGGGTACCGTTTCGCGCACGACAGACGGGTGACAGCCCCGCCGGGCCCGGGAGGCGCACCCGGTGACGCCGATCGGCGCGGGGAACGGTCCGGACCATGGGGGCGGTCCCCTGGTTGGGGGGGATGGCCCTGCATACGGGTGGGCATGCGCTGGTTCCTGCCGCTGCTGTCCGCCTGTACCTGGGGTGCGGCGCCCCCCGAGGTCGAGGGGCCGGCCTGCCCTTCCTGGACCACGCCGGATGGCGGCGCCCCGGCCTGGGCCGCCGAGGCCCACCAGTCGCTCCTCGCCGCCCGGGCGCGCCTGGCCTCCCTCGAGGGTGCCCCCGACGCGGAGCTGGCCACCACCTGCCGGGGCCTCGTCGACGACCTGGGGGCCCTGCCGCCTCCCCTCCCCCCCGGGGTAGCGCCGCGAAAGCTCTCCCCGCCCGCCACCGCCTGGCAGGTCCATGCCGGGCTCTCGGCGTGGTCCTGCGCGGTCCTGGCCGCGCCCGCCGCCCCGTCCCGCGCCACCTGGGCCCGGACCGGTCAGCGCTTCCTGGACACCTCCTACACCCCATGGACCTGGGCCCACCCGCGGTGTCCGACGCCTCCCGCGCCCCCGCTGGACGACCTGCGCGCCGTCTTCGAGGCCTACGCCACGGGGGCCCCGGAGCAGGCGACCGAGGCGGCGGCCCGGCTGCGTCGGCATCCCGCACCCGCGCTCCCCGACGATGGCCCGGCCTCGACGGCGGCGCGGCCGTAGCCGCCCGGGGATCAGCGGCCCTCCACCGAGACCATCTCCACGTCGCCCGCCAGGACCCGGTGCTCGCGCCCGGCGGCGTCGCGCACGAGCAGGGCGCCGGTGGGGCCCACCCCGAGCGCGGTCCCGGTCACCCCGCCGACGCTGACCCTCCGACCGGCGGTGCCGTCCCAGCGACGCCAGGCGTCGAGCACCGCGGCGGGCTCGATGGCGGCCTGACGAGCGGCGTGCCGCAGCCGGACCACCAGATCCACCGCGAGGGCGGCCCGGTCGGGGGCGGGGCCGTGGTCGGCCAGGGAGCCCGCCGTGAACGGGCCGCTCGGGGCGGCGCCCACATTGATGCCGATCCCCACCACCAGGCGGGAGACGGCCTGGCCGGCCGGCTCGGCCTCGGCCAGGATCCCGGCGATCTTGCGCCCCTCCACGTCGAGGAGGTCGTTGGGCCACTTGAGGCGGAGCATGCGGGCTCCCACCGGCCCGACGGCGGCGGCGCAGGCCTCGGCGGTGGCGACGCCGGCGGCCAGGACCACGAGGGGCAGGCGCGCGAGGGGCAGGGCCGGATGCAGCACCACCGAGAGCGCCAGGGCCGTGCCCTCGGGCGCCTGCCAGGCCCTCCCCAGACGGCCCCGGCCGGCGGTCTGGCGCCCGGCGACCAGGGCGGCCCCGTCGGGCGCCCCGGGATCGGCGCGAAGGGCCCGGTTGGTGGAGTCGACCTCCTCCACGAAGCGCACCGGCGGCTCCAGCCCCCGCGCGCGGGAGGCGGCGACGAGGGCGGCGGCGGAGAGGTCGCTCACGGGCGCGTCGTCACGGGGCCGGCCGGACCTGCATGGAGAGGTCCGCCCAGCGGGCCTGGTGGACGAGGCCACCGGCGCTCACCAGGTCCAGCCCCAGGTCCCGGATCCGGGCGATCCGCTCCGGGGTCATGTTGCCCGAGGCCTCGAGCACGACCTCGGGCCGCACCCGGCGGGCCCGGCCCACGGCCGCGGCGAGGCCCTCGTCGTCCATGTTGTCGAGAAGGACCACGTCGGCGCCGGCGTCGAGGGCCTCTTCCAGCTCGTCGAGGGTGGTCACCTCGACCTCGATGCGCACCAGGTGGTGCACCCGGGCCCGCACCGCCTGCACCGCCCGCCGGATCCCGCCCACGGCCGCGATGTGGTTGTCCTTGATCATCACCCCGTCGTACAGGGCGAAGCGGTGGTTACGGGCGCCGCCGTGTCGGACGGCCGCCTTCTCGAGGGCCCGGAGGAGGGGGGTGGTCTTGCGGGTGTCCACCACCGAGACCCGGCCGTCGGCGGCCTCGACATAGGCGCGGGCGTGGGTGGCGATCCCGGACAGCCGCATGAGCAGGTTCAAGGCCACCCGCTCCCCCGAGAGCAGCACCGCGAGGGGACCCTCCACGTCGGCCACCAGGGCGCCGCGCGGGGCGGGCTCGCCGTCGGGGGTGACCGGGCGGTAGGTGACCGTCGCCCCGGCCCGGGCGGCCACCTGCCGGAAGACCTCGGCGGCGGCGGCATGGCCCGACACCACCAGGTCCTGCTTGGCCACGATGGTCGCCAGGCCCGAGCGATCCGCCGGGATGCAGGCGTCGGTGGTCAGATCCCCCGCCGCGCCCAGATCCTCGTCGAGGGCGGCCGCCACCAGGGCCTGGAGCTGCATCACGCCCCCCCGAGGCGGCGCTGGCTGGCCTTCAGGGCTTCGAGGCGCGCGGTGGCGGCGTCCAGCTTGGCCTGGAACTCGCGGACCACGTGCTCGGGCGCCTTGTTCACGAAGCCCGGGTTGGAGAGCTTCTTCTGGAGGCCCGTCACGTCCTTCTGGACCTTCTGCACCTCGCGGGTCAGGCGGGCCCGCTCGGCCTCGACGTCGATGACCCCGTCCAGGGGGATGACCAGCTCGACGCCCTCGGCCACGGCCACCGCCGCCACGTCGGGGCGCTCGGTCAGGGGGGCCACCGTGGCGTTGACCAGGTGGGACCAGCCGTCGGCGTGGGCCTGCAGGCGCTCGGCCAGGCCCGCATCGTCCACCAGGACGGTCAGGGGCACCCGGCGGGGGATCTGCATCTCGCCCCGGATGCGCCGCACCTCGGTGACCGCGGCCTGGAAGGTGGCCATGCTCTCGAGCGCGGCGGGGTCGACCGGGAAGTCGGCCTGCCGGGGGTAGGGCGCCACGGTGACGAAGCCGTCCGTCTGGGGCAGGCTGGACCAGATCTCCTCGGTGTAGAAGGGCATCATGGGGTGGAGGAGCCGCGCGATGGCCCCGATGGTCTCGAAGAGGGTGTGCCGCGTGCCGTTCTTCCGGGCCGGACCCGCCTGGTCGTCGTAGATGGTGGTCTTGGCCAGCTCCACGTACCAGTCGCAGAACTCGCTCCAGGTGAAGGCGTAGATCTCGGTGGCCGCGTCGTTGAAGCGGTAGTCGTCCAGGGCCCGGCGGACCCGCTCGGCGGCGGCGCCGGTGCGAGCCTGGATCCAGCGCTCGTAGGGGCCGAACGCCATGGGGGCGTCCGGATCGTACCGATCCTCGCCCTCGCCCAGGTTCAGGAAGGCGAACTTGAGGGCGTTCCAGAGCTTGTGGACGAACTTGCCGTAGCCCTCGACCCGCTCCTCGTTCCAGAGCACGTCCCGGCCCTGGGCGGCGAAGGCCAGCAGGGTGAAGCGGAAGGCGTCGGCGC
>CAZPJM010000355.1:0-4998 GCA_964586865.1 uncultured Enterobacteriaceae bacterium
GGTGGCGTCCGCCGCGTCGAGCGGCACGGCGGACGCCGGGTCCCGGGACACCTCGAGGGAGGGGGGGCAGGGGGCGCCCCGGGACCGGGAAGGGGGCGGAGGGGACCTACGAGCAGCCGCTGGTGGCGCCGCAGGACATGCACTTCAGGCAGGAGCCGTTCCGCACCATGGTCATGGCGCCGCACTCGCTGCAGGCCTCGCCCTCGTAGCCCTGGGCCTTGGCATCGAGGATGGCCTGGATGCGGGCGCTGGGAGCGTCGGGGCGGACCCGCGGCGCCGGCTCGTCGTCCTCGGCGGGCGGGAGGGCGTCGGCGTCGATGGGGGGCATCAGGGTGGTGTTGACCGCCACCTCCTGCTCCTCGTTCCACTCGGGGGCCTCGTTGGTGGTCACCGAGTCGTGCCGCAGGTCCTCGTCGCTGACGTGGGCCAGCTCGGTGCGATCCAGGTAGGTGATGGCCAGCTCGCGGAACAGGTAGTCGATGATGGAAGTGGCCATCATGATGCGGTCGTTGCCCTGCACCATGCCGTTGGGCTCGAAGCGCGTGAAGGTGAACTGGTCGACGAAGCGCTCCAGCGGCACCCCGTGCTGCAGCCCGATGCTGATGGCGATGGCGAAGGAGTTCATCAGCGAGCGGAAGGCCGCGCCCTCCTTGTGCATGTCGACGAAGATCTCGCCCAGGCTGCCGTCCTCGTACTCGCCGGTCCGCAGGAAGACCTTGTGGCCGCCCACGATGGCCTTCTGGGTGTAGCCACCCCGGCGGTTGGGCAGGCGGCGCCGCTTGGAGAGGTAGCGGACCAGCACCCGCTCGGTCACCTCGCGCACCTGGTCGGCGGCGGCGGGCACCTCGAGCGACGGGGCCTCGACCGGCTCCTCGTCGTCGACCGCCGTGAAGAGGTCGGTGGCCGCCACCGAGGAGAGGGGCTGGGAGAGCTTGGAGCCGTCCCGGTACAGGGCGTTCGCCTTCAGGCCCAGGCGCCAGGACAGCATGTAGGCGTCCTTGACGTCGTCGATGCTGGCGTCGTTGGGCATGTTGATGGTCTTGCTGATGGCCCCCGAGATGAAGGGCTGGCAGGCCGCCATCATTCGGATGTGGGCTTCGTAGGCGATGTAGCGGGTGCCGGAGCGGCCGCAGCGGTTGGCGCAGTCGAACACCGGCATGTGCTCGTCCCGCAGGCCCGGCGCCCCCTCGAGGGTCATGGTGCCCGTGGCGTAGGCGTTGGCGGCCTCGATCTCGTCGCGGCGGAAGCCCAGCTCGGCCAGCAGGTCGACGGTGGGATCGGCGAGCTGGGCCTCGGTGAGCCCCAGGGCCTCGTGGCAGAAGGCGTCGCCCAGGGTCCACCGGTTGAAGACGAACTTGATGTCGAAGGCGCTGCCGAGCTGGGCCTCGACCTTGGCCAGGACCTCGTCGGTGAAGCCGCGGGCCCGCAGGGCCTCGTGGTTGACGCCGGGCGCGCCCGCCAGGGTGCCGTGCCCGGTGGCGTGGCGGATCATGCCCTCGATGGCGTCGTCGTCGTAGCCGAGGCGCCGGAGCGCCGGGGGGACCGACTGGTTGATGATCTTGAAGTAGCCGCCGCCGGCGAGCTTCTTGAACTTCACCAGGGCGAAGTCGGGCTCGACGCCGGTGGTGTCACAGTCCATGACCAGGCCGATGGTGCCGGTGGGCGCGATGACCGTGACCTGGGCGTTGCGGTAGCCGTGGACCTCGCCCAGGGAGAGGGCGTCGTCCCAGGCCTTGCGGGCGGCCTCCACGAGCTCCTGGGGGGCGTTGGCGGCGTCGAGCGCCACCGGGCGCACCGAGAGGCCCTCGTACTCGTTGGCGGGGGCCGACCAGGCGGCACGCCGGTGGTTGCGGATCACCCGCAGCATGTGCTCGCGGTTCTTCGCATAGCCGGGGAAGGGGCCCTTCTCGCCCGCGATGCGGGCGGACTGGGCGTAGGACTCGCCGCACAGGATGGCCGAGAGGGCGCCGGCCCGGGCCCGACCCTCGGGGCTGTCGTAGGGGATCCCCTCGACCATGAGGAGGGCCCCCAGGTTCGCGAAGCCCAGGCCCAGGGTCCGGTACTCGTACGAGAGCCGGGCGATGGCCTCGCTGGGGAACTGGGCCATGGCCACGCTGATCTCGAGCACCGTGGTCCACAGCCGAGTGGCGTAGACGTAGTCCTCGAGCTGGAAGGCGTGGGCCTCGGCGTCGTAGAACCGCATCAGGTTGAGCGAGGCCAGGTTGCAGGCCGTGTCATCCAGGAACATGTACTCGGAGCAGGGGTTGCTGCCGTTGATCCGGCCCGAGGCCGGGCAGGTGTGCCACTCGTTGATGGTGGTGTCGAACTGCACGCCCGGGTCGGCGCAGGCCCAGGCGGCGTAGGCGACCTGGTCCCACAGGCCGTTGGCCTGAAGGGTCTTGCTGACGGCGCCGTCGGTGCGGCGGGTCAGGTCCCAGGTCTCGTCGCGGAGCACCGCCTCCACGAAGGCGTTGGGGATCCGGATGGAGTTGTTGGAGTTCTGCCCCGAGACGGTGGCGTAGGCCTCGCTGTCCCAGTCGGTGTCGTAGGTCTCGAACGCCACGCTGGTGACGCCCTGACGCGCGAGCTGGATGGCCCGGTAGACGTAGTTGTCGGGCACGCCCTCGCGACGGGCCTGGCGGATGGCGCGGGCCAGCTCGCGGTTGGTCCGGGGGTCGAAGCGCTCGTCGCCCTCGACCGCGGAGCAGGCCTTGAGCACGGCGTTGATGCCGCGCTCGTTGATGCGGGAGCCGGTGACCAGCGAGGCCACCTTGTGCTCCTCGCGGACCTTCCAGTTGATGAAGGCCTCGATGTCCGGGTGGTCCAGGTCGAGGCAGACCATCTTGGCGGCACGGCGGGTCGTGCCGCCCGACTTGATGGAGCCGGCCGCCCGGTCGCCGATCTTGAGGAAGCCCATCAGGCCCGAGCTGTGGCCCCCGCCCGAGAGGGGCTCGCCCTCGCCGCGGATGGCGCTGAAGTTGGTGCCGGTGCCCGAGCCGTACTTGAACAGGCGGGCCTCGCGCTGCCAGAGGTCCATGATGCCGCCGTCGTTGACGAGGTCATCAGCGACCGACTGGATGAAGCAGGCGTGGGGCTGGGGGCGCTCGTAGGCGCTGGTGGAGGCCACCACCTCGCCGCGGGCCTCGTCCACGTAGCGATGCCCCTGGGCGGGACCGTCGATGCCGTAGGCCCAGTGCAGACCGGTGTTGAACCACTGGGGGCTGTTGGGGGCCGCGAACTGGCGGGCCATCATCCAGCGGAGCTCGTCGAAGAAGGCCCTGGCGTCGTCCTCGGTGTCGAAGAGGCCCTCCTTCCAGCCCCAGTAGGTCCAGCACCCGCAGAGCCGGTCGAAGACCTGGCGCGAGTCCGTCTCGCCGCCGAAGCGCTCGGCCGGGGCGAGGGCCTCGAGGGCCTTCGTGTCCGGCATGCTGCGCCGCAGCCAGGCCGGGACGCCCTTTTCCTTGACGGCGCGGGTGGCGGCGGGGACGCCGGCCTTCCGGAAGTACTTCTGGGCGATGATGTCGGTGGCGACCTGGCTCCAGCCCGACGGCACCGCCGCCTGGGCCTCGAAGACCACCGACCCGTCCGGGTTGCGGATGACCGAGGTGCGGGTCTCGAAGGTGAGCCCGTCGTAGGGGGAGTCGAGGTCGCGGGTGAACCGGCGGGGGATCTGCATGGGGTCCTCACGAGGGGGCAGGCTGGAGGCGGACGAGGGGCGGGCGCACCGGGGCGGCGCCCGCACGGCGGGCGGGCAGGTCGGCGTGACGGGTCACGGTGGGACACTTCCCGGAGGGCCGCGGGGCGACCGCTGCAGTCCGGGGGGGCGTCGATGGGGCGGCGCGGGGGAGGCGACCGCCGCGGCGCCCCCGGAAGTTACCGGCTTCTGCGGAATCGTCACAAGGTGAAGCGGCGATGCCCCGCCGCGGGGCTGTCCCCAGGGTCGCGGGTGCGCCCCGTGGGGATCCCTCGACGATCGCTCGCCCGGTCTTCCTCAAGCATCCACGCTGTATCCGTGGTGCATCCACAGAACGCTCCATGGGCGGGGCTGCCGGGCCGAGACGAAGAGCGGGCGTTGGAGGTGGAGGATCGGTGGGCACCACGGGAGGGTTGTCCACAGGCCTGAATTGCAAAGAAAATGTCAAGCAGCGTGGAGGGCGCCCGGTGAGGAACGACATGTAGGGGGCGGCTCCCCTGAGACCCCCTACATGTTGGGGTCGGATGGCCTGACCCGACCACCATGGCTCACCACAGGTCGTCCGCCAGTGTGCCCAGGCGGTCGCGGAAGGCCTCGAGCTCGCGCCGGAGCCGGCGGCGCTCGGCCTGGAGGCGCTCCACATCGTCGCTGGGGGCCTGCTCCAGGCGGTAGACCAGCAGGTCCAGGTCCCGCACCACGTCGTCCAGGGTGCGTCGGTGGGCGTCGTTCATGCGGGCCTCGCGGTGGCGTCCGAGGCGGGCCCCTCGGCCTCGCGCAGGCGGCGATCCAGATTCTGCAGGTCCGGGTCGTGGGGGTGCTCCCGGAGGGCCGGGTCCAGGGCCTCGCGCGCCGCCACCACCAGACCCGCCCGCAGGTGGCGCTCCACCCGGACGATGGCCTGGAGCGGGTCGCGGGGGCGGGGGTCGGGGGGCTCGATCTTGCGGCGCAGGCGGCGGGCCTCCAGCTCCAGGCGACCGGTGGCCTCGAGGGCGTCCAGCCCACGACGCACCACGTCCCGCTGGCCGTTTCGCAGGGCCTGCTCGACGAGGTCCACCAGCAGCCGGGGGCGCGTGCCGGCCCGCTCGAAGGCCTGGTCGATGTGGACCTGGCGAGCGTCGTCACCATGGGCGCGGGCGGCCCGACGGAGGGCGCCCTTGATCTGACGGGTCCGGACGCTGCGGAGCCAGGGCGGGATGGCGAGCAGCGCCCCCACGACGAGCACGCCCACCAATACGGGAAAGGGGACGATCTGGCCCAGCACGGACAGCAGGTCGGTGATTCCGCGCAGCATGGGAGGCGGCTAT
>CAZPJM010000356.1:0-4996 GCA_964586865.1 uncultured Enterobacteriaceae bacterium
GCCCCCGCGCCCATCCCGGGGGCGGCTGGGGCAGGCGGGGGCGGCTGGGGCAGGGTCAGTCCCGGGGCCCGAACACCGCGGTGCCGATCCGCACCCAGGTGGCGCCGTGGCGGATCGCCACGGGGAAGTCGTGGCTCATCCCCATGGAGAGCTCGTGCAGGGGCTGCCCGTCGGCCCGGCCGCGGGCCGCCAGATCGGCCAGCTCCTCGAAGAAGGGGGCCACATCCTCCGGATCCTCGCGGAACGGGGGAAGGCACATGAGGCCCACCACCTCGATGCCGTCGACCTCCTGGAGGGCCCGGCACCGCTCCAGGGCCCGCTCGGGGGGCACCCCCCCCTTGCTCTTCTCCCGGCCCACGTCCACGCTGACCAGGCACCGGAGCGGGCCCGGCGCCCGCTTGGCGAGGGCCTCGGCGTGGCGGACCTCCTCGAGGGCATGGACCCGGAAGGCGCGAGGCGCGATGTACTTGGCCTTGTTGGACTGCACCCGCCCGACGTAGTGCCAGCGGATCTCGCGACCCGCCGACTCGAAGGCCTGCCCCTTGTCGCGCAGCTCCTGGGCGTAGTTCTCGCCGAAGTCCCGGTGCCCGAAGGCCCAGGCCTGCTCCACCACCTCGGCCGGGAAGGTCTTGCTTACCGCCACCAGTCCGACCTCGTCCGGGTCCCGGCCGGCCGCTGCGCAGGCCTGGGCGATCCGCTGCTTCACCTGGGTCAGGCGTGACGCGATCGAGGTCATGGGGGCTCCGGGATCCCGCGGGTGGCCAGGGCGGCCAGGGTGGCCTCGACCGGCAGGCCCATCACGTTGGTCCACGAGCCGTGGATCTCGGCGACGAAGGCCCCGCCCTGGCCCTGGATGGCGTAGGCGCCGGCCTTGTCGTCGGCCTCGCCCGTGGCGACGTACCGCTCGATGGCGGCGGGATCCAGCGCCCGGAACCGGACGGTGGTGGTGATCGCAAAGGGCGCCGGTGACTCGCCCGGCGCGACCACGCACACCCCGGTGGTGACCTGGTGGGTCCGCCCGGACAGGGCCGCGAGGTGCGCCCGGGCCTCGGCGCGGTCGCGGGGCTTGTCGAAGATCCGATCCCCCAGGTGGACCACCGTGTCCGCGGCCACCACCACCGGGCCGCACCCGGCGTCCAGGGCGCTGCGGGCCTTCTCGCCGGCCAGGCGACGGGCGTGGGTGATGGGGTCGTGGTCCGGCTGCCGGCGCTCGTCGATCCCCTGGGGCGCCACCGAGACGGGGATGCCGCACCACGCCAGGAGCGCCCGTCGACGGGGCGATCCACTGGCCAGGCAGACCGGCTTCATGCCTCGGTGCCCCGCTCCACGCGGCGGCGCTGCTCGTCCTGGCGGGCGGCGAGGCGGCGCTCCCGCCGACGGGTGGCCTCCTCGAAGCGGCGGCACTCCTCGTCCGTCACCGGCTCGAGCGTGGGCACGGGGATCTTCCGCCCCTCCTGGTCGAGGGCCACGAAGGTCAGGTAGGCGCTGGAGGTGTGCGTGCGGATGCCGGTGTAGGGATCCTCGTGCTCGACCCGGACCCCCACCTCCATGCTGGTGCGGCCGGCGTAGTTCACCATGGCCTGCAGCACCGCCACGTGGCCCTCGGGGATGGGGGCGAGGAAGGCGAGCTGGTCCATCGAGGCGGTGACCACGCTGGTCCGGGTGAAGCGCTGAGCCGAGATGGCGGCGGCGATGTCGATCCACGACATGACGGCGCCGCCGAAGGCGGTCCCCAGCGCATTGGTGTGGGTGGGGAGGACCATCCAGGTCATCTCGCAGCGGGTGTCCGAGGGATGGACGACACGGGCCATGGGCGCTCCCGGGGTCCGATCCCGTAGCCGGCTCGCGGGTGCGGGCCAGCGCTCACCGCGGCGGGACCTCGGTCAGGAGCCGGTCGCGGAGGGCGACCCAGCGGGCCTGGTCGACCTGGCGCGTCTCGTGCTGGACGTTGCCGTAGGCCAGGTAGGGGATCCGGTCGGGGGGCACGTCGTCGAGCAGCCCCACGATGGCCTTGAGGGCCAGGCCATGCGCCACCACCAGGGTGTCCTGGTCGATGTCGTCGAGCGCCGCGAACACGGTGCAGTACCGGAGCGCCACCTGGCAGGGCGCCTCGCCGCCGGGGGGCCCCAGGTCCCAGCGCATGAGCTCGGGCGCGCCGTCCTCGAGGGCGTCCCGGGAGACCCGCTCCCACGCCCCCAGGTTGCGCTCCCGCAGCTCGGCCCGGGCCTCGCGGGGGCCGTGCCAGCCGCCCAGCAGGGCGTCGGCCGTCTCGGTGGCGCGGCAGAGATCGCTCGTGAGCACCCGCCCGAGCGGGAGGGCGCCGATCCGAGCCGCCGCGGCCCGGGCCTGCTCCCGCCCCCGGTCCGTGAGCGGGGCATCCACGTGTCCAGCGAGCCAGCGGCCCGCGTTCGCCACCGACTCGCCGTGCCGGACGAAGTGCCAGACCCCCACTCAGACGGCCCGGGCGAGGGCCGCCGCCACCCGCTCCTCGAGCACCAGCAGCGTCGCCGGGGAGGGGCGCTCGCCCTCGTCCATCAGGTCCTGCACCTGCTCGGCGACAGCGGTGAGCACCCCCTGTCCCAGCGAGGCGGTGAGCTGGTCGACCGACTCCACCGGGCCGGTGAACTCGACGCTGTCGAGCACCTGGCGGAGGAGCTGGAGGAAGCGGACGTAGAGGATCCGCAGCGCGATGGGCTCCCACGAGCCGTGGGCCGGCCGGACGGCCAGATCCTCCACGATGGCGAGCAGGTGGGAGCCGTGCCCCACCGACTGGAGCTTGATGATGCTGTCGCGCAGGTCGCCGGACTTCTCGGCGACCGCCCAGGCCATCAGGGCCAGGTTGAGCGTCCGGGCCTTGACGATCAGATCGGCCACCCGCTCGGGGATGTCGTCGGCCAGCAGATCCGCCACCCGGGAGCGGCTGCGCTGGACATCCTCGGCGGCCTGGAGCTCGGAGTAGCGGTCCACCGCGGGGAGCATCGCCTCGAGCTCCTCGTCGGTGGGCACCCGTCCGCGGGCCGAGAGCCAGAAGAGGGAGGCCATCCGCGCGCCCTCGACGATGCGGACGAACCCCTCGGAGAGGGTGGTGAGGGAGACGCTGGTGCGGAGCTCCTCGAGGGTGGAGCGGACCTCGGGCATGCGGGCCAGGCGCTCGGCCTTGAGGAAGGCGGTGACGATCTCGGGCACCTTGGCGCCGGTGGTCTCGATCATGATGGGCACCAGGGCCGCCCCGCCGTCGGCGATGACCCGGGTGGTGGCCATGGTCATGGCGATCTCATCGGCGAGCATGTGCTGGCGGATGTCGTCGCCGTACTCCGCCACGATCCGCTCCGGGAAGTAGTCCATGAGCAGGCGTTCGTAGCCGGGGATGGCCTTGGGGTCACCGGCCATGAGCTCGCGGTAGACGTACATCTTGACGTGGGCGCCCAGGACCGCGAGCTCGGGGCGGGTGAGCCCGGTGCCCTCGGCGGCCCGCTCCTCGAGCTCGGCCGAGCTGGGGAGATCGAGCTGTTCGCGCCGCAGGTGGAAGGTGCGCTCCACGAAGCGGATGGCGTGGTCGAACTGGAACAGGTCCATCCGGCTGCGGATCACGTCCCGCGAGAGCTGGCGGCCGTGGGCGTTGTTGTTGGCCAGGACCCCGGCGGCGACCTCCTCGGTGAGGGCCTCGAGGAGCTCGTTGCGCGCCGCCTCGTCGAGGCGCCCGTCGCTCGTGAGGCGGGACAGCAGGATCTTGAGGTTGACCTCGTGGTCCGACATGTCGACGCCCGCCGAGTTGTCGATGGCGTCGGTGTTGAGGCGGACGCCGTGGAGGTCGGCCTCGATGCGGCCCTGCTGGGTGAAGCCCAGGTTGCCGCCCTCGCCCACGATCTGGCAGCGCAGCTCCGGGGCATCGACGCGCACATCGTCGTTGCTGCGGTCGTCGGCGTCGGCGTGGGTCTCGTGGCTGGCCTTCACGTAGGTGCCGATCCCGCCGTTCCACAGCAGGTCCACGTCCATCATCAGGATGTGGCGGATCACCTGGCTGGGCGGCGCCTCCTCCACGTCGAGCCCCAGCAGCTCCCGGGCCTGGGGCGAGAGGGGGATGGTCTTGGAGGAGCGGTCGAAGACGCCGCCCCCCTCGCTGATCAGCGAGGTGTCGTAGTGGTCCCAGCCGGCCTCCCGGCCCGCCACCTCGAACAGGCGCTTGCGCTCGGCGAAGGACGCCTCGGTGTCGGGCTCCGGGTCGAGGAAGATGTGGAGGTGGTTGAAGGCCGCCAGCAGGCGGGCGTGGGGCGTCTCGACCAGGCCATTGCCGAAGACATCGCCGCCCATGTCGCCGATGCCCGCGACGGTGAACGGCTCCTTGTAGGGGTCGCGCCCCATCTCGGCGAAGTGGCGCTGGACCAGCACCCAGGCGCCGCGGGCGGTGATCCCGACCTCCTTGTGGTCGTAGCCGTTGGAGCCACCGCTGGCGAAGGCATCCCCGAGCCAGAAGCCGTACTCGAGGGAGATGGCGTTGGCGGTGTCCGACAGGTGGGCCGTCCCCTTGTCCGCCGCGACGACCAGGTAGGGGTCCATGCCGTCGTGGCAGACCACCCGCGGCGGCCGGGTCGGGGTCCCGTCGACCGCGTTGTCGGTCAGGTCCAGCAGGCCCCGGATGAAGGTCTGGTAGTGCTGGTCGGCCTCGGCGCGACGCACCCCGCGGTCCGGCGAGGGGTTGCGGAGGTAGAAGCCCCCCTTGCTCCCCTCGGGCACGATCACGACGTTCTTGTTCTGCTGGGTGGAGGCCAGGCCCAGGACCTCGGTGCGGAAGTCGTCGCGGTCCGACCAGCGCAGGCCCCCGCGCGCCACCGGGCCGAAGCGGATGTGCACGCCCTCGACGTCCTTGCTGTGGACGTAGATCTCGAACAGGTGCCGGGCTTCCTCGTGCGCCCGGCTGGCCTGCACGTCGAACTTGAAGGAGAGGTAGTGGCCCTTCCGGTCCTGGCGGTAGAAGTTCGTGCGCAGGGTGGCCTGG
>CAZPJM010000357.1:0-4989 GCA_964586865.1 uncultured Enterobacteriaceae bacterium
CCCCGGCCCCCTGGGCCCCCACCCCGCCGCCCCCCGGGGGGGGGGGCCCCCCCCCCCCCCCCGGGGGGGCCCGGGGGGGGGGGGGCCCCCCCCCCCCCCCGGACATGCCCGCCCCGGCCCAGGCCTACTCCTCCGGCTCCTCGAGCAGATCCGTCACCCGGGCCTCGCCGCCAGCAGCGGCGCCCTCCTCGGTGCCACCCTCGACGGGCGCGGCGGAGGCCCCCTCGGCCTGCCGGATCTGGCGCAGGGCCTGGTCGAAGTCCTCGGCCTCGGGGAGGCTCGGGTCGCAGAGGGTCACGAACCAGTCCCGGACGAGGCGATCGTCCTGATTCAGGTAGAAGCTGTACGAGGGCAGCTCGTCCATGTCGCGGGTGGCCTCCTGGAAGCCCGGCACGGCCTGCCCGGAGCGCAGGCAGTGTCGGAACTTCTTCTGGACCTCGGGACCGAGGGCGGCCTGGACGGCCTCGCGGCACCGGCCCATCTTCTTGCGGCGGCCCTTCTCGCAGATCTCGAGCTGGGCGTCCTGGACGAAGGCGGTCCAGCGGTTGTCGAGGACGTCACGCTGGGCCCGGGTGAGCTTGCCCTGGGTCTCCTCGAGCTCGGTCTGGGTCTCCCGCAGGCGGCGGACGGTCTTCTCGAGCTCGACCAGGGCCGCCTCCTTCTCCTCGATGGCCTGGGCGAGCTGCTCGCGGAGGCTCTCGAGCTCCTTCTTGGCGGCCTCGAGCTCGGCCCACATCCGCTTGCCCGCCTGGGCCCGGCGGGCCATCTCGGCCTCGAGCTCCTCGACCTTCTGCTCCTTCTCCGCCACCCGGGTCTCGAGGGTGGCGACCTTGGCCTGGGCCTCGGTGACCTCCTGGAGGGTGTCGCTGACGAAGGGCTCGCAGGCGGCCTCGAGCTCGGCCTCGGTGAGATCGCGCTTGACCACCTTCTCCTGGGTCTGGATGACCGCGGGGGCCGCCTGCCAGGCCAGGCCCACCGCACCGGCCCCGGCCAGCGTGCCCACGCCGAGGGCGGCCAGGGCCACCACCACGGGAATCACGAAGCGGCCGGCGCCCCCGGACGGGGTCTCGTCCTGGGGCGGCTCGGGGGTCGGGCCGTCGAGGGGTTCATCGGTCACGGGTCCTCCTGGGGGGCGTCCGGCCGCAGCGGCGGCGCCCGGCGAGGCTAGCCCGTCCCGGGGGGCGGCGATCCCGGCACGACCGGATGACAAGGCCCAGGATCGGCCTCCCGCCGACCTCGACGGCCGCAAGGGGCATGGAAGCACCCGGCGCCGCGGACGCGGCCACCCGCCGGTTCACCACGCGCCCAGCACCACCAGCTCCCCCGGCACCCAGTCCACCGACCGCCCGCGCGATGCGAGGATCTCGTCCAGCACGCTGCGGTCTCCGATGACGACCCAGTGGTGGGGGCGGTCCTCGCCCAGCCAGCGGCGCGCCACCTCCCGGGTCTGCTCGGGGGTGAGGGTCGAGAGGGCGTCGAGACGGGCCCGGCGGAGGTCCGGGGTGCGCCCCCGCAGGACGGCCGCCTCGACGGACCGGGCCGCCGAATCCACCGTGCGGAGGGTGTCGTTCCAGCCCGAGACGGCCAGGGCGTGGGCGTCGTCGATCTCCTGCCGGGTGAGGCCATCGCGCCGCAGATCGGCGAGGATCTCCTCGATGACGTCCACCACCTCGCCCACGTCCTCGGCGGCGGTCTCGAGCTGGATGGTCAGGTGGCCATCCACCGGGGAGGCCTCCCAGGTCGAGCCCACGCCGTAGGTGAGCCCCCGGGCCTCGCGGAGCTCGGCGTTGAGGCGGGAGAGAAACGTCCCCCCCAGGGCGTGATCGATGGCCTGCATGGCCGCGGCGTCGGGGTGCCCCTGGGGCGGGGCCGGCAGACGGAGCCCCACCACGGCCTGGTCGGCCTGCCCGAAGGCCACGCCGGTGATCCGATCGGCCTCGGGGGGCTCCACGGGGGGGTCGGTGGGGAGCTCGCCGGGCACGCCGATCCCCTCGAGGGCGGTGAGGACCCGGGGGGCCAGGGTCTCCCGGGGGCAGTCCGAGACCACCACCACGTCGACGGGGGCCTGAGCCAGCAGGGCCTCGTGGCGACGGCGGAGCTGGACCGGGCGCAGGTCCCGCCACCCGGCGGCGTCGGGCTCGCCGCGGAGCGGATGCCCGGCGGGGTACCAGGAGCCGCGGAGGGCCGCGTCCAGGACCACGTCGGAGCGGGAGGGCCCCTGCTCGAGCAGGCTGCGGAGCATGTTGGTGGAGAGGAGCCGGGTGTCGCGGCGCCGGAAGCGGGGGGTGCGCACCACCTCGGAAAGCAGGTCCAGGCCCTCGTCCAAGGTGCCCAGGGGCGCCTCGAGGCGGACCGCGATGGTGTCGCCCTGGGCGAGGCTCCACACATCCACGTCGTGGGTGGCCTCGTACACCGCCAGGGCCTCGGCGTCGGTGGCGCGGGTCTCCTGGTCCCAGGCCCAGGCCATGGCGGTCACCGGGGCGGAGGGCCCGCCGTCGAGCTGGCGGGCTCCCCGGCGGAACAGGACGTCCACACGGACCTGGCGCAGGCCGGGGACCCGCCGATGGTGGAGCGTGAGGCCCGGGCGGGCCTCGACCCGCTGGATGGGCGGGAGGTCCAGCGGCACGGGCGGGGCCACCGGGGGCGGCCGGGACCGATCGGGCCCGGCGCGGCTCGGATCCTCGGGGACCCCCTCGGCCGGATCCACGCCCGGCGGGGCGGCGAGGGCCGACGACAGGAGGGCCATCCACAGCACCAGCCCCCTCACGGCACCTCCACCCACGTGAAGCCATCCTCCAGCAGATCGGCGAGCGTCGTGTCCCAGGAGGGCACCACCACCAGCCGCACCCGCGGCTGCTCCAGCATGCGCGCCACCGCGGTCGAGACCTCCTCGGGGGTGACGGCGTCGACCCGGGAGAGGTCGTCGGGCACGCACCCGGGCATGCCGGTGAGGCGGATGCAGTCCACCAGGGTCTCGGCCCGCACCTGGGGGGTCTCGAGGCGGTCCAGGATCAGGCTGCGCACCCGGCGCTTGGCCCGCTCCAGCGCCGCGGGGTCGGGCGGACGCCGGGCGAGTCCGTCCACGGCCTTCTCGAGCCATCGGGTCATGCGGCGGATCCGGGGGCGATCCCCGGACAGGGCGACCTGGAAGAGGCCGTCCAGCTCCCGGGCCCGGAGGCGGGCATCCGCGTCGTCGATCCAGTCCTTGTCGTACCAGCGCTGGTCCAGGGTGGTGCCCCGACCGTCCGAGAGGAGGAAGCTCGCCAGGACCAGGGCGGCCTCGTCCGGGTGGTTCAGGGGGACGGCCCGCCACGCCAGGTAGACGGTCCAGTCCTCGGTGGCGCTGTCGATGACGGCGTCGATGGGGGCCTGGCGGGCGGGGAGCGGCCCGGTGACCCGCTGGATGGGGGCGTCGGTGGCGGGCAGGTCCGAGAACCAGTGGCGGACCCGCGCCAGGGCGTGCTCGGGCTCGACGTGACCGGCGATCCCCAGGACGACGTTGCCGGGGCGGTAGTGGCGCGCGTGGAAGTCGCGGGCGGCCTCGAGGGTGAGTCCCCGGACCCCCGCCTCGGTGCCCAGGGTGGGCATGTGGTAGGGGTGGCCCTCGGGGAAGACCAGCAGCGACAGGGCCTCGGCGTCGAGCCCATGCGGCGCGGCCTCGCTCTGGGCGCGCTCCCGGAGCACCACGTCGGCCTGGTTGGCCAGGGCCTCGTCGGTGAGGCCCTCGCCGAGCCACCCCAGGCGGTCCGACTCGAGGAACAGGGCCAGGTCCAGCGCCCCCGAGGGGAAGGTGGCCCAGTAGGCCGTCTCGTCGGAGGTGGTGTAGGCGTTGTTGGTGCCCCCCGCCGCGTCCAGCAGGGCGTCGTAGCTGTTGCCGGGGGCGTGGGCGCTGCCCTCGTACATCAGGTGCTCGAACAGGTGGGCGGCGCCGTGCTCGTCGGCCGACTCGTCGCGGCTGCCCACCCCCACGTGGAGGTGCACCGCCACCGTGTCCGTCCGATGATGGGGCGCGATGACCACGCGCAGGCCGTTGGGCAGGGTCTCGGTGTGGACCGGCACGCGGGCCGCCGCCTCGGGGTCGGCATCGGCCCCGGGGTCACAGGCGAGAGCGATCAGGGTCAGAAGCCACGGCACCGTGTCGAGGTAACGCCTGGGGCGGGTCCGGCATCGCAGGAACGGTCCGGCCGGTTACGGCCCCAGCGCTGCCCGAACTGGAGGTCCCATGCGTACCCTCGTCCTGCTGCTCGCCGTCGCCGGCTGCCCCGCCCCCCAGGCGGCCCCCGAACCGGCCGAGCCGGTGGCCGAGCCCCCCGCCACCGCGGCCACCGCCACCGAGGCCCCGGCCGCCGCGGACGCCCCCACCCCGAGCGTCGCCACGGTGGGCATGCCGGCCCCCGACTTCACCCTCCCCGACCTGGACGGCACCACCCACAGCCTCTCCGCGCACCGGGGCAAGGTGGTCGTCCTCGAGTGGTTCAACCCGGGCTGCCCCTTCGTCGTCGCCGCGCACGAGGATGGCCCCCTGAAGAAGATGGCCTCCACCTGGTCCGACAAGGACGTGGTCTGGATGGCCATCAACTCGGGAGCCCCCGGCCAGCAGGGTCACGGCGTCGAGGTCAACCGCGAGGCCGCCAGCTCCTGGGGCATCGACCACCCCATCCTCCTCGACGAGGACGGCGAGGTGGGCCGGGCCTACGGCGCGCGGACCACGCCCCACATGTACGTGGTCGACCCGAACGGCACCCTCGTGTACGCCGGCGCGCTGGACAACGCCCCCCGCAATGCCGTCCCCAAGGTGCGCTACACCGGCTTCACCGAGAAGGCCCTCACCGCGGTGACCGCCGGCGAGCCGGTCCAGGCCTCCCAGATCCAGCCGTGGGGCTGCTCGGTCAAGTACGGCTCCTGACCCGCCACCCCGGTCGGTGGCCTACCCGACGGCCCAGCGCACCGGGGCCAGGATCCCGTGGGTCCGCAGCGCCTCGAGGGGCC
>CAZPJM010000358.1:0-1527 GCA_964586865.1 uncultured Enterobacteriaceae bacterium
ACTCGCTCTCTCTCTGCGCAACACCCGGACCACGATACCGCTGGCCCTGATGCTTAGCCTGTCCGCCTGCGGAACCCTCTTGCCGGAGCGGCCGGACGTCCCCCACTCTCGGGATCCGAGCTGCCTTCCGACCGTCGATGCCTCCGCGACCCACGAGTGGGATGATGCCGCCGTGGGCGCCGTCGATGCTCACCTCGGTACGGCCCTGGCCACCATTCAACACGGCACCAACGGCACCCCGGACCTCCTCCAGGAGCTGGTGATCGGCGCCCCCGACGCTCCGCAGGGCGGCGGCGGCAGTGGGCTGGTCCGCATCACCGGTCGGGCACTCTCGGCGCAGACGCCGAACGTCGACATCACGACCGTCGCGCAGACGCTGAGCCCGCCCTTCGTGGGGGACGTCCGTTACGGGAGCGCGCTGCACAGCGTGGACCTCGCCGATGGTCTCGAGGGCGGCGTGTCGGTTCCCGGGGGCGAGGAGCACGCCTTCGGCATGGAGCTGCTGGTCGGCGCTCCGCGCGATGCGGGCACGACGGACCCGGGGGGAAGGGTACACTGGTACTACGCGAAGGCGGACACCAGCGTGATCGACCGCACCGACTCCGACTTCCACTTCGGCGGGACCCTGGAGGACCCGGCCCTTGCCGCCACGGACTTCGGATTCGCCATCGCAGCCGGCACCCACCTCAACGCGGCCAATCCTTGGGTCGCGGTCGGCGCTCCCGGCACCAACCAAGTCTTCATCTTCCCTTACGATCCTGCGAGCACCAGCGGGGCGGCCCCGAACGTCGTCCCCGACCCCTTCGCGGGGGTGACTCCCGTCATCATCAGCGCCTCCTCACTGGGCCTCACCGGGGCGAGTCGCCTCGGGGCCTCCCTCCTCGCTTACGACGTCGACCGTGATGGCGAGGACGAGCTCATCATCGGTGCGCCTGGCGGGTCCGTCGAGCAGGTCGTCGTCGTGCAGGACGTGTCCAACCTCCAGGACTGGAACTCGGTCGACTCCATGGTTGTCGACTCCGGACGGACCAGCAGCGACGCGTTCGGCGCGAGCCTTGCCGCGGGGGACCTCTACGGAGAGAGTGTGGACGTCGTCG
Source organism: uncultured Enterobacteriaceae bacterium (assembly GCA_964586865.1). Lineage (GTDB taxonomy): Bacteria > Myxococcota_A > UBA796 > UBA796 > REDI01. The sequence goes on from CAZPJM010000358.1 coordinate 1,098, forward strand.
TCGCGGTGGGCAAGCCCGAGGCGGACGTGTCAGACCCGGACTCCACGCGTCGCTTGCCGGATGTGACAAACATGGGCGGCGTGTGCTTCTTCCAGGTGGGTCCGGCCAACACCCGCACCTCGACCTTCGGGTCGCCGTCGTCCTCCCTGGACTGCTACGACAACCCCGAGCCCTTCGAGTTCGCCGTCGGCGACGAGCGCTTCGGCACCTCCCTCGCCATCGCGAACGTCGTTCACTACGACAACTGGGGTCATCGCACGACAGACCAGGCGGAGATCCCGGAACTTTTGGTCGGCGAGCCTGGCGGGCGCGCCCGGAACTGGGAAGACCTCATTGATGGTAAAAACGACACCCAACTCGACGACGATGGCCATGTCAACATCTTCCGCGGTGGCCAGACCTGGCAGGGGGACGCTCGCATCCAGCGCCA
>CAZPJM010000358.1:1627-3564 GCA_964586865.1 uncultured Enterobacteriaceae bacterium
TCAACATCTTCCGCGGTGGCCAGACCTGGCAGGGGGACGCTCGCATCCAGCGCCAGGACGAGAACCCAGAAGCGTACAACTCCGACCTGTTCCCGCTCCGTCAGCTCGGCTACCCCGGCGCGGCGAGCGGCGCCCAGGAGGCTGGGGTCGCTCTCGCGGTGACCCAGACCTGGCCGGCGGGTGGGGGCAACGTCTTCGTCGGCGCTCCTGGGGTCGAGCACGTGATCAGCTCTACGCTCGTGGAGGGCGGCGCGGTCCTGGTCACCGACGATGAGCCGGTGAACGGCTGGGACCACACGGACGGGGGCTTCTACGAGACGGAGGACAGCGCCGGGACCGTCCACGATGTCCGCGTCACCCGGCCGGACGACCTTCAGTTCAGCGTGGCCGGCGACTTTGACATCCAGCTGGTCAAGACCTCGGACCACAACGACGTCTGCGAGACCTTCCAGATGCCGCTCTTCTTCAACCAGGTGGACTACACCCCCGGCGACCCGCCAAAGGTCTTCGTCAAGACCGTCCAAGACGGGTCGGGCAACGAGTTCTCCCTCAGGTTCGAGATCTCGTCGGGCAGCTCGGCCGACGGCTACGACATCGAGTTCAAGCGCGCCTGCAAGGGCGGCGGCTGCGACTTCACGGGGACCTACCTGGCAAGCTGCGATATCCTCCACGCCGACGACACCACCGGCCCCATCGAGATCACCCGCAAGGTCACGGGCCAGGAGGGACAGTGCGACGACTGATGACCACACTCCTCACCGGCGGCGTGCTGTTCGCCGTGGGGTGCGGACCGGTGCCGATCCTCGCGGGAGAGGTCTGGCGGGGCGACTACGGCTGGATCGAAGAGGATCCCGACGAGTGCTTCAGCCACCCCGACGACTCCTGGTACTGGGAGGATTCGAGCATGCGCTTCGCCTTCCTGAACGGCGCGGACGGTCTCGGCCTGTGGGAATGGCGCGTCGGCGGCGAAACCGAGGTCACGCTGCTGCGAGACCGGCCCAAGGCCCCGAATTGTGAGCGACAGGGCAAGGAAGTCACATGCGTTCGATCGCTCGACCTCACCGGCTCCGATAGTGGCCATGATTGGGTCCTGCAAGGGTCCGTCCTGACGACCCTGCGAATCGATGGCACCGAGCCCGTCAGCGCCACGCTGCTGACCGAACGGGAGGTGAGCTGCGAGGGCGTGGACTGTGGCTTCACCAACCCGTGCAGCGGTGTCGGCATCTTGGAGCTCACCCTCCTCCCGGGCGAGTCGCCCCCTCCCTGGCGCGAGGAGGACGAATGAGGCGTCACGAACACGCAGCGCGACGACTCATCACCTTCGCGGCCGTTGGCCTCCTCCTCACGGCCTGCAGCTCGGCGCCAGAAGTGCTCGGCACGGTCTGGAGCGTCGACAGTGCCCGGGTCGAGACCGAGTCCGCCGAGGACTGCTTCTTCCACCCCGAGGCGGGCGACCCCGAGATCGAGGCCGGCATCTGGTCCGCGGGCTTCTTGGCACCCCACGAGACGATGGGGATGTACCTGTGGGTGGATGAGCAGACCGAGCTCTTCGAGGAAGATCCTCCTGGGCAGAACTGCGAGCAGCGCGGGCGCGAGGTGCGCTGCGAGGAGGAGCTGCTACACGATCAGCGGGGGCTCGTCATCACCGGCACCTCGGTCTACACGGCCGAGCTGCACAAGACGGAGCCGCTCACGGCGACCCTCACCAAGGAGGAGTCCATAGAGTGCGAGGGCGTACAGTGTGACTGGTCCAGCTGTGAGGGCGTCGGGGTCCGCGAGCTGACGCTCGACGAGGGGGCAGAGCCGCCGCCCTGGCGTGAGGACGGCTGACGGAGGCATCAGCGATTCCTCATGGGCTGCGCGACCCCCGCCAGGAAGCTCTCGAGCGCCTGGCGGTGCTCGTCGTCCTCGATGGTCTCGTCCAGGGCGCGGCCCAT
>CAZPJM010000358.1:3664-4987 GCA_964586865.1 uncultured Enterobacteriaceae bacterium
CGAGCGCCTGGCGGTGCTCGTCGTCCTCGATGGTCTCGTCCAGGGCGCGGCCCATCATGGCCCATCCACCGCGTAGGCGAACGTCCCCCCGGCGCGCATGAGCGCGGCGAGCGCCTTGGCCACCTGGTCGGCGCCGGTGATGCCGACGGCGCCGAGGCCCGCCAGGAACTGCTGGCCGGAGTCCAGGTCCTCGCCCGTGATGGTGCTGGCCGAGAGGGCGGCGTGTGCAGACTGCAGAGCTGCCGTCGCGGCATAGAGACCCTTGATCTTGGCGGTGGACCACATGCCGATCGTCGCGCCCGCGCTGCCGGCGTAGGCCTGGGACGCCTCGGCCTCGGCGCGTCGCATGCCGAGCGCCATCCGCAGATCGCGCATGCCACGCTCTATCTCGTCCCCGGAGCAGTCCTTCAGCACCGCACCCAGGATGGGGATGCTGGTCGCCATGCCCCAGATGAGGCTCGGACCCACGGTCAGGCCCGCCACACCGGCCACGTGAGCGGCCTGCTCCGCCGGCGTGAGCCCGGCCGCCGTGTCGACGTGGCCCGTCCCGGCGCGCAGGCTGGCTGCGAGCTCGGGGTCGTCCTCGGTCAGCGCCTGCATGGCTGTCATGTCCGAATCGCCCAGCGTACGCTCGACGCGCCGCTCGGCGAGCAGGTCGATCAGGTAGCCCCGGTGCGTGACGGACAGGTCTCCCGGATCCGGCGCGTTGCTCGGCCACTCGCCATCGGACGCCGCGATCGCGTCGGCCAGCGCCGTGAGCTCCTCGAGGTCGGACTCGCCGAGCCCCGACTCCAGCGCGGCGGCGTCCAGCAGCTGCTCTCGGCCGATCAGCACCTCGTCCAGGTCATGGGGAAGCCGGAGCTGCTCGGACACGGCGTAGAGGAGCCAGATCCGGGTGCGGGGGTCCAGGTCGCCCAGGTCGAGCCGACGGAGTAGGTGCGACAGGGCGATGGCGGACCTGTACCAAGCCATGTGGTCGTCCCGATCGGGCAGGTCGACGGCGCTCGCCATGGCCAGCACGCCGGGGAGGCGCTCCATGGCCTCCTGGATCTCCCCCTGGCGGGTGCTCATTGCAGCCTGCAGGTGGGCCGTCCACGAGAAGGGGTTCTCGGAGGCCTCGATGCCGAGCGGGGCGCGGGGCACGTTGAGTCGGCCGTGGTAGCGGTGCAGGTCGGCGCAGCGGCCCAGCGCGACCCGGGGCCGCTCGAGGTAGGCATCGACGCCTCGCAACACCTGGTCGGCCTGGACGCCGAGCTCTCCCGGTTCGTCCCGATGCGGGTCGGCGAGGCGGATGACCCGGTTCATCTCGTCGAGGCCTTCGTT
>CAZPJM010000359.1:0-4973 GCA_964586865.1 uncultured Enterobacteriaceae bacterium
GGTGATGTCGGCGCCCACCCGCCCCGCCAGGTTGGCGAGCTCGTTCATGAACGAGATGCGGGTCGCGAGCAGGGCGTTGGCGCCGTACTTGGTGAGCTCGGCCGAGGGGTTGTCCATCACCAGCAGCGGGCGGTCGGGCCGGAGGAAGGGGGCGTAGAGCTCCTTCATCAGGGTGGCGACACGGGCGTCGTCGGTGCCGATGACCACGCGATCGGGCTCGAGGAAGTCCTTGATGGCCGCGCCCTCCCGGAGGAACTCCGGGTTGCTCACCACGTCGAACTCCACATCGGTGCGGGCGGCCATGCGGCGGCGCACCTCGGCGGCGGTGCCGACGGGGACGGTGGACTTGAGGACGATGACCTTGTGCTCGGTCATGAGGTCGGCGATGTCCTCGACCACGGTCCAGACCGCCGACATGTCGGGGCTGCCGTCGGGCTGGGGCGGGGTACCGACGCAGACGAACAGCAGCGAGGTGCGGTCGACGGCCTGGGCGAGCTCGGTGGTGACGTGGAGCCGGTCGGCCCGCAGGTTGCGCCGGACCAGCTCGGACAGGCCCGGCTCGTAGATGGGGCTCTCGCCGCGGGCGAGGGTGGCGATCTTGTCGGGGTCGATGTCGACGCACCAGACCTCGTTGCCCTGGTCCGCGAAGCAGGCCCCGCTGACCAGGCCGACGTAGCCCGTGCCGATGATGGAGATCCGCATGCTCACGCGCTCCTGCACCCCGCGGTGCGGGGTCCCTGGGAGGTAGCACATAGCCGCGAGCCCCGCCGTGACGGGGCTCCTACGGCGCTGTCCCTCCGCTATCGATCCAGGGCGCCACCGGTTGAGGCCGCCTCGGCCGGGCGGGCCCACACCTCGACCCGGCCCTCGGTGGCGCGCCGCACCCAGCCGGCCGCCCCCAGGTCCTCGATGAGCCCCTCGTTCTCGGTGAGCACCACGTCGACCCCCCACCGGTCCAGGACCCGCTCCCAGCCTTCCCGGCGCCAGGTCACGGTGATGGCCTCGTCCCACACCGCCACCGGGTAGCAGTCGTTCCGGCCGTCCCAGAACACGGGCACGCCGTGGAGCATGAGGAAGCCGCCCAGGGCGTGATCCGCCCAGACGCGCTCGTCCGGGGCCACATGGCCGGGCAGGGCCGGGGCGAAGCGGGCGGGATCGGGGGGGCCCCAGGGCACGAGCGGCAGGGCGAGGGCCAGGAGGGGGCCCAGGATGAAGCCGGGCTGGCCGAGGGGCCGCTCGGGGACCAAGGCGGCCAGGCGGGCGGCCAGGAAGGGGGTGAGGATCAGCCCCGCCACGGGGGCGTTGCGCCAGGAGCGCAGGGTCAGGAGGAGGAGGCCCGCGTGGAGGAGGCGGGCGGTCCAGGTGGCGCGGCGATCGGCCAGGGGGCCGGTCCAGAGCAGGATCCCGGCGCCCACCACCCACAACAGCGGGACGAGCTGGCCCGGGTCGGTGGGGTCGAGCCAGCCCCACTCGGTGATGGCCTCGCCCAGGCGGCCGGTGGTGCCGCCGCCGGTGGCGTAGGTGAAGACCAGGCCGTAGACGGCGGGGCCCGCGGGGTTGAGGAGGGCCAGCAGCCCGGCGAGGGCCGCCCAGGCGGGGTGGACCAGCAGGATCAGGCCCAGCCCCACCACGAAGGAGCCGTGGGTGTTGGCCCAGATCCAGACGACGGCGGTGGCGGCGGCGAGGCGCCAGGGCTCGGCGCGCACCCGCCCGTCCTGGAAGAGGAGCAGGGTGGTGCCGGCCAGGGCCACCAGCCCCCAGGCCATGGCCCGCTCCGAGAGGCCGAAGAGCAGCACGATGGGCAGCCCGGCCAGGGTGAGCACGGTGGCCCAGCCCCGCTCCGGCCGCGCCGCGAGGGCCAGGCAGAGGGCGGCCAGGGCCGCCAACACCCCCGTCCTCAGCCAGACGACCTGCTCGATTCCCACCGCGGCCTCGGCGACGGCCACCAGCGGCTCGTGCAGGACCCAGGGGTGCTCGGGGGCGGTGTAGGAGGCCAGGTTGTGGCGGGGGAGATCCCCGGCCAGCATGCGGCGGCCGGCCCAGGTGAGCCAGAAGACGTCCGGATCCTGGACCGGCGCCCCGCCGCGCACGGCCGCGATGGCGAAGGCCAGCAGGCCGGCCAGCACGGACAGCACCGAGACGGGGCGCGACACGGGACCTCCGGACGGCGGGCAGGGTAGCCCACCGCCCGGAAGGCGCGGCTACTTGGCGGCGACGTCGGTGGAGGCGTCGGCCTCGGGCACCAGGCTCGTGATGGGCGCATCGGCCTCGAGCCAGCGGTGGGTGCCCTCCAGGACGTCCAGGCCCAGCTGGTAGCGCTCCGGGTCGTCGTTCTTCCACAGGGCGCGGAAGCGCTCGTCCACGATGCGGCGGGCGTTGCGGCAGTGCACGTCGGCCAGGGCCAGGGCCCGGGTGGCCTCGGGGTGGTCCTCGCGCTGCATCTTGTGGGCGCGGGCCACCACGGCCCCGATGACCAGGATCTCCATGGCGATGTCGACGGCGCGGAACAGGAAGGCCTGGCGCTTCTCGAGGCCGGCCTGGTAGCGCGCCATGCCGTGGAAGACCGAGCGGGCGAGCTTGCGGCTGCGACGCTCGGCGAAGCGCAGGTGCCGCGCCAGCCGCCCGTACTCGCCGTACTTGAACGCAGTGCCGAGACCCAGCCAGGTGCTCGGGTACCACCAGGAGTAGAAGGCGATCATCTTGGGCAGGGCGGCCACCTGCTCGCCCAAGGAGCGGGCGTAGAGGAAGTCCTTGCCGACCTGCAGGTGCTTGTCGAGGGCCTCGCGCGCCATGAAGAGGTGCATGATCTCGGAGCTGCCCTCGAAGATGCGGTTGATGCGGCTGTCGCGCAGCATCCGCTCGATGGCCATGGGCCGCTCGCCCCGCTCCCGGAGCGAGATCTCGGTCTCGTAGCCGCGGCCGCCGCGGACCTGCAGGGCGTCGTCGAGCAGGTCCCAGTTGCGGACCGTGCAGTACTCCTTGGCCGCCGAGGCCTCGAGGCGGATGTCGTAGCCCTCGCGCATGGCGAGCTCGTTCGTGAAGTGGGAGAGGGTCTCGATGGCGAAGGTGGTGGCGGCGATGTCGGCGATCTTGTGGGCCACCGCCTCGTGCTGGCCGACGGGGGCGCCCCACTGGACCCGCTGGCTGGCGAAGTCGCGCACCATGCCGAGGGCGTTGCGGGAGCTGCCCACGGTGGCGGCGGGCAGGGAGAGCCGACCCGTGTTGAGGGTGGTCAGGGCGATGCGCAGGCCCATGCCCTCCTTGCCGAGCAGGGCCTCCTTCGGGACCCGCACCTGGTCGAAGTGGATGACCCCGTTCTCCAGGGCGCGCAGGCCCATGAAGCGACAGCGGTGCTCCACCGAGATGCCCGGGGAGCTCGCCTCGACGATGAAGGCGCTGATGCGCTCGGTGTCGGTGTGGCGGGCCATGACCACGAAGAGCTCGGCGCGGGTGCCGTTGGTGATCCACAGCTTGGTGCCGTCGATGATGTAGTCGCCGTCCTCGGTGCGCTCGACGGAGGTGGCGAGCCGGGCCGGGTCGCTGCCCACGTCGGGCTCGGTGAGGGCGAAGGCCGAGATGGCGCCGGCGGCACAGCGGGGGAGGAAGGCCTGCTTCTGGGCTTCGGAGCCGAAGGTCATCACCGGGTTGGGCACGCCGATGGACTGGTGGGCGGACAGGAGGGCCACCAGGTTGCCGTCGTAGTAGGCGACCATCTCGAGGGCGCGGGCGTACTCGTGCAGGGTGAAGCCCATGCCGCCGTAGGCCTCGGGGATCTTCATGCCGAAGGCGCCCAGGTCGCGCAGCCGCTGGATGACGGACTCGGGGATGTGCCCGTCGCGGTCGATGGCCGCCGCGTCCACCGTCTTCAGGTAGGCCTCGAGCTCGGCGTAGAAGGCCTCGAACGGCTCGGAGGTGGGGGTCTCGGGGAAGGGGGCGATCCAGTCCTGGTGGAACCGGCCGAGGAAGATCTCCTTCATGATGCTGCGCCCGGCCCAGGAATCGCGGCTCTGCTCGGCGAGCTCGCGGGCTTCGTCGGCGCTGGCGTGGCGGTTGCGGTCGGTCATGGAGGCCTCCTGGGGTCGCCCGGCCGGGGCCGGGTGCGGACCACTGAATGAGGGTTCATTCAGTATGTGGCCACGGCGCGACGGCGAGGCAAGGATCCGGGGTCGGATCGCAACCCTGCGCTGCACCTGCTGGCCCGATCCGATGGCACGAGGCCGTGAAGCACGCGGTCGTCGCCGCTTCTCGCGGCTGGGGCTCAAGCGCCCGGGGGCCTGGTCGATGGGCGGGGGCGATCCCCTTCGGAGGCCTCATGCCCACCCTCTCCGCCTGCATCCTCGCCCGGGACGTCGCCCGGGTCCTGCCCGCCTGCCTCCAGAGCCTCGAGGGCGCCGTCGACGAGATCGTCGTCGTGGACACGGGCTCGCGGGACGAGACCCCCTCGGTGGCCCGGGCCAGCGGGGCGCGGGTGGTGAGGATCCGCTGGCCGGAGGACGAGGGGGCGGCCCGCAACGCGGCGGCCGAGGCCTGCACCGGCGATGCGGTGTTCTTCGTGGAGCCCTGGGAGCGCCTGGCCCCGGGCGGCGCCGAGGGGCTTCGGGCGGCGGTCGAGGAGGGGCTCCCCGCGGCGCTCGTCCACCAGGTCGAGGCGGACAGCCCGACGGCGGATCCGGCCATGGTGGTTGCGGGGACGGGGCGCCTGTCCGAGCCTCGCCTGACCCCACGGCTCCTCGGCAAGGACGGCGCGGCCCGCTGGGAGGGGATCGCCCTGGCCCGGCCGCGGGTCTCGCTGGTCGAGGCGCCCGCCCTCGGGGTGTGGCTGGTCAGCGTGGGCGCGGTGACCGGGGCCAGCGGGGCGGATCCGGCCGAGACCTGGCGTCGGCGCGCCGCGGCGGCCCCGGAGGAGGCCCGGGTGGTGGCGGTGGCGGCAGATCGGAAGAGCGTCGTGTAGGGAAAGAGTGTAGATCTCGGTG
>CAZPJM010000360.1:0-4955 GCA_964586865.1 uncultured Enterobacteriaceae bacterium
CGATCCCACGGGCCAGGTGCCGGCGGGCGCGGGGGGGCCGATCCAGGCCCGCACGCCGCGCGCCCGGGCGAGCTCGCGGCATTCGTCCGTGGGGCATTCGGGGGGGGCGAGCGCGAGGGCCCAGCCCTCCCACAGGGCGGCCACGAGGATCTGGGCGAGGGCGGAGGAGGGCGGGGTCTGCACGAGGACCCCGTCCCCGGGGGCCAGACCGACGTCGCGCGCCCCTGCGATCCAGAGGCGCGCGCCGGCCCAGACGGATGCGGCGGGAATCACCGCGTCGGGGAAGAGGAGCAGGGGATGGCCGCGGAGCCGGAGCCGACCGTGAAGGCGGTCCCGGACGGCGTCGGCCTCCCCGGTCATCAGCGCTTCTTCACCAGGATCCAGTTGGACTGGGTCCGGGGGCACCGGTAGAGGTGGATGAGCACGTTGGTGGGCTTCATCCGGTAGGTGAAGGTGTAGGGGAAGAGGGTGTTCATGCTCCCCGAGGTGACGCCCTTCTTGAAGACGCCCTGGAACAGGCTGTTGTTGGTGCAGGGAGCGATCTCGTTGAAGAAGTTCGCGCCCATGGCCTTGTCGACCGGGGTGCCGGTGATCTGGCTCTCGTAGCGGTTGTAGGCCTTGACGACACCGTCCTCGTCGACCTGCACGGCCCCGAAGTCAAGACCGTCCAGCTCGTTCTCCCGCATGTACGGGATCTGCTGGAGGACGTTGTCATCGACGAAGGCCATACCGGACTTCGCCATGTAGGTACCCTGCTCGAACATGCGGTCGAGTGCTGCAGACATGGATGCCTCCTGGTTGGATGGGCGGGTGGGTTCAGGCGGCCCGCTGATCGCGGGTGCGGTAGAACGCGACGAGCTGCGCCTCCATCTCCTTGACGAGGCGCACGATGGCGAAGGGATCGGACAGCCCGATGGCTTCCTGGAGGGCCTCGCGCTGCTTGTAGAGATCGCAGAGCTGGGCCTCGAGGTTCTCGATGGTGCGGGCGTGCTCGAGCTCGCCGAGCTGGCCCTGGAGGCTCTGGAACATGGTGATGATGTCGTCGGCCTCGCTGGTGCCGAGCTCCTTGCGGAGGTGCTCGACGCCCTTGTAGAGGTCGTTGAGCTGGGCCTCGAGGCTGGCGACGGTGGCGTCCTCGGGACGCTCCAGGGTCGGTGCGGTCATGGGTCCTCCTGTCTCGTTCCGGGCGTGCGCCACGGAAAGGGGGCGTGGGAAGGTCACCGGACGAGCCGGCGGGTCAGGTCGAGGGCCCGCCGCGCCACCCGTCGCCGCAGGGAACGGCGCGGGCGGCCGGCCCGGGGAGGCGTGTCGCGGCGGCCGGTGCGCTCCTCCGAACAGGAGGCGACGGGACCGGTTCGCCCCCGGGGATCGGGCGTGTCGGGCCGATCCTTGAGGGGGAATTCGGGCCGAGGGCCCGGCATGTCGGGATCGACGCCGTCGAAGGAGACCGCGGGCTCGGGTGCGGCCTCGACCTGGGCGGTCTGGGAGGGCGAGATCCCCTCCGACGCCTCCGGATCCTCGGCGGGCGGGTCCTCGGGGTCGGGCAGGCTCACCGGGGCGTGCCAGGCCTCGGCGTCGGCCAGGACCTCGAGCAGCTCCTGGCGGGCCCGGTCGTGGAGTGCCACGGTGCCCGGGAGCAGGTCGGCGAGGGCCTCGCGCCGGTCGAGCTCCTCGAGGGCCTCCCGTGGCTCCCGGCCGGTCAGCCCGAGGGCCTCGAGGGCGCCGACGGGGCGGAGGGCGCCGTGGTTGGGGGCGGCGCGGCGCGCCTCGGCCACCTGGACGGCCAGGTTGCGGATCTGCTGGACGACGCGGGTGGGATCGTCGGTGCCCAGCTCCCGCGCCGCCCACGCCCAGGCCCGGCCGAGGCGTTCCACCTCGGCCCGCTGACGGGCATGTGCAGGACTGGACGGCATGACGAGACTCCCTCGGCCTTCCCCTCGGCCCCCCAGCCCCGGGACTTGAGTGAGGGCACCGTGGCTGCACCCGGGGTCGGCGGCCCCCGACCCCAGAGTGTGAGTCGGGCTACGGAACGGGGGCCCGGCCCTCTCGCCCTGCGGCCGAGGGCCGTTCCCCGGCGGGAAACCTGTCCCAACCAACCTGCCCCGGGGGAAGACATGCCCACCATCGACAAGGACGCCATCCTCGAAGCCATCGACCTGGACAGCCTGGTGACCCACCTTCGGAGCGGGATGTCGGACTGGCCCGGCATCGATGACGAGGCGGTGGAGGAGGTGGTCCGGTGGGCCACCGACAAGCACCGGGAGTTCTCCCGCCACGTGGAGCTGGTCGACGATCCCTACGAGCTGCCCAACAGCCTGGCCCGGGCCTACATGAGCTGGCTCTCGGGCTGGTACGCCCTGAACGTGCAGAACAACTACACCCTCATGCGTGGCCGGACCTGCGATCCCCGTGATCAGTGGCGCAGCATGGCCCTGTGCCACCTGGCGGCCTGCGCCGGCGACCTGCTGGACGAGCAGCAGCTCAAGCCCCTGCACGACCTGGTCACGCAGCCCATGGCGTCGTGATGACCGGCGCGGTCTCGCCCCGCTGGTAGGGGCGCAGCAGGGCCGCGGCCTCCGCGAGGGCGTCGGATCGCCAGGATCCGGCGCCCTCTCGTGCGAGGGCCTGGCCGAGCGCGGCCAGATCGGCGTTGCCGACCCGCTCGCCCACCCCGAGCACGCAGCCGTGGATCCGGTCGCACCCGGCCCGGGCGGCGGCCAGGGCGCAGCCGGTGGCCAGCCCTCGGTCGTCGTGCCCGTGCCAGTCCAGGCCCGCCGGGGCGCCCCAGGCTTGGAGGCGGCCCCGGACCCACCGCACCAGGCGGGCGGCGCCGGCCGGGATGGCGTGCCCCACCGTGTCGCACAGGACGATTCGCGTCGCCCCGGCCTCGAGGGCGGCGGCGAGCAGCGGCTCCAGCGTGTCGGGGGGCGTGCGGGTGGTGTCCTCCAGGACGAAGCTCATCTCCAGTCCCGCCCCCACCCCATGCCCGATGGCCTCGGCGGTGCGCTCCAGCAGGAAGGCCAGGCTCCACCCCTCCACCCAGCGGCGGATGGGGGAGGCCCCCACGAAGCAGGTCATCTCGGCGGCGACGCCCGTGTCCCTCACCACCTCGAGGACCGCGTCCACGTCCCTCGCCAAGGTGCGGCCGGCCAGCACCGGCACCACCGGCAAGGCCTCCTCGGCCAGGGTCTGCAGGAGCGCACGGGCGTGATCGGAGGCCCGGGGCCCGGCGGCCGGCAGGGCCAGGCAGGCGCTCCCCACCCCCGCCCGGGCCAGGCTCCGCAGGAGGGTGCGCTTCACCGACAGGGGCGGATCCACCACCGAGGGGCTCTGCAGGCCGTCGCGGAGGGTCTCGTCGTGGAGGCGGACCGCCGGGTGGGGATCCTGGGCGCCGGCCGCGTTCCAGTCGAAGCCGCTCATCGCTCCGGCGGCTCCGGGTGCAGCGCCTGCGGGGTGGCCGCACGCAGGGCCTGCTCTCCGGGCACGGGCGCGGCGCCCGGCAGGGCCTGGGTCTCGGTGAAGCCCACCAGGTCCGGCTCCCGGCGCCACCAGTCCATGCCCATCTCCACCGCCTTGTCCACCGAGCACACCACCAGGCGCACCTGGATGGTCAGCAGCTCGATGTCCACGAGCTTCACCTTGATGTCGCCCGCGATGACCACGCCCTTGTCCAGCACCCGCTCGAGGATGTCGGCGAGGGTGGCGGAGTCGGTGGCGTGGGCCGGCCGGGCCGGGCTGGCGTGCAGCGGCATGGCGCCTCAGAGCAGCTTGCCGAGGGGTCCGAGATCGAGGTTCAGATCGTCGTCGTCCAGGTGGAATTGAGTGCGGAGTCGATCGATCTCCTCGGCCTGTCGCATGAGGGTGGTGCCGATGGCCTCCACCTCGGCCTCGGTGAGGCTCCCGGCCTCCATGCGGCGCAGGGCCTGGCGCTCCATGAGCTCGTGCAGCAGCTTGACCAGGGTGAGGACGAGCTGGCCGAGGCCGTTGCGCACCTGGTCCGGATCCAGGTCCAGCCGCCCCTGACGGGGAGCGGGGACCTCCTGGGTGGCCTCGGGCAGCTCCTGGGCGGAGAGGGTCGTCATGGGAGGCCTCGGCGTCGGATCTGCCGGCGGGCGGGCAGGCGGCCTACCCGACGGGCGGTGTCGGTGCTCGAGAGGAAGGCGTCGAGCCCCAGGTAGACCAGGTCCACCCCGGCCACGCTGATCACGACCTCGCCGTGGAGGACGACGCCCTTGTGGAGCACCCGGTCGAGGGCCTCGCACAGGGAGACGTGCTCCTCGGTGGTGAGGGCGGTGGGGGCGTCGGGGCTCACCCCGCCTCCCGGTGGGCGGCGGGGGGGTACAGGCTCGCGCCCAGGATCCGCAGGGCGTCCAGGCCCACGGGAGGGGCCCCCCGGGGAACGGGGATCACCGGCGGCGCGGCGTCGGTCCGGGCGGCGGTGCCGGGCGGGGCCAGGTTGTCCACCACCGCCCGCGCGGGGAGGGTGTGGGCGGCGGCCGCGGCCAGCAGGGCGTCGGTCTCGGCCCGGGTCACGGCGGTGGGGCGGCGCACCACCAGCAGCGAGCTCTGCTCCGGGTCGGCCAGGCGGGCGCGGAAGGCCTTGAGCTCCCGGCTCCGGGTCACCAGCTCGGCCGAGAGCCGCGGCAGGCGCAGCACGTCCCTGTGGTCGAGCAAGACCCCGAAGGCCCACTTGATCCAGCCCGCGAGCACCTCGGGCAGCCCCAGCAGGCGCAGGAAGTGCCCGGTGGGGGCCGTGTCCACCACGACCTGCTCCCACGGTCCCCGGGCGGCCACCCGCGCGGCCCGGGCCAGGGCCATGATCTCGTCGATCCCAGGCGGCGCCAGATCGAGCAGGCGCTCCAGCACGGCCCGGTCGAAGACGGGATCCACACCCTGGAGGGTGGCGCCGAAGAGGGCCTGGACATCCTCGGCGTGCAAGGCCTTCAGCGTCTCCA
>CAZPJM010000361.1:0-4947 GCA_964586865.1 uncultured Enterobacteriaceae bacterium
GTGGCCAGGTGGACCAGGTTGGGGCCCCGGGCGCCGAAGAGGGCGCCCAGGCCCACGAGGACGACGACCTTGACGAAGACGATGCCGAAGAGCAGCCCCGAGACGGTGCCGGGGGCGCTGATCACGAAGTCGATCTGGATGCTCGCGCCCACCGCGAGGAAGAAGAGGCCCAGCAGCAGGCCCTTGAAGGGCTCGATGTCGCTCTCGAGCTCGTGGCGGAAGGTGCTGTTGGCGAGGAGCACGCCCGCCAGGAAGGTGCCCAGCGCCGGCGAGAGGCCCACCCAGGTCATGATGAGGGTCACGCCCACCACCAGCGCCAGGGCGGCGGCGGTGAAGAGCTCACGCATGCGGGTCCAGGCGATCACCCGCAGGATGGGGTCGACGGCGAAGCGGCCCAGCAGGACCACGCCGACGATGGCGCCCAGGACGACGCCGGCGTACTCGAGGGGCCCGAGCTGGTCGATGAAGGAGGGGCCGTGGTGATGGCCCTCCTTGCCGCCGTGGTGCACGTCGAGGGTGGCGAGCAGGGGGAAGACCGCCAGGATCAGGATGACGGCCACGTCCTGGAAGAGGAGCACCGAGAAGGACTTCTGCCCGGCGTCCGTCTGGAGGAGGCCGCGCTCGGTCAGGGACTGGACCCCGATGGCGGTGCTGGACATGGCCACGGTGAGCCCCACGGCGACGGCCATCTGCCAGGACAGACCGAGGCCCCAGGCCACGGCCCCGATGGCCGAGGCGGTCACCGCCATCTGGAGCCCACCGAGGCCCAGGATGGGGCCTCGCAGCCGCCACAGCCGGGCCGGCTCCAGCTCGAGGCCCACCAGGAAGAGCATCATCACCACGCCGAACTCGGCGAAGTGCAGGACCTCCCCGGACTCCTCGGCACCCACCCACCCGAGCACCCCGGGTCCGATGAGCACGCCCGCGATGAGGTAGCCGAGGACCGAGCCGAGCCCGAGGCGCCCGGCGATGGGCACCACGACCAGGGCGGCGGCCAGGTAGACGAAGGCCTGCTGCAGGAAGCCGGGATCCATCAGGCGCCTCCGGCGGCGGGTGCGGCCTGGGGATCGGCCTTCAGGAAGGCGTCCTCGGGCCAGGCCGAGACGTCGAGGGTGCCGTCCCGGAGGGCCACGAGGAGGGCCCGGTAGGCCTGGGCGTGGGCGGCGACGGCGTCGGGCGCCATCCGGTGGACCCCCCAGGCCACGAAGGGCGGGCGCCAGATCATGCCGCACAGCCTGGCGGTCTGGGCGACGGGGGCGAGGAGCTCCGGGAGGGTTCGGCCGTGGACCCCCGTGTGGGAGTAGGCCTCGGGGGAGCCCCCCACCGAGACCGCCTGCAGCAGCGGCTTGCCCGCCAGCGCATCGCCCCCCGGCCCGAAGGCCCACCCGAAGGTGAGCACGTGGTCCTGCCACTCCTTCAGGATGGAGGGCGTGCTGTACCAGTACAGCGGATGCTGCCAGATGATCACGTCGTGCCCGGCCAGCAGCGACTGCTCGCGCCCCACGTCGATCATCAGGTCGGGATACGCCTCGTAGAGGTCATGGACCGTCACGCCGTCCAGGTCCCGGACGGCCTGGGCCATGGGGCGGTTGACCCGGCTCTTGTGCAGGACCGGGTGGGCGAGCAGCACCAGGACCCGCCCGGTGGTGCCGGCGGCGGGGATGGCGGGCAGGTCGGGGCGGGGGGGAGCGGACACGGCCACCTCGAAAGGGACGGCCCGTAGCCTGCAACAGTCGAGGGCGGGGCCGCCCCTGCCCCGGCGGTAAGCGGCCTGACGGGGCGGTCCGGGCCGCCCGCGCGGGCGGGACGCCGGCGTCGCCCACGGGGCTCAAGGGCACCGAGGGTCGGCCGATGGACCGGCGCAGCCCCCCGAGCCGGAGGACGCCTCCATGGGCAAGCGCAAGCGGAAGGCCGCCAGTCCTCCCCCGGGTGTTCCGGCGTGGATGGCCACCTTCTCCGATCTGGTCACCCTCCTCCTCACCTTCTTCGTCATGCTCATGGCCATGGCGAGCTTCGAGGACGCGGAGGACCTGGACGTGGTGCTCGAGTCCATCCGCCGGGCCCTGGCCGAGCTCGGCATGGGCGATGGCCTCGTGAGCATGGTGCTCGGCGAGGACGAGATGTCCGACAACATCCGCAAGGACCGCACCGTCCGACCCGACCGCGCCCGGGACCGGGAGGCCCAGGAGGCCGACGAGAGCGATGCGGTCGTGCGCGTCTCGCCGGTCGAGACCGAGGTCCGCCTGACCCTGGACGAGCAGATCTTCTTCGCCACCGGCGCCTCGGAGCTGCGACCCGGGGCCCGGGAGCGACTGGGCGAGCTGGGGCTGGTGCTCCGCGGCCACGACGTGGGGATCCGGGTCGAGGGCCACGCCGACGGGGTGGGCCTGGAGTCCGCCAACTGGGCCCTCTCCCTGGAGCGGGCCCTGGTGGTCACCGACATCCTCCACGAGGATGCGCGGATCCCCCTCGACCGCCTGGACGCCCGCGGGCTCGGAGCCTTCCACCCCGAGGTGGTCCGGGAGGCGGATCAGGCCCGCAACCGGCGCATCGACCTGGTCCTGACGGGCTCGGACGCCGAGACGGCCGAGGCCCTCGGGGCGGTCCGGCGCCTGGAGGACGAGGATGAGTGAGCCGGCCTTCGACCCGGACGCCTTCGGTGTCTTCGAGGATGACCCGGACCCGCCGGTGCGAGGCTGGCGGCCGCAGCTTCCCCCCCTGCCGATGGTGCTGGGCGTCGTCGGCGGGCTCGTCGTCGGGGCCGGCCTGGGGATCGGCGGCGGGCTGCTGGCCCGCTGGCTCACCGCGCCGCCGCCCCCGCCCCCTCCGGATCCGATGGTGGAGGTGACCCACACGGTGGAGCGGATCTCGGTGAACCTCCGGGGCGATGGCGGGGAGCGGATCCTCACCGTCCGACCGGCGCTGGTGGTCCGCACGCGGACCCCCGACGACCTGGTGCTCTGGGATCCGGCCCTGCGCGACGCGGTGGTGACCCTGGGCTCCGATCTGACCGCCGACGGGCTCCTCTCCCGACCCGGCCGGCGACGCTTCCGCGACGAGCTGCTCCTGCGTACCCGACTCCTCCTCGACGGCCACGAGGTCGAGGAGGTCCTCCTGACCGAGATGGTGGTGAAGTGATGTCCGTCGACGCCTCCCGCAGCGCCCTCTCCGCCGATCCGGCCCTGCTCGGTCGGGTGACCGATCTCTGCCGCGCCGCGGTGCGCCGCATGCGAACGCACCTGGTGAACCGCATCGGGGTGGACGTGCCGGTGCGCTTCAGCGACGTGGGCACGGTGAGCTGGGGGGAGCTGGCCGAGCAGTTCCTGGAGGAGGGGCAGGGGATCTACGTCCGCTTCGCCCTGCACCCGGGCGGCCACGAGGGGGTGCTGGCCATCGACGGGGCCCTGCTCTTCCGGATCATGGGCCTGCTGCTCGGCGAGGATCCGTACGGGGTGCCGGCGCCCTACCTGTGGCGGGCGCCCACCCGCATGGACCTCACCGCGGCCCGTCGCGTCGCCAGCGACGTCTTCGCGGGCCTGGTCGAGGCCCTCCCCGCCCGCGAGGGCGCGCGCCTCGAGATCCTCGAGGTGACGGGCAGCCCGCGCCTCGACGTGGGCCACGGGCCCCTCACGCTCATGCTCGACGCCACCCTGGACTTCGGGCCGCCCGAGGATCCCTACGGCCTGATGACCCTGTCGCTGCCGCTGACCTGGGCCTCGTCGCTCTGGCCCTCGGCGCCCCGGCCCACCCGCCAGGACGAGGCGGGCGTGGCCCGGGTCCTGCCCCTGCCAGTGACGGCGGTGGCCGAGCTGGCGCGCCTGCGGGTGCCGTACGGCCGCCTCGAGACCCTCGCCCCCGGCGACGTGCTGGATCTGGGCGGCCACCACCCGGTGACCCTCACCGTGGCGGGGCGGCCGGGCTTCGTGGGTGAGGCCGGCGTGGTCGAGGGGACCCGATGCGTGCGGATCCTCGCGCGCCGGGCGGAGGGCGGCGTCAGGTAGCGCTCAACTCCCCGGAGGGGCGTCCGATGGGGGGGCGCCCCCGAGAGGCACGGAGCCGACATGTCCGACGCGAGCGTGGCCTTCCTGCACGACATCCCGGTGGAGCTCGTCATCGAGCTCGGTCGGGCCCAGCTCACGGTGAGGGACCTGTCCCGCCTGGAGCGTGACGACGTGGTCGAGCTGGACCGCCTCTCCAACCAGCCGCTCGACATCCTGGTCGGCGGCAGGCTCTTCGCCCGGGGCGAGGTGGTGGTGGTGGACGACCGCGTCGGCATCAAGATCACCGAGATCCTCAACCAGGCCAGCACCGCGGAGACGGCGTGATGTGGTGGATGATGCTCGCGGGCCTCGCGCTCGCCCAGGACGATGCCAGCCGGACGGCCCGCCTCCTCGGCGAGGCCCCCGCGGAACCGACGACCCCGGCCGCCTCCGAGACGGCCCAGGCCCCCGAGACGGCCGCGGCCCCGGCGACCCCCGCCCCGGAGACCACGACCTCGACGACGGCCCCGGCGCCGGCGATGGCCCCCGCCCCCTCCCGGACCGCCACCCTGGCGGTGGCTCCGGCCCCCGGCGGGGATCTGTGGTGGAGCCTGGGCGGCCCGCTGGCCCTGCTGGTGGTGGCCGGCGGCGCGGCGTGGTGGATCCGGAAGAAGGGCCTCACCCTGCCGGCCCTGACGCGCGGCGGCTTCGCCGCCCTGGCGGTGGAGGGCCCCTCCATCGAGGTCGGACCGCGCACGCCCCTGTCGGGCCAGGACGCCCTGGCGGTGGTGCAGGTCTCGGGGGTGGGGCGGCCCCGCCAGCTCCTGGTGGCGACCGGTCCCGGCGGGAGCCGACTGGTCGCGGATCTGACGCCCGAGCCCACGGCCCCCGCCACGCCGGGCCTGTCGCCGGCGGATCTGGAGCAGGCGGGAGAAGAAGGTGAGCAGCGCGATGGTGATGATGACGG
>CAZPJM010000362.1:0-4922 GCA_964586865.1 uncultured Enterobacteriaceae bacterium
ATGTCCGCCGCCCGTGGCACCGGAGCGTCTACCTGGCCCAGGAGGCCCTGTGCCACGTGGCCGCCGGGGATGCCGCGGCGGCCCGGGAGCGCCTCGACGAGGCCTGGTCCGTGGTCCTCACGGACCCCGGCGAGGTGCGCAGCGCCGGGCGGATCCGGGATCTGGCCGACGAGGTGGTGGACGGGTCGGGGTGGGGCGGCCCGGCGGGTCCGGTGGAGCGGGGGCTGGCCGCCCCGGAGAGCCTGGACGATCTCCCGCCCCAGGTGGCGCTCCTGGTGCGGCGGTGGCTCGACACCCTGGCCGCCGCCCGGACCGGGGGCGGATCCCCGGATTGGGCCTGAGTCGGGCCGGTCGGCTCAGGGCGGGCCGGGCGCCGGCGGCGGGTCCGAGGTGGCGGTGTCGGGTTCGCGGCGGAGCCACAGGGTGACCCCATCGCGGGTGGCATCCACCCGGTAGCCCTCCACGAGCCAGGCCCGGAGCTCCGGGAAGGTGCTGTCGGTCCGGGGCCCGTGGACCGCGGGCTGCAGCCGGGGCGCCACCTCCACCACCGCCACCGGCGGGGTGGCCTCCAGGTCGGCCAGGGTGCGCGCCCGGAGGTCGCGGGTCCAGTCCGTCTCGGGGTGGAGGTGGAGCATGTAGGTGTAGATGACCGGCGTGGGCGGCACCACGCGGGCCCGGTGCATGGCCTGCAGCGCCCCGGCGGTCCAGTCGATGGGCAACACCCGATCCCCCGGCTCGGTGTGGGCGTCGAGCCAGGAGGCGATGGCGTCCACCCGTCCCTGCTTGGCCTGGTAGGCCTCCCCGCGGAGCACGGCGCCCGCCGCCCACGGCGGCCGGAGGACCGCCAGGCAGAGGATCACCAGGGCGCCCGTCAAGGGCAGCGCCAGGCGCTCGTCCAGCACGCCGGGCCGGCTGCCCACCAACCCCAGCAGCAGGGCCAGGAACCAGGCGAAGGGCATCCAGTGGTAGTGCCAGTAGGTCCCCGAGGGAATCACGTACAGGGCATGGGCGATGGCCAGGGCCAGCAGGGCGGCGGCGGTGCGGCGGTGGTCGAGCCGCTCCGGATCCCCGGGCCCACCGGGTGCGCCGCGCACGGCCACCGCGCCGGCCACTCCCGCCAGCAGCGCCCACAGCCCGTAGCCACCCAGGCCCGGGAAGAGGGCGGCGTGCATGCGCCACCGATCCCAGCCGGTCTGGACCGAGAGATCCGCCCCGAGGGTGAGGTGGAGGGGGAGGAGGTCGGTGAGGAGCGTGTGGAAGGCGGGCAGCAGCCCGAGGATCGCCAGCCCCGCGGCGAGGGCCATCGCCGGGAGGAGCGCGCCCGCCACGGCCACGCCGGCCCGCATCAGGTGGGCGGCCATCCCCTCGCGGGCCCACAGCACGTCGAGGCCCCACAACACGGGCAGGCCCACCGCCAGGTGGGGCTTGATGGTGGCGGCGGCGCCGAAGGCCAGCCCGGCCAGCAGCCAGGCCGTGGGACGCCCGCCCCGGACCACCAGGGCCCCGCCAGCGCTGGCCACCACCACCCCGAGCACGTCGCGCTGCAGGACCATGGAGGGTCCGAAGCGCAGGTAGAGCGCCAGGAAGATCCCCGCGCCGAGCGCCACCGCCACCGGCCCGAACGGGCGCAGCCAGGCCGCCACCACCCCCACCGCGCCGCCGACGAAGCCGAGCCCCACCGCCTGGAAGGCCAGGTCGCTCCAACCGAGGAGCCCGCCGATGGCGGAGTGGAAGGCCACCGTGCCGGGCATGCTTGTGATGAGCACATCCCGGTAGGGCAGGCGCCCGTGCTCCAGCGCCAGCCACGCCACGTAGTGCAGGAGGGGGGAGTCGTGCTCGAGGGGCCAGGCCAGGGCCGTCAGGGCGACCACCCCCGCGATCAGCAGCAGGATCCCGGCGAGAGCGGCCAGGATCGCCAGGCGGAGGCGGGCGAGGAGGCCGGGGGTCAAGGCCATCGCCCGGGGTACCTCGTGGCAGGGCTCACCGGGCAGTCCATCGGCGCGTGGACCCCCTCCACGGACAGCGCCGCGTGCCTACCCTCCCGATGGGCTCGCCTGCGGGCGCGCCCGCCTCTTCTTCGACCCCCTCTCCCATCCTCCGACCTGCTGGAGCGACCATGGCCATCCAACTGGGCGACACCGCCCCTGACTTCACCGTCCCCACCACCGAGGGCGAGGTCTCCTTCCACGACTGGCTCGGCGATTCCTGGGGCGTGCTCTTCAGCCACCCCGCCGACTTCACCCCCGTCTGCACCACCGAGCTGGGTCGGGCCGCCGCCCTCAAGCCCGAGTTCGAGAAGCGCAACACCAAGATCATCGGCCTGTCCGTCGACCCGCTCGACGACCACCGCGCTTGGGCCGGCGACATCGAGGAGACCCAGGGCACCGCCCTGAACTTCCCGCTCATCGCCGACGATCAGCGCGAGGTCGCCGAGAAGTACGACATGATCCACCCCAACGCCGACACCACCCTCACGGTGCGCTCGGTCTTCGTCGTCGGGCCCGACAAGAAGGTGAAGCTCACCCTCACCTACCCGGCCTCCACCGGCCGGAACTTCGACGAGCTCCTGCGGGTCATCGACTCCCTCCAGCTCACCGCCGAGAAGCAGCTCGCCACGCCGGCCGACTGGACCCCGGGCGACGACGTGGTCATCGCGCCGAGCGTCAGCGACGAGGAGGCCCGGGAGCGCTTCGGCGACTTCACGACCCACAAGCCCTACCTGCGCACCATCAAGGCCAGCCAGGCCTAGCCGCCCGGCCCGACCGGGCGCGCGGTGGGCGACCCCCCGGCTCACCGATTCCCCTCGACGCAGTAGGCGCACAGGGTGCAGGGGTCGGTGGACCGGCTCGGGCGGAGCTTGTGCAGCTTGCGCCGCCACCACGGGGTGCGCGGCGTCTCGGCGGTCCAGGCCTCGCCCTCGCCCACCACCCGCACCGTGCCCTCGCCATGGAGCTGCAGGGCCCGGTCCACCTCGAGGGTGGCGAGGGATCCTCCGGGGGCGTCGAGCTCGCCCAGTCCGGGCACGTCCGCCTCTTCCACCACCACCGTCCGCCGCCACGGGGCCTCGCGGGCGAGGGAGGGGAGGAAGAGGTGGTTGGAGCGGCCCGGCTCCACCACCAAATTGGCGTACATGTCGAAGCTGTTGATCTCCTTCCAGCCCAGGTGGGCGGTGGCGGTGTTCATCGCCGCCAGCACGGCGAAGGCCCCCACCAGGGCCGCCGTGAGGGGAGAGGGCCGGAGGGGCTCGCGGGGCGGGTCTTCGCGGGCCGGCGCCACCACGCCCAGGACCACCACGATGGACAGGGCCAGCCACACGAGCGTGAGGAGCTGCCGATGGAGGCCGACCTGGCCGGGCAGCCCGGCGAGCCCCACCACAGCCGTGATCCCGCCCAGGATGGGGAAGACCCACCGACCTGGCGCGCGGGCCGGGTGCGGCCCGTGGGCGGCCCCCACGAACAGGGCCAGCATGGTCAGCGAGAAGAGGAAGATGGGGGCGTCCAGGTCGAACCCGACGACCCCGTGGAAGAGGATCGCCAGGAGCAGGCCGGCGACCCGCAGCCGCGGCACGACCACCAGCACGGCCAGGGCGGCCTCGCCCAGCAGCGAGAGGGCGGGCATGACCGGGTCGAGGGCGCTGCCCAGCAGGGCGTCGAGCCCGATCTGTCCGGCCCGATGGTGCCAGAGCCCCACCGCGCAGCTCTGGACCGGGTCCAGGTAGGCGTGGTTGAGCTTCTGGAGGAGGGCGGCCCCGTAGGTGACGGCGGCGATCCCGGCGGCGAGGGTGCCCACGTCCCGGGCCGCCCGCTCGGGGGCGCCGCGACGGGCCAGGAGGACGGCGGCGAACAGCACCGAGCCGGCGGTGGTCACGAAGCCGTGGTTGCTGGTCTCGGGGAACCAGATGGCCCAGTGGGCGATCCCCACCCCCCACACGGCCAGGTGCCAGACGAGGCCGCCCCGCCACAGGGCCACCACGGCCAGCGGCAGGGCGAGGGCGCCGGGCAGGGGCTGGAAGGCGAACCAGGCCGCGTCCAGGGCCACGTTCAGGGTCCACAGGGGCAGGAACCAGGACAGCGGCGTCGGATCGCGGGGTCGGGCCACGCTCCCTCCGGGCCGCCCGGTGCGGCCGTCCCCGTCCCTAGCCCGCATCCGTCATGACAGTCCATCAGAGCGCGTCATGAGGGATGCGTGCCAGCCCGTCCGGGCCTGGCCTCGCCCCTTCATCGGCGTCGGCGGAGCCCCAGCAGCACCAGGCTGGCCAGCAGGAGGCCCAGGCCCGCCGGGCCGCCCGCGGTGGCGGCGCCGGGACAGCCACCGCCCTGGTAGGTGGGCGAGGGGCGACCCGCGCAGGGCCCATCGGTCGGATCCGGGTCCCACGCCGCCGGCACCTCGTCGCAGTCCCGGTCGGAGAGCCCCTCCACGCCGTCCTCCACGCCGTCGCCATCCGCGTCGGGGTCCAGCTCGTTCACCACGCCGTCCCCGTCCACGTCGCGATCCTCCCAGGCGCGCTCCGTGAGGGTGGGCAGGCCGTCCCCGTCGTCGTCCGGGTCCACCCGGTCCGGCGCCCCGTCCCCGTCCGTGTCGCCGCCCACCTCGTCGGCGTCCAGGGTCCCGTCAGCGTCGCTGTCCAGGTCCCGCCGGTCCGGCCGGCCGTCGGCGTCCGTGTCGTCCAGGCCCTCCACGGCGTCCTCGAAGCCGTCCCCGTCGCTGTCCAGGTCCAGGTGGTCGGGGCCCCCGTCCCCGTCCGTGTCCACCGGCGCCCCGTCGGGCCCCAGCTCGTCCCGGGTGAGCAGCCCGTCCCCGTCGTCGTCGTCGTCCAGCACATCCGGCCGTCCATCGCCGTCGGTGTCCACCGGGTCGCTCGGGTCGTCCACCTCCTCGCCGTCGAGCAGGCCATCGCCATCGCTGTCCGCCGACCCGGGGTC
>CAZPJM010000363.1:0-4920 GCA_964586865.1 uncultured Enterobacteriaceae bacterium
ATACGGCGACCACCGAGATCTACACTCTTCCCCTACACGACGCTCTCCCGATCTGCCTGCCCCAGCCGCCCCCGCCTGCCCCAGCCGCCCCCGGGATGGGCGCGGGGGCCGGCCAGGCGCCCTCAGAACTCCACGACCCGGATCTTGCCCGCCCGGAGATCGACCTTCTGCTCCACCGAGCGTCCGTCGACCTTGGCGCTGATCGTGTACTCCCCCGGTGGCCGCTGGAGCTCCTGGGGGGTGTAGCCGACGGGTACGCCGTTCACGTTCACGAGCACCGCGCGCTGGGCCCGGATCCGCAGCGTCCCGGTGCGCCCGGCCGGCTCGGTGCGCTCCGGGGTGGAGGCCGGGGCCTGGGTGGGGCGGACGGTCGGCCGGGGGACCGGTGCGGGGGCCACGGTGGGCGGAGGGGTCACGCCGGGACGCCCGGCGTCGCCGGCCGTCGGCGGCGGGACCGGCTCCTCGGGAGGCGGATCCGCGGTCGGGTCGGAGGGGGGCATGGCGCCGGGGCCGTCCTGGGTGGCGCCTGGGAGCCCCTGGGCGGGCGGCAGGCCCCCGTCGGGGCTCACCACGGGGACGCGCGTGCGCACGGGCTGGCCGTCGGTGGGGGCCAGGCGCCCCCGGTCCGGGAGGACGAACATGGAGATCCCCACCAGCGCCGCCACCGCCAGCACCGCGGCCAGGACCGCGGCACCCAAGACGAAGGGATCCCGCCAGAAGGGGGCCTCCTGCCGGCTCTGGGGTCGGGCCCGGACCGGCTCGGGCGGGGTCGGCGTATCGTCGACCGAGGAGCGGGCGGCCGGGTGTGGGGTCTCGTCCCACAGGCCCTTGGGACTCGTCACCTCGGGGGCCCCGGCGGCCTCGTGAGCGACGGGCACGTAGGCCGGGCGCTCGTCGGTGCCCTGACCCTCCTGGGTGCGTCCGGTGGGGGCCGGGGTGTACCGGTCCAGGATCCCCGGGATGGGCGGCGGCTCCGGCACGTTCATGGGCGCCCGGTACAGATCCGCCAGGTCCTCGGGGGCGGGGCCCGAGGCCTCCTCGGTGGGGGGATCGCCGCCCTCATGGTGGAGGAAGCCGTCGCTCTCGGCCTCGAAGCCGGGAACCGGCGTGCCGGGACGCCGAGCGGGGGCGGCCTGCGGGGTCCCCTGGCGCATGGGCGGGGCATCATCGCGGGCGAAGCCGGGGGGGAGACCCGCGACATCGGTGTCGGGCTCGTGATCGTCGTCGACGATGGGGGGGGGCTCCTCCCGGGCGGCGCCCATGCCGCTGTCCTGACCCACCAGCGGATGGGCATCGCCCTCCAGGTGGTCGAGGCCGAAGGGATCGTCGTCGACGGCGACCTCGGGCTCGGTGGCGTCGGGCTCGTCCTCGGGCCGGTCCTCGAAGACCACCAGGTCCTCGGCGGCGGCCTCGGCGGGCGCGTCGGCGTCGGGTCCGGCGCCGGCCTCGGGCACGGGCGGGGCGGTGTGCAGGTGGGCCGTCATCTCGCGGGGGGCCGCCGCCACGTCGGCGTCGTCCTCGGGCGGCGGGATGGTGAGGTCCCCCCCGATGAGGGGCGCATCGTCCTCGAGGAGCGGGTCGTCCAGGAGGGCCGGCGGGCCGATCTCGGGATCTCCAGCGGAGGACGCGGCCTCGCCGGAGGAGGACGCCGAGGCGTCCTCGGCGGGGGCCTCGGTCGATGCCGAGGCGTCCTCGGCGGGGGCCTCGGTCGATGCCTCGTCGGATGCCGCGGACGCATCGTCGGGGGTATCCGGCTCGGACGGCGCGGGCGCGCTCGATGGGCCAGTCGCCCCGACGGGGCCGCCACCCTCGCGCGAGGGGGCCGGAATCCCGGTGGCGGCGCGGGCCTTCTTCCCCAGCAGACTGCGTCGACGCTTGGCCATGAACCCCTCAGTCGTTCCAGGTGGCGGCCAGCTCGGGCGGAGCCTGGCCACGCGACACCACCCCACGCAGCGTATCCAGTCCGTCGGGGTGCACCGAGACCTGGACGCCGGAAGGCTGGGCGAGGGTGTGGAGGAGTCCCATCTCGACCATGACCGCCACGCCTCGCTCGGCGGCCTCTCGGGCCTCACCGTCCAGGCCGCTCCACAGATTCTCGAGCCGCGTGGTGCGATCGCCCACCAGGTCGCGCTCCAGCATGGCGTCCAGGACGCCGCGGATGGCCTGGCGACGCGGGTTGTCGTCGTCGGGGAGGGCGGCCCCGTCCCACCACGTCTCGAAGCCGCCGAAGGTGCGCAGGGCCTGAAGGCGCTCGTCGGGCAGGACCAGCCCGTCCAGGGCATGCCCACTCATGACGGTCAGCCGGACCACCTCGAAGGGGTGGACCCCCAGTCGCTCGGCGGCGGTGTGGAGGTCGGGCGGCGAGAGGGCGTCAAGCATCGTCGGCCTCCGGGTCCTCGGGCGGGAGCAGCAGATCCACGGCGAGCCGCACGATGCGGGGCGCCAGCCCGGCCGCCTTCAGGTCCTCGGCGGCCAGGGTCTTGTCCACGTGGGCGGTGAGGCGCTCCGCGAAGCCCTCGGCGTGACCCGGGGGGAGCTCCAGCTCGAGCGCCAGCAGATCCTGGTGGGGGCCGTACACGGCCTGGAGCCCCTCGAGGGGGGTGCCACGCAGGGCGGTGTAGATGCCCTCGACCACCCGAGCGGCCAGGAGGGTCTGGAGGTCGGCGTCCCGACCCTGCCAGTCGGTCCCGACCTCGGCAGCGACGGGGGTGACGATCATGGCCACGCCACCCTCCTCGTCGGCGTCCACCGCCAGCACCAGCTCGAGGGCCAGCGCCGGGGCCTCGACGCGCGGGACGGTGGGCAGCGTGGCCAGGTGGGCCCGCAGGGTCTCCACCTGCTGCTGATGATGGGCCACCACGACCTTCCGGTAGGACGCAGGCAGGCTCTCCAGGCCGGGCTCCACGTCGCGGCGGAACTGTTCGATCTCGTCGATGAGCGCGGCGTGCTCGCCCTGGCGCAGGGCCGCCTCGCGCTCCTGGACCAGGGCGCGGTGGGCCTCGGTCCACGCCACGTTGCGCGCGGCGAGGCGGCGACACTGGGCGGTGAGGGCCTCGAAGATCTTGCTGTAGCCGGCCCCGTCCTGACCGGGCACCTCCTCGGCCACCTGCTTGCGGCTCTGCTGCACGGCCTGGAGCTGGGCCGTGAGGTTCTCGATGGTCCCCTCGAGCCGTCCGATCTCCTCGTCGAGCTCGTCGAGTCGGGCCTGGTGGCGCTCGCGGGCCTGTTGCTGGAGCGCCTCGAGGTCGCGCAGCGCATCGGCGACGGAGGGGGTCGCCTCGTCCTGGGTCATGCTGTCTCCGCGGTGGGAGGCCACCCTACCATCGGCCGGGGACCGTGGGGCCGCCCCACCCGGGGCCCTCGCGGGCCCGCGCCGGGTCCCGGAGCGAGGCTAGGGGTCCCCGCAGGCGTCCCACAGGCCCAGCCCGCTGTCCCGAGCGGACTCCTCGGCCCGCTCGAGCTGGTCGGCGAAGCGGACCTGGTCGTCCTCGAACTCGCGGAAGACGCGGGCATGCCCGTTCTGGATCATCCAGACGTTCATGTTGGTGAGCCGGGCGTCCGGATCGTCGAACGCCTCGGTGTCCGAGGTGAACACCCAGGCCAGGGTCCGCCCGAAGTCGTCTTCGCACCGGACGTCGAACTCGAGCAGCACCCGCCGGCCCTCGAGCTCACGGCGGAGCACGTCGCGGGCCCGCTCGCCATGACACTCGGCGGGCTCCCCGTCGCGGGCGAGCTCGGGCGCCTGGATGCCGAGCATCCGGACCCGCTCGGCGTCGCCGCCACACCCGGAGAGGTCGAAGGTGTCGCCGTCGATGACGCAGGTGACCAGGTCCTCCCGGGCCGGCGCGCAGACGTTCTCGGTCGTCTCGATGGGGAACTCGTCTGGGAAGGGCGGGATCTCGGCCGGATACCGGATGCAGCCGGCAGCCAGGAGGCCGGAGGTGGCGCGCAGCAGGAGGGGCAGGCGTCGGGTCATGGGGGCAGGGTAGCCGGCGCCGGGCGCCGTGGGTACGTCCCGCACGATTCGTCGCGGGCCCGTCGCGGGGCCGGACGGCCGGGAGGGCCCCCTGCATCGCCTCGCCAACGCCAGCGGCCTCGCCCTGTCCGGGCTCCTGGCCGGGTGCGCCGGGCCTCCCCCCTCCGGGCCGGCCTGGCCCGACCCGCCGGTCCCCACCGTGTCCATGGGCGGCGGCTGGGTCATCCTGGAGGAGGATGCCGAGGGCCTGACCCTGCGGTGGCGGGACACGGCCGACGGGGTCCGGGTGCAGCTCGCCGCCACCGACGACGCCC
The DNA here is from genome assembly GCA_964586865.1 of uncultured Enterobacteriaceae bacterium. GTDB lineage: Bacteria > Myxococcota_A > UBA796 > UBA796 > REDI01. Next base: position 4,291 of record CAZPJM010000363.1, read on the forward strand.
TGCCGGGGGTGGCCCCCATCGCCGGTGGCGCCACCGCCCGCCTCGTGCGCGGCGGACGTCGGGTCCCCCTGGTGGGGCTGCCCGACCCGACCCGGGGGCTGTCGGCCGCCACCCTCGAGGTGCAGGGACCCGATCTGGTGGTCCGGCTCGCGGGCGACCCGCTCGATCGGTACACCGACCACCCGGACGCCCCCGAGGATCCGGTGCTCACCTGGGTGCGGATCCGCCGGCGCGCCGATGGGTTCCGGATCGTGGTCCAGGGCCTGGCCACCCTCACCCTCCCCGCCGAGGGGCTCGCGGTGCACCACCACGGCCGCCACCGGGTGCTGGAGACGGCCTGGGGCCGCGTGCGCCAGGACGACGACCCCCCGGCGGTCCGGGGCCGCCTGGACGGCGAGGCGCTCGTGCTGGACACCCTGCCCAGCCTGGAGCGGACGGCCCCCTACCCGCGGATGGGCTTCACCTGGACCCCCGACACGAGCCACATGCTGGGTCCCTGAGGCCCCTGCCCGCCGCCGGGGGGGCCACTCCCATCAGCCCTTCACGCTACCGGCGGTCAGGCCCTCGACGAAGTAGCGCTGCAGCGCGAAGAAGAGAGCCACCACCGGGACGCTCACCAGCAGGGCGCCC
>CAZPJM010000364.1:0-4913 GCA_964586865.1 uncultured Enterobacteriaceae bacterium
GGCCGGCCGGCCCGCGTCGTCGATGATGATCCCGTAGGTCATGGTCCCGGCCCCCAGGGCGGCGGCGGCCACCGCGCCCAGGGCGAGCCGGTTCGTGGCCTGCTGGGAGCGGCGCAGGTCGTCCTCGCTGTTCCGCACCGTGGCGAAGTTCTGGCGGCTCACGAAGGAGCCCACCGCGAGGGCCACGCCGCCGGCGATGAGGGAGCCGCCGGTGAGCAGCAGCGGAAATTGCTCCGGGGGGCGGGAGCGGGGGACGAGCACCGCGCCCTGGCCCATCTCCTGGACCGGGGCGTCGAACTTGGTGCGGTCCCGGTCCTTCTTCCTCTTCTTGTCCTTGTCGGCGACGTTCTTCCCGTCCTCCAGGATGTCGGCCGGGAAGCCATTGCCCTGGATGAGCCAGGTCTCCACCTCGCCCTCGGGGGTCTCGAGCTGGAGGACGTGCGGACGGCCCGGCCGGGCCACCGGACCGTCGATGGCGCGACCGTCCAGGAACCAGGTGCCCTCGCGGATGAAGGCCTTGTCCTGGAGGGCGACCGACTCGACCTCCTCGGCCTGGAGCATGGAGGCGTAGACCTGGCGGAGGGGGTGATCGCCGGGGAGATCCTCGAGGCCGTAGCGGAAGCCGCGGTCGATCTCGAGGGCGGTGCGGAACCAAGCCTCGCTGATCTTGCCGTCGCCTGCCACATAGTAGCCGCCGGCCAGCGCCCGGTAGACCCGGCCGAGGAAGCCGAGGGGCAGCTTCTGCTCGACGCAGGGGAGCTTGCCGGTGATGGCGGTGGCCAGGGTGATGGCGGGCTTCTCGGCCTCGTCGATGACCGCGGCCTCGAGCTCTTGGACGTCCAGCACGAGCTGGTCGGAGCTGTAGGCCCCCTCGCAGGCGGCGGGGGCGTCCTGTGCGGCGGCCGGGGCCGCGGCGACCACCCCGGCACCCACGAGGGCGAGGCCGATGAGGGCGCGACGGGTCCAGGGTGCGACGAACCGGCTGACCAAGGCTCCTCCAGGACGGACTCGGGGCGTGTGGAGGCTAGCAGAGCGGCCCGCCGAGCGCATCCCCGGTAGAGCCCGGCGGGATGGGCGGATCAGTCGGCGGCCCGGACCCACAGGAGGGCGGCGCCGGGCCCCACGGCCTGGCCGTCGTCGACGCAGACGCGGACGACCTTGCCGGCCACCGGGGTGCGGACGGGCGTGAAGGTCTTCATCACCTCGACGAGGGCCACCGTGTCCAGGGCGGCGAGGGTGGCGCCCTCGGGGGCGAAGGCCGGGGCCTCGGGCTTGGGGCGCAGGTAGATGGTGCCCTCGGTCTCGGCCGCCACCACCGTCACGTCGTCGGGCACGTCGGCCGGGCGGGCCGGCCCGGGGGCGCGGGTGGCCACGGCCCCGCTCCCCTCGCCCATCTCGACGAGGACCTCGCCGAAGGCCACCCAGGTGCCCGCCTCGACCACGTGGACCGCGACGCCCCCGGCGGATCCGGGCGCGGTCACGGTGAGCCGACGGCCGGCCCGCTCCAGCTCGCCCAGCACGGCGCCAGGGACCAACGGCGCCCCCAGGGCGACGGCGGGGTACCAGGTGCCGGGCCCGGGGGCGGCCAGCAGGGTCTCGTTGCTCACCGCAGGGCGCACAGGACCTCCAGGTCGTGCAGACTCCAGATCCGAGGGTTCTTGGTGCGACGGTACCCCGCCGACTGCCAGGAGGCCTCGATGAGGCAGCCGAGCCACGCCCGCAGGCGCGCCACGGGCACCACCTGATCCGTGTCCATCCGGCTGGCGGCGTCCACCGGGTCCATGTCGGCCTCGATCCGGGCGGCGGTCTTCGCCATGCCCTCCTCGATGGCCCGCCGCTCCTCGGGGTCGTCGGTGGCGATCTCGAAGTCGTCGGTGAGCTTCGAGTTGAAGGCGGCGATGGCCAGGGTGCGCCCCTCCATCACCGCCTGGCGCGTGATGGGCGTGGAGAGCTGGACCACGGGCTCGTAGGGAAGGCCGGCCATGGCGTAGTAGCCGGCGCCGCTGGCCTTGCGGAGCAGCACCGTGAACTGGGGCGCCGACTGGGTGGCGTTGGCGTAGATGAGCGAGCTTCCGTAGCCGAGCAGGCCCTGGGCCTCGGCCTCGACGCCGATGTCGAAGCCGGAGATGTCCTGGAGCCAGACCAGCGGGATGCCGTCCTCGCCGCAGGCGCGGGCGAAGGTGGCGATCTTGGCGATCCCCTCGCGGTAGAGGACCCCGCCGGCCCGCTTGCCGCGGCCGGGCTCCTCGACCAGGCCCTGGCGGTTGCCGACCAGCCCCACCCACAGGCCCTCGATCCGGGCGACGCCGGTGATCATCTCGCGGCCCACGTGGGGCAGCACCTCGTGGAAGAGGGAGTCGTCCACCAGGCGCGCGATGAGCTGCTCCACCTCGTAGGCCTGGCGGAAGTCGGTGGGGAAGAGGGCCGGCAGCTCGTCGGGGGCGAAGCGCGGCGCCGCCGGGCGCACCCCGTGGCGGTAGAAGTCGACGGCCGGGCTCGGGAGGCGGGCGATGTCGGCGCGGATGGCCCGGATGGCGGTGGGATCGTCGGGCACCCGGACGTCGGCGCAGCGCGACTGGTGGACGTGGACCTCGGGGCCGCCGATGTCCAGGCTGGTCAGGTGCAGCGACTTGGCCCCCTTGATGAGGGCGGCCCCGGCGATGACCATGTAGGCGATCTCGGTCATGTAGACGCGATCGCTGATGATGGGCATGTAGCCACCGCCGGCGATGCAGTCCCCGAACACCCCGGCGACCTGGGGCACGCCGTGGTCGGCCAGGCGGGCGTTCTGGGTGAAGATGTGCCCCGCCCCGCGGGCCCCCGCGAAGGAGCGGCTCTGCTCGGGCAGGAACAGTCCGGAGCAGTCCACCAGGTAGATGACCGGCAGGCGCAGGCGCAGGGCCATCTCCTGGGCGCGCTCGATCTTCTCCGGGGTCTGGGGCCACCAGGCACCGCTGGCCACCGTGTTGTCATTGGCGATGACGACGCACCAGCGCCCCTCGACCCGGGCGAAGCAGGTGACCACGCCCGCCCCCGGGGCCTGGCGCCGGCTGCCGGCGAAGTCCCGGCCCCAGTTCACCAGGGTCCCCACCTCGAAGACCTCCGAGCCTTCGTCGATGAGGGCGTCGATGCGCTCCCAGGTGGTGAGCTTGCCCTTCTCGTGGACCCGGTCGACATACTTCCGGCCCCAGCCGGCGTGGACCTGGGCGATCTTGTCGCGCAGGGCCGTGTCGCGGGCCTCCATGTGGGCCCGGTTCTCGCGCTGATCCTCGGGACCGAGCACCCGGTCGAGCTCGTCGCCGATGGGGTGGAGGTGGATGCGGGCCATCAGGCGCCTCCGAGCAGGCTGTCCAGGTCCCGCTCGAGCGAGCGGGTGTGGTAGTCCCCCGAGGTGAAGGCGTCCCACCGGAGGATCCGCGCGTGCAGCCCCAGGTTGGTGGTGACGCCCGTGATCCGGGTGGCGGCCACCGCGTCGCGGGCGCGCTGGAGGACCGTGTCCCGGTCGGGGCCGGTGAGGATGAGCTTGGCGATCATGGAGTCGTAGTCCGGCGGGATGCGGTCGCCGGCGCGCAGGTGGGTGTCCACCCGCACGCCCTCGCCGGTGGGCCAGTCCAGCGCTTCGATGGTGCCGGGGCCGGGCTGGAAGTCGCGCGAGGGATCCTCGGCGTTGATGCGCAGCTCCAGGCTGTGCCCCTGGAAGGTCACGTCGCCCTGGGAGAGGGGGAGCGGCTGGCGGGCGGCCACCCGGAGCTGGAGCTCCACCAGGTCCAGGCCAGTGATCTGCTCGGTGACGGGGTGCTCGACCTGGAGACGGGTGTTCATCTCCATGAAGGTCAGGCGGCCGTCCTGGTCGAGGAGCATCTCGACGGTCCCGGCGTTGACGTAGCCGCTGCGGCGGACCACGTCGGCCACCAGGGGCAGGACCCGGGCCCGCTCCTCGGCGGAGAGGCCGGGGCTGGGGGCCTCCTCGACCACCTTCTGGTGGCGACGCTGGACGCTGCACTCGCGCTCGCCCAGGTGCAGGCAGCTGCCCCAGGCGTCGGCGAGGATCTGGACCTCCACGTGCCGGCCATCCACGATCCGCTTCTCGAGGTAGAGCCGGCCATCGCCGAAGGCGCTGGTGGCCTCGGCCGTGGCGTCGCGCCAGGCATCGGCCAGGGCATCCGGGGCGTCGACGGCGCGCATGCCGCGGCCACCTCCGCCGGCCACCGCCTTGAGGAGGACCGGGTAGCCGATCCCATCGGCGAGCTGGCGGGCCTGATCCAGGGTGGCGACGGGGCCGTCGGAGCCGGGGATGACCGGCATGCCGAGGGCGGCCATGGTGTCGCGGGCCCGGGCCTTGTCGCCGAACAGGCCGATGTGGTGCGGGTCCGGGCCGATGAAGGTCAGCCCCGCGGCCTCGCATCGACGGGCGAACAGGGCGTTCTCGGAGAGGAAGCCCCAGCCCGGATGGACGGCGGCGCAGCGGTGGTGGAGGGCGACCTCGATGAGGGCGTCGGCGTCGAGGTAGGACTCGGTGGCGCGGGCCGGACCCAGGGGGACCACCCGGTCGGCGCCCTCGAGCCAGGCGGAGCCCAGGTCGGCGGCGCTGGCCACCGCGACGGTCTCGATGCCCAGGCGCTGGCAGGTGCGGAGGACCCGGGCGGCGACCTCGCCGCGGTTGCCGATCAGGATGCGTCGGAACATGGCGCTCCCGGAAGCGGTGGTCGCGGAGGGTAGCGCACCGGGACGGGCCGTGCCGTCCGGCTCGGCGGGCTTCAGCGACCGGGCTCGGGGGGGGTGGGCGCGCTCCCGGCCGGCCCATCGCCCGGGGCCCGGGAGCCGGAGGGATCCTCGGACGCCGGCTCGGGCTCGGACGCCGGCTCGGGCTCGGGCTCGGGCTCGGGCTCGGGCTCGGGCTCGGGCTCGGGCTC
>CAZPJM010000365.1:0-4894 GCA_964586865.1 uncultured Enterobacteriaceae bacterium
GTGAGGCCCAGGGCGCGGCGCCAACGGCCGGGGCTGGGCAGGGGGGCCGGGGGGAGGGCGGGGAGGAGGAGCTCGGCGTGGGCGAGGGCCTCGTCGGCCACGCGCACGTGACGGAGGTCCTCGTGGACCCGCAGCCGCCACGCCGCCAGCCGCTCTCGCAGCCAGCCCTCGACCACGTGCTCCAGCCAGTGAGGCAGGACCCGCCGGGCGCGCTCCACGTCGCCCACGGCGTCCACCTGCTCCGGCAGCTCGGCCTCGAGGGTGCGGAGGAAGGCCCGGAGATCGAGGACGACGTCTTCGGTGCGACGCCGGAGCACCCCGAGGGTGTGGGCGGCAGCCCGGACGCCGGCGGCCCGGGCCCGCTCGAGGGCCTCGTCCTCGCTGGCCAGGGCGGCCTCGATGCGGGCGGCACTCTCGGCCTCGCGGGTGAGCACCCCGTCCAGGTGCTCCCGCGCGTCGTCCAGCAGGAGCCGGGCCACGGCGCGGCGGCGGTGATCGACCAGGGCGTCCAGGCGGGTCCGGAGCGGGCCGGTCAGGGCCTCCAGATCGGCCGCCTCCCGCGCCACCGCCACCCGCCAGCCGTCGGGGACCAGGGCCTCGACCCGACCGCGCACGTCGCGGAGCTCGGCCTCGGGATCGTCGCTGACCTTGTCGAGCACGTGGACGTCCTGGAGGAGCACCACCCGCACCGGCAGGGCCACCGCCCGGTCGATGGCCGACAGGGCCCGCCGCTCCCGCGCCCCGAGGGGCTGGGCGGCCGGGGTGGCCCACACCACGGCGTGCACCCCGAGCAGGGCCTCGCGGATGGCGGGCGGCGGGGCGGATCCATCGTCGGGGTCCTCGGACTCACCGGGATCGAGCCCCAGCGCCACCGGACCCACCTCGGGCGCCAGGGCGCGCAGGGCCTCCACCGCCCGCACCGCTCCCCCGCGGGTCAGGGCGCACACCCCCACCCGCGGTCCGGCCGCCAGCTCGCGGCAGGTCCGCTGCCAGACCAGGGCCGCCCCCGCATCGCCCGCCTCGCGCAGGACCTCGTACACGGTCGTCTCGAAGGACATCACCACCCCACCTGCAGCAGCGCCGCGGTGCGGCGCTCCAGCGCGTCATCGTCCAGGAGCTGGCCGTCCTCGGGCGCCGGACCGCCCAGCTCGACATAGCGGGCCGAGCGCGCCCACAGCGAGAGGGCCTGGAGCCGCTTGTGCAGCCAGGGACGGTCCGCCACCAGCTCGGCAAAGCGACCCGGCGTGCGGTCCTTGCCGGCCCGGTTCTGGTCCAGGTAGGCATCGACGCTCACCTCGGGGGTGGTGCCGAGGGCGCACCGCAGCAGGGCCCGGCGGGCCGCGTCCAGGTCGCCGGCGACCAGCAGGCCGGCCCGATCGGCGGTCACCTCGCCCACGCGGTGCCAGTGGGAGAGGGGCACCCGGACCCCCAGCGAGAGCGGGGCCAGGAAGACCTCGAGGGTGGGGCCGAGGGCGCGCCGGGCCAGTCGGCGGACCCCGTTGTGATCCGCCAGGAGGGCGTAGACCGAGCGGGCGGTCACCTGGCGGGCGGCCACGTGGCCGGCCATGCGCCCCACCAGGAAGGCGAGCTCCGTCTCGGAGGCCGGCTTGACGAAGAAGCTCGACACCAGCAGGTATGCGCGGCTGTCGGTGCCGTAGGCGCCCTGGGCCTCCAGGCCCACCTTGGTGACGATGGCCGGGGGCACGGCGATGCCGAGGGTCCGGGCCGCGTGCAGCACCGCCCGGTAGACCTCGGGCAGGGCCCGGGGCCCCACGTAGACACCGTCCTCGAGCCACTCGGCCCGCTGCAGGGCCACCACCGTGTCCACCACCTCCTCGAGACGGTCCTGGACCGGCGGCGGCAGGGCGCGGGACGGGCGCTCCCCCACGGCGAAGGGCACCGGCGCGTCCGGATCACGGGCCGACCAGGTGTCCGCGAAGTCGGCGAGGGAAGGGATGGGCGCGGGGTCCATGGCGCTCCGGGGGCGGGGTGCGTCCAACGTACGCACGAGGGGGGCCGCGTCTTGCACCCGGAGGCCCGCCGGTGGCAAGCTGCGGCCCCATCTCGCTGGAAGGCCCCGTGGATCCCTTCGAAACCCGACCCCGTCGCCGCGGCTGCGGCGGCTGCATCACCACCCTGGTGGGTCTCGGCATCGTGGGCCTGCTGGTGTGCGTGGCCGGCCAGATCCCGGTCTGCCTCGCCCTGATGATCCCCGCGGAGAGGACCGCCCCGGTGCGACCCGTGCTGACCCCCGACGGGCCGGCTCCCACCCCGGGGATCGTGACCCCGCCGCCACCGCCGAGCCGCATGGGCGTCCCGGTGGCCGAGGCCTCGCCCGGCCGCTGGCTCCCCCTGCCCGACCCGCTCCCCTCGCCCCTCGCGGCCTTCGACGGGCTGGGGGCCGTCACCTGGGGCACCTCGGTGGCCCGCCAGTGGCAGCCCGACGCCACCCTCACCGTCGTCTTCCTGACCCATGTGCGTCCCGACGGGCTGCTGGACCTGGCCAACGATGCCGAGGCCGCGGTGGACCTGCGCTTCGTCTCGCCGCGCCAGCACGCCCACGCCGCGCAGGTGGCGCAGGTCGCCGAACAGGAGGTGCCCACCGGCTTCCGCATCTGGATCACGAAGGGCGAGGCCCGCTACATGCTCACCACCGTCGACCTGCCGGGCAGCAAGGGCGGCCCGGACGCCGACTGGGCCCCCTTCGAGGGCTTCGGGGAGGGGTGCAACGCCGGCCGGGTGCTCTCGGTGGTCGAGGCCGACGGCCGCGTGCCCCGGCGGCCCTACTACGACATGCGCATGGACTGGCGCTGGCCGGTGAAGGGCTGGGCCATCACCACCGATCCGGGCGAGGGCATGCTCCGCCCCTCGGACTGCGGCTGGGCGCGGCGCTGACCGGGCTCAGCCCTCGCGGAGCCAGGCGGCGGCGTCCAGCGCGAAGTAGGTCAGGATGGCGTCGGCGCCGGCCCGCTTGAAGGCCAGGAGCGCCTCGAGGACGGCCTGGCGGCGATCGAGCCACCCGTTCTGGGCGGCGGCGCTGATCATCGCATACTCACCGGACACCTGGTACACCGCGGTGGGTCGGCCGAAGGTGGCCTTCACCCGGTAGAGCACGTCGAGGTAGGGCATGCCGGGCTTGACCATCACCATGTCGGCGCCCTCGGCCAGGTCGAGCCCGACCTCGTGGAGGGCCTCGTCGGTGTTGGCCGGGTCCATCTGGTAGGTGGTCTTGTCGGCGCCGCCCCGAGGGGCCGAGTCGAGGGCGTCGCGGAAGGGCCCGTAGAAGCACGAGGCGTACTTGGCCGCGTAGGCCAGGATGCCGGTCTGATCGTGGCCGGCCTGGTCCAGGGCCTCGCGGATGGCGCCGATCCGCCCGTCCATCATATCGGAGGGGGCCACGAGATCCGCCCCGGCGCGGGCCTGGCACAGCGCCTGGCGGACCAGGGCCTCGGTGGTGGCCTCGTTGAGGATGATGCCGTCTCGGACGATGCCGTCCTGGCCCAGGCTCGAGTAGGGATCCAGCGCCACGTCGGGGATGACCAGCAGGTCCGGCACCCGCGCCTTGATCCGGCGGATGGCCTCCGGGACGAGCCCGTCATCGTTCCAGGCCTCGGCGCCGTCCTCGGACTTGAGGCCGTCGGCCACCTTCGGGAACAGGGCCAGGGCCGGGATGCCGAGGGCGTGGGCCCGCTCGGCGGTCTCCACCAGGCTGTCCAGGTGGTGGCGCACCTGTCCGGGCATGGAGGCGATGGGCTCGTTCGGCCCGTCGCCGTCGTGGACGAACACCGGGAGGATCAGGTCGGCCGGGGTCAGGGTGGTCTCGCGGACGAGGGCGCGGATGCCGGGCCCGCGGCGGTTGCGGCGCGGACGGACCCGGGGGAAGGCGGACAGGGGTGAGGGCACGGGCACTCCAGGGCAGGACGGGGCCGTAACGCCGGCACGCCGACGCGCGGATCGGGCCCGCCGAGGGGCGCTGCGGGCGTCTGCCTGCAGGCGGCCCCGGGTTACGACCGCGCCTCGCCCGGGAGGCCGTATGCCCCAGCTCTCCGACCGCGCCGCCGTCCTCCAGGAATCGGCGATCCGAAAGCTCGATCTCACCGTCGCCACCTTCCCCGACGTGGTCTTCCACCGGCTCAACATCGGCCAGCCCGACGTGCCGACCCCGCGCCCGGTCCTCGACGCCTTCGCCGCCTTCCATCCCGAGGTGGTGGCCTACGGTCCGGCCTCGGGCCTGCCCGCCTGCCGGGAGGCCGCCGCCGCCTACCACGCGCGGTGGTCCCCGGGCCTGGCGCCCGAGCACGTGGCCGTCACCACCGGCGGCTCGGAGGCGCTCCTGTTCGCCTTCACCGCCGTGTGCGACCCGGGCGACGAGATCCTCGTCCTCGAGCCCTACTACACCAACTACAACGGCTTCGCGACGGTGGCCGGGGCCCACGTCCGCCCCATCCGGACCCACCTCGAGGACGGCTTCGCCATCCCCCCCGACGACGTCCTCGACCGCTTCGTCAGCCCGCGCACCCGCGCCATCGTCTTCAGCAACCCGGGCAACCCGACCGGTGCCGTCTACGACCGGGCCGGCCTCGAGCGTCTGGCCGCGTGGGCCCGGCGCCACGGGCTGTGGGTCATCGCCGACGAGGTCTACCGCCGGATCTGGTTCGACCAGGCGCCGGCCAGCGCCCTCGAGCTGGAGGAGCACCGGGACCGGGTCGTGGTGGTGGACTCCATGAGCAAGACCTTCTCGGCCTGCGGGCTGCGCCTGGGCTTCCTCATCTCGCGCAATGCGGCGCTCATGGAGAAGGTGGAGCGCCTCGGGCAGGCCCGCCTGGGGCCCCAGCCCCTCGCCCAGCACGCCGCCATGGCCGCCCTGGCCCTCCCCGAGGCCTACTACGACGAG
>CAZPJM010000366.1:0-4868 GCA_964586865.1 uncultured Enterobacteriaceae bacterium
TCGCGCAGGGCCGCCACCGTCCTGGGACGGGGCTCACCGTCGGCGGCGGAGCAGGGGCAGGAGCAGGAGGGGGAGACTCCACCCCGGCGGTCCCGCCGCGCCGGCGGAGCAGGCGCAGCCGCCGGGCGGAGCCTCGTCGAAGGGCTCGGGCTGGGTGGGTCGGAGGGCCTCGAGCAGGCCGGCGGCCGAGATCTCGCCGTAGCCGTAGACCGGGTGATGGCCGGTCTCGTCATGGGTGACCTGGGGGCTCGGGATCGCCGTGTCCACGAGCAGGTCCTGGAGCTCGGCGGCGGAGAGGTCGGGCTCGACGGAGAGGGCCCAGCCGGCCAGGCCCGCCACCACGGGGGCGGCGGCCGAGGTGCCGCCGAAGGTGGTGGTGATCCCACCCTTTCCGTCCAGCGAGACGGTGGCGCTGGGGGCCGCCACGTCCATGGTGCGCCCGCGGTTGGTGTAGGCGGTGGGCAGGCCGTAGCGGTCGGTGGCGCCGACGCAGAGGACCTGGTCGAGGGCCTGCAGCTCGTCGTCGCCGATCTCGCGGTCGTCGTTGCCCGCGGCGAAGATGACCAGGGCGCCGAGCCCGTCGCGGGGCTCGGTGGCGGCCCGGGCCACCAGGTCGGCCAGCGGGGCCGGCACCGGGGTGGGGCGGGTGTAGCCCCAGGAGTTGTTGATCACGGCGGCGTCGGCGGCGATGGCGTGCTCGAAGGCCGCCACGTCGCGGCCCAGGGTCCCCTCGCCCTCGCCCAGCATGCGGATGGGCACCAGGGTGCAGTCCGGGCACATGCCCACGATGCCCACGCCATTGTCGGCCCGCGCTCCGATGATCCCCGCCACCGCCGTCCCATGGTCGTCGCAGATCCCGGTCTGGCCCTCGGGGCAGTACACGCCGGGCTCGGGCCGGGGGTCGTCATCGTCGTCCCACGAATCCCAGGGCTCGACCCACGCCCCGTCCAGGTCCGGGTGGTCGAGGTCGATGGCCGAGTCGATGACCGCGATCCGCACCTCCGGGTCGCCGGTGGACACGGTCCAGAGCCCCTCCATCTCGAGAAGCTCCAAGGTCCACTGGCTCGGGTAGCGGGGGTCGTCGAAGCGGGCCCGGCTGCGGGGCATCCACAGGTCGGGGAGGGCGGTCCGCACGCCGGGCTCGTCCAGGAGCTCGGAGGCCAGGCGCACCGCCTCGGCCACGGTGGCGGTGGGGATGCGCCAGGACCGCCCCGAGGGCCCCAGGGCGGTGGCCGGACCCTCCCAGGGCAGCGCCACCTCGGGGTCCAGGGTGAGCACCACCGCCGGGAGGGCAGTCACCTGGGTCCCGCCGGGGAAGCGGAGGGTGGCCGCCCCCATCGGGGCCTCGGCCAGGTCGGGGGCGGCCTCGACGACGGCGGGCGGCCGGGCCGGGTCCAGGGTGAGGGGGACGGCGGCGGCCGGGCGGGGTAGCAGGACCGCCGCGGCGGCCAGGATGGACAGAGGCGTGCGCACGCGCGACTCCCAGGCTGCACACGTTCTGACCGGAGACCGGACCATGCGCAACGCCCTCCTGTTCCTCCCGCTCCTCGTGGCCTGCTCGGGCGACGGCACCACCGAGACCGATCCGTCCGAGGGCGGGCCCGATCCCGTGTGCACCGAGCCCACCGAGGTCGGCTGCGTGGACGACCTGATCCTGGACCTGGGCCTGCACGGCGACAAGGTCAGCGAGGGCGAACTCACCAACGAGCCCGATGGCGACAGCTTCATCACCCGGGTGGACGCCACCGCCGGGGGCTTCGGGGCCAGCGCCGAGAACCCGTGGATCTACGTGCGCTTCACCGAGGACGGGGCCGAGCGCGTGGACATCGACGACGAGACGGCCCTCGAGAGCATGGACTGGCACATCGCGGCCAAGCGCTTCCTGCTGCGGCTGAACGGCGGCTCCTCGGGGCCGTCCTGCGTGGGCGCCGCCCCCTTCCTCGAGCGGGAGTACGAGAGCCTCACCGAGGTGCCCGAGGGCACCCGCTTCGTCCAGGACGACTTCATGTCCGCTGACTGCACGGTGATCAACGACAGCTCGGGCCTGCCCAACAGCCCCCAGGTGGCCCTCTCGCCGTGGTGGTCCTACCCGGGCTGCGTCGCCACCACCGGGGTGCCCTTCCTGCTCCAGCTCGACGATGGCCGCGTGGTGCGCTTCGTGGTCGAGTCCTACTACGCGACCAACCAGGACGTCTGCAACGAGCAGGGCTCCCCCGGCACCGGCTCGGCCAACTACACCTGGCGCTGGGCCTTCGTGGAGTGATCCTCCTCCTCGCCGGTCTGGCCCTCGCCCGCCCCACCGATGGCGGCACCTTCGGCTACCAGCCCGAGGACGACGTGGTCTTCTGGGACCACCCCGCCGGCGACGTCCGCATCCACTACGCCCGCTCCGGTCCCTCGGCCACCCTGCCCGAGGACCTGGACGGCGATGGGGTCCCGGACTTCGTCCAGGCCGTCGGCGACGAGATCGAGGCGGCCTGGGCCACCTTCGTCGCCGCGGGCTTCCGACCGCCCCTGCGCGAGGCCGACCTGGACCTGCCCCCGCTGGGTGGCAGCGACGCCTTCGATGTCTACCTGGTGGACTTCGGCGGCAACAGCGACGGCGCCTACCGCTCGGATGCCTGCGATGGCGTGTGCGCCGGGCACCTGCTCATCGAGAACGACTTCGCCGGCTACGGCTATCCCTCCCTCGAGAGCGCCGTCTCCACCCTGGCCAGCCACGAGCTCTTCCACGCCGTGCAGGCGGCCTACGTCGACGAGCTGCCCGTGTGGCTCTCCGAGGGCTCGGCCACCTGGGCCCAGCGGCTCCACGACCCCGAGGACGACGACTTCCTCCGCGATGTGCGGGCCTACCTGGACCAGGCCGACCGCTCCCTCGACCGACCGCCCGCCGGGCCCGTCCCGGCCTTCGCCTACGGCACCGGCCTGTTCTTCGACTTCCTGGACCTGCGCCACGGCCCGGGGGTCCACCGCGCCTGGCTCGAGGGCCTCGAGCGCGACCCGGACGCGGATCCCCTCGACATCCTCGACACGGTCCTGCTGCTGGAGCACGACGACGATCTGCCCGCCGCCTTCACCACCTTCGCCACCTGGAACCTGGCCACCGGGGGCCGGGCCGGGGCCTTCGAGGGCTACCCCTACGCCCTCCGGATCGTGCCGGGCGTGCGGCTCGAGGCCGAGGGCGAGACCGTCGTGCTCGAGCCCCGCCTCTTCCCCCTGGCAGCCACCTACCTGAGGCTGGACCACCCCGGCGGGCCCCTCGGCGTCGCCTCCACCTGCGGCGCGCCGGTGGATCCCGACCTGACCGTGCTGGCCCATCCGGTCGTGGGTGGGGAGGCCCGGGGGCCGGTGCCCGCCGGGATCGATCTCTCCGAGGGGCCCGTCGACCTGCCGGCGGGGGGCGTCTACATCACCCTCACCGTCCCGTTCCAGCGGCCCGAGGGCAGCGTCTCCGGCCCGCTCTGTGTGGGCGCCGGCGCCGCCGAGCGCTGCGCGGCCGAGCCGTCCACCTGCCCCTCCTCGGCGGTCGAGGATCCGCTGCCCGATCCCCCGGCGTCCGGGGGCTGCGCCACCTCGGTGGGGCCCCGGGGCGCACTCGGGCTGGCCCTCGGGCTCGCCGTCCTGTGCGTACGCCGCCGGCGGGTCACCGGGCCGTCACCGGGCTGACGCCCTCGCGCCCCACGGGGCCGTGTCTCCCCCTCCGACGGGCCTGTGGACGGTCCGGGCGGGGTTCCGGTAGCCTGCGGGACCGACACGGTCGTGATCCGGCCCGGAGGTCCTCCATGTGGCGCTCGATGCACGCCCCCAGCCTGGTCCTGCTCGCCCTGGCCGCCTGTGGCGATCCCGACCAGGACGGAGACGGCTACACCGACTCGGTGGACTGCGCCCCCGCCGATCCGGCCATCCACCCGGGGGCCGACGAGGTCTGTGACGGCGTCGACAACAACTGCGACACCTTCATCGACGAGGCCGAGAACGCGGTCGACGTGACCGTCTTCTACCTGGACCGCGATGCCGACGGCTTCGGGGTGGAGCGGGTGAGCGAGGCCGCCTGCGCCGCGCCGGGGCCCGGTTGGGCCACCGAGCTCGGTGACTGCAACGACAACGACGCGCGGGTCTCCCCGGGGGCCCCCGAGATCTGCAATGGCATCGACGACGACTGTGACGGCACCGAGGACGAGCCGGAGGAGGCCAGCGGGACGGAGCGCTGGTACGTGGACGCCGACTTCGACGGCTTCGGCGACCCGGAGACCGGACAGGAGATCTGCCCCCAGCAGGTGCCGCGGCTGTGGGTCCGCAACGGCGACGACTGCGACGACGCCCAGGAGACGGTCTACCCCGGCGCCCCCGAGCGCTGCGACACCCTGGACAACGACTGCGACGGCACGACGGACGAGCTCGACGAGGTGATCGACGGCTTCGACGCCTTCCTGGACAGCGACGGCGACGGCTACGGCGACCCGGACACGCGGGTCTTCGTGTGCGAGCTCCCCGCCGGTCACGTGGACAACGCTCAGGACTGCCGGGACACCGACCCGGTGGTGGCGCTCGGCTGCGCCTGCACCGACGGCTCCGACGGCGAGCTGCGGGTGGCGGCCGGCGCGGTCGAGACCCTCGCCTCGGGGGTCCACCGGTTCACGGACGTGGTCGTGGAGTCGGGGGGCACCCTCCGCTTCGAGGGCTTCGAGCCGGTCTACCTCTTCGCCGAGACGGTGCGCATCGACGGCATCGTCGACCTCTCCGGCCAGGAATCCGACGCCGGCCCCGGGGGCGGCTCGGGCGGCAGCGAGGGGATCTGCACCACCTTCAGATTGGAAGAGCACACGTCCTGAACTCCAGTCACGTGAAACGATCTCGTATGCCGTCTT
>CAZPJM010000367.1:0-4866 GCA_964586865.1 uncultured Enterobacteriaceae bacterium
CCCCCCGCCCCCCGACCTGCGGGCCCGCGCCGAGCGCCTGGTGGTGGTGCTGGTCCAGCCCCAGTACCCGGGCAACGTGGGCGCCTGCATCCGGGCCATGGCCAACATGGGCCTGCACCGGCTGGTGGTGGTGGATCCGCCGGCCCTCGACCCCATGCGGGTGCGGTGGCGCGCGCCCGGCTGCGACCATCTCGTCGCCCGGATGCGCATCGTGGCCACCCTCGACGAGGCCCTCGAGGGCTGCCACCGGGCCGTGGCCACCTGCGCCCGCCACCGGCGGGGGACCCAGCGGGTGGTCGACCCGGGGACCTTCGCGGCCCAGCACTGGGACGAGCCCGACCCCGAGGCCGTCACGGCCGTGCTCTTCGGGCGGGAGGACTTCGGCCTGTCCCGCGAGCACGTGGACCGGTGCCATGCGCTGCTGCGCATCCCCACCCCCGAGCACGCCAGCCTCAACCTGGCCCAGGCCGTGCTGCTCGTGGCCCATCGCTGGTTCGAGGAGGGGCGGGCCCGCGGCGTCGAGGCCACCGGCCGGACCCTGGGCGGGCGGCGCGGCACCAAGCCCACCAGCGCCCTCGAGGGGCCGGACCCCAAGGATGCCCGCGCCGGCCTGGACCGGCTCGAACCCACCGCGGATGCGCTGGTGAGGCTCCTGACCCGGGTGGGCTACACCCGGAGCACCCCCCCCGGGAAGGTCCGCCAGACCGCGGCCACCGCCCTGCAGGAGGCCCGGGTGACCATCCGCCAGGTCGAGGCCCTGCGCGGGATGATCGCCCGGCTGGACCAGGCGCTCGACCACCCGGAGCGCATCCGACCCGACCCCGGCGCCGGCGAGCCTGGGGGCTGATCAGCCCTCTTCGTCCCCGGTGCGGGGGCCCGTGTAGCGGAAGACCGCGCCCCGATTGCCCACCGCCCAGACGTTCTCCTCGTCGGTGCCGAAGACCGCGTAGAGGTTGGCCGGCGAGTCGGTGGCCAGTTCCTCGAAGCCCCCGGGCCCCGGGACGTCGGTGTCGTCCGGGTCCGGATCCTCCACCTCCAGCTCCGGATCCCAGCGCAGGGCGGTGCCATTGCTGCCCACCACGTAGACCCGGCCCGAGGGGGCCACCCAGACCCCCGAGAGGTTGACGTTGGTGTCGGTGTCCACGTTGACGAAGGCCGCGCCGTCCCAGCGCAGCACCGTGCCCCGGTTGCCCACGATCCACACCTGGTCGCCGTCGCCGTCCACGTCCCGCAGGTCGGCCCCGCTGGGGGCCGGGAGCTGCTCCCAGTCGCCCTCGGAGCGCCGGGCGATGGTGCCGTTGTCGCCCACGGCCCAGGCCACGCCCCGATCGTCCACGTGGACCGCGCGCAGGCTGCGGTTGAACACGTTGGACTCGAAGGACCAGGCGGTCCCATCGTAGCGGAACGCCCCGGTGATGCTCACCGCCGTCAGGTCGTCGGCCGAGCCGTCCAGATCCTCGAAGTTGGTGGTCCCGAGGGCGGGATCGTCCTTGCGCACGAAGGCGCCCTCCTCGAAGCGGAGGACGGAGCCCGCGTAGCCCACGGCGAACAGGGGATCGCCGCCGGGGGCGGCCCACAGGCCGGTGAGGTCGGCGGTGACGCCGGTGTCCAGGCGATCCGGCGCCCCCTGGAGCACCCGCCAGGCCGAGCCGTCCTCGCCCACGACGATGGCGCCGCTCCCATCGGTGGTGACGTCGGTGAGGGTGGTGCTCGTCTCGATGGTGACATCGGCCCACTGGGGGATCACCGGCACGTCCGTGTCCACCGCCGTGTCGTCCAGGTCCGTGTCCCGGGGGACCGAGCCTCCATCCGAGCCCGCGCAGGCCACCAGGGTCGGGATCAGCCACCACCACCGCATGCACGCCTCCCGCGTCGGCGCAGGAAACCCGTTCCGGTGCGGCCTGTCAAGATCCGCCTCGCCGGACCCCGCGCCGCGACGGATCCCATCGCCGCCGACAGGAATCGTGTCGATCCGCCCCTTCGCCGCCTCGGCACGGGGGCGCGGAGGGCCGGTGGATCCCCGTCTCCGGCGGCGGTAGGCTAGCGGGACCCCCTCCTCCGCCGCCCGGCACGCCCCGTGCATCCCCCCGGGCCAGGCGGACCCCGCGCCCGCCCCGGCCGTCCCCGCGGCCGCCCTCCTCGCGCCCCTCGGAGCCCTCCCATGGACAAGATCGTCGTCGCCGGCGGCCAGCCGCTCTCCGGCACCATCCGCGCCTCCGGCGCCAAGAATGCCGCCCTGCCCATCCTCATCGCCACCCTCCTGGCCCCGGGCGAGCACCGGCTCACCAACCTGCCCGCGCTGGTGGACGTCTCCTCCACCCTCTCCCTGCTGGGCCGGATCGGCTGCCCCAGCCTCTTCGCCGAGGAGAGCACCCGGCTGGACACCAGCCGTATCGCCTTCTCCGAGGCTCCCTACGACGTGGTGCGCAAGATGCGGGCCTCGGTGCTGGTGCTGGGCCCCCTGCTCGCCCGCCACGGCGAGTGCCGCGTCTCCCTGCCCGGGGGCTGCGCCATCGGCGTGCGCCCCATCGACCAGCACCTGAAGGGGCTCGAGGCGCTCGGCGCCCGCTTCGTCCTCGAGGGCGGCTACGTCCACGGTCGCGCCGACGGCCTGCGCGGGGCCGAGATCCGGCTCGACGTCCCCACCGTGACCGGCACCGAGAACATCCTCATGGCCGCCACCCTGGCCGAGGGCACCTCGGTCATCCACAACGCCGCGCGGGAGCCCGAGATCATCGATCTGGCCGACTTCCTCGGCACCCTCGGCGCCCGCATCGAGGGCGCGGGCACCTCGACCCTGGTGATCCACGGCGTGCCCCGCCTGACCCCTGCCTCGCGCCCGTACCGGATCCTGCCCGATCGCATCGAGACCGGGACCTACCTCTGCGCCGCCGCCGTGGCCGGGGGCGATGTGACCCTCACCGACACGCGCCCGGACGACCTCACCGCCGTGCTCCAGACCCTGCGGGCGAGCGGCTGCACCGTCGAGGTCGAGGGCGACCGGATCCGCTGCCGCCGGGAGGGGCCGCTCCACGCTATCGATGTGGACACCGCACCCCACCCGGGCTTCCCCACCGACATGCAGGCCCAGCTCATGGCGGTGGCCTGCCGGGCGCGCGGGACCTCGGTCTTCCGCGAGAACATCTTCGAGAACCGCTTCATGCACGCCGCCGAGCTGCTCCGGATGGGCGCGCGCATCGACGTGCAGGGCCGCGTGGCCACCGTGACCGGGGTGGACCGCCTCACCGGGGCCACCGTCATGGCCAGCGACCTGCGGGCCTCGGCGGCGCTGGTCCTCGCCGGCCTCTCGGCCCGGGGGCTCACCCAGGTCCTCCGCATCTACCACCTCGATCGCGGCTACGAGAACCTGGTGGGCAAGCTCCGCAAGGTGGGCGCCCGGATCGGCCGCGTGAGCGACGCCGTCCACGACGAGGCGACCCTGCGCGAGGCGGTCGAGGCGTCAGCGGCCTGACCCATGGCCCGAATCCCCCGCCACCAGATCGACGAGATCCGCGAGCGCACCGATCTGGCCGCGCTGGTGGAGCGACACGTGCGCCTGCAGCGCCGCGGGAGCTCGCTGGTGGGGCTGTGCCCCTTCCACCAGGAGAAGACCCCCTCCTTCCACGTGGTCCCGCACAAGCGGATCTACCACTGCTTCGGCTGCCAGGCGGGGGGCGACTGCTTCAAGTTCCTCATGGAGATCGAGGGCGTCTCCTTCATGGAGGCGGTGCGGGAGCTGGCCGACGCCGCGGGGGTGACCCTGGAGGAGCGGGAGATGACGCCGGCCGAGCGACGCCGGCTGGCCCTCAAGGCCGACATCCACCAGGTCCTCGACACGGCGAGCCGCTTCTGGGAGGCGGTGCTGTGGACCCGACCCGAGGGGGCGGAGGCCCGGGCCTACCTGGAGCGGCGGGGGATCACGCCGGAGACGGCGCGGACCTGGCGCCTCGGCTTCGCGCCGGGCGGCTGGACCACCACCCTGGACCGGCTCCAGCGGGAGCGGGTGCCCCTCGAGCTGCTGCTCGACGCCGGCCTGGCCAAGCGCAGCGAGCGCACCGGCGGCCACTACGACACCTTCCGCGACCGGATCACCATCCCCATCACCGACGAGCGCGGGCGCATCGTGGCCTTCGGGGCGCGCCTCCTCGAGGGCGAGGGTCCCAAGTACCTGAACAGCCCCGAGACCGAGGTGTACCGCAAGTCCCGGGTCCTCTACGGGCTGCACCACGCCCGCCGGGCCATCCAGCAGCGGGATCGGGTCCTGCTGGTCGAGGGCTACTTCGACGTCATCTCGCTCCACCAGGCCGGCTTCCCCGAGGCGGTGGCCACCTGCGGGACCGCCCTGACCCGGGAGCACCTGGAGACCCTGCGCCGGCTGACCGGCACCGCCGTCGCCCTGTTCGACGCCGACGAGGCCGGCGGACGCGCCGCCGAGAAGAGCCTCCCCCTCTTCATGGAGGCCGGGGTCCAGCCCCTGCGCCTCGAGGTCCCCGGGGCCAAGGACCCGGACGAGCTCATCCGCGAGGACGGCGCCGCGGCCATGGAGGTGGCCATGGGCCGCTGCCAGCCCCTGCTGGACTGGGTGGTGGACCGGCGCCTCGCCCGGGTCGGCGGGGGCAGCGTGGCCCGGGAGGCGCTGGTGGACGAGCTGGTGGAGCTGCTCGCCCTCACCGAGGGGACCGACATCGTCGCCCGGGTGGCCGCCCGGGTCCGCATCCACGAGGTCGCCCTGCGCCAGCGGGTCGAGGAGGCCCGCCTTCGCCGGTCCCGACCTCGGCGTCGTGCCGATCCGCTGGCCCTCCACCAGCAGGGTCCCCCGGGCCCCGACCTGGTCCCGCCCCCGGATGGGCCCCCCGCCGACGGTCC